>NZ_MEDO01000006.1 GCF_001724815.1 Arenimonas sp. SCN 70-307 | reverse complement strand
CTTGCATGCGCATACTGGCAATCCGCCTGAACGCCATGATTAGGGATCAGACCGATTGGAGGGTCCACCCGGCCTGAGCAAGACAGTTGCTCCTACAGGTTTCAGGCAAGCGAAAGCATCACAGGCCGGTGGGGGTGGCGTTGAGGTGGGCGATGATGGCGTCGGCCATGGCCTCGGCGTCGGTGCGGTCGGCGAGCAGGTGGATTTCCGGGTGCTCGGGCACTTCGTAGGGCGAGTCGATGCCCGTGAAGTTCTTGATCTGGCCCGCGCGCGCCTTGGCGTAGAGGCCCTTGACGTCGCGCTGCTCGGCCACCGCCAGCGGCGTGTCGACGAAGACCTCGACGAACTCGCCGTCGGCGAACAGGTCGCGCGCCAGCCGGCGTTCGGCGCGGAAGGGCGAGATGAAGCTGACCAGCACGATCAGGCCCGCATCCACCATCAGCTTCGCCACCTCGGCCACGCGGCGGATGTTCTCCACGCGGTCCTCGGCCGTGAAGCCCAGGTCCTTGTTCAGGCCATGGCGCACGTTGTCGCCGTCGAGGATGTAGGTGTGCCGGCCCATCGCATGCAGCCGCTTGTCGAGCAGGTTGGCCACCGTCGACTTGCCCGCGCCCGACAGGCCCGTGAACCACAGGCAGCGCGGCACCTGGCCCAGGCTGCGGGCGCGCGCGGCCTTGTCCACGTCCAGCGGCTGCCAGTGGATGTTGGCGGCGCGGCGCAGCGCGAAGTCGAGCGTGCCGGCGCCGACCGTGGCGTTCGTCTGCCGGTCGATGAGGATGAAGCCGCCCAGCGCGCGGCTGGTTTCGTAGGGCTCGAAGGCGATCGGCTGGTCGAGGCCGAGGTTGCACACCGCCACCTCGTTGAGGTCGAGGTGCTTGGCCGCCAGCTCGGCCTGCGTGTTCACGTCCACCTTGTGCTTGATCTCGGTGACCTGCGCGCCGACCGTGCGCGCGCCGATCTTGAGCCAGTACGGACGGCCCGGCAGCAGCGGCTGCTCGCCCATCCACAGCAGGTGGGCCGCGAACTGGTCGGCCACCTGCGGCGGCGCGGCGGCGGCGGCGATGACGTCGCCGCGGCTCACGTCCACTTCGTCGGCCAGCGTGAGCACCACCGGCTGGCCGCGGCCCGCGCGCGGCAGGTCGCCGGCCGGGGTGACGATGCGCGCCACCTGCGTGCGGCGGCCCGAGGGCAGTACCACGACCGCGTCGCCCGGCTCCACGTCGCCGGCGGCCACGGTGCCCGCGAAACCGCGGAAATCCTGGTCGGGGCGGCACACCCACTGCACCGGCAGGCGGAAGCCCGGGTCGGCGGCGTCGCGGCGCACGTCCACGGTTTCGAGGTGCCCGAGCAGCGAGGGCCCGGTGTACCAGGGCATCGCCGGCGAGTTGGCGGTCACGTTGTCGCCGCGCAGCGCCGACAGCGGAATCGCCTGCACGTGCCCGATGCCCAGCTGCGCGGCGAGTTCGCGGTAGCCGGCGACGATGTCGTCGAACACGGACTGGTCATGGCCCACCAGGTCCATCTTGTTCACCGCCAGCACCACGTGGCGGATGCCCAGCAGCGAGACGATGTAGCTGTGCCGGCGCGTCTGGGTCAGCAGGCCCTTGCGCGCGTCCACCAGCACCACGGCCAGGTCGGCCGTGGAGGCGCCGGTGGCCATGTTGCGGGTGTACTGCTCGTGGCCCGGGCAGTCGGCGACGATGAACTTGCGCCGCTCGGTGTCGAAGAAGCGGTAGGCCACGTCGATGGTGATGCCCTGTTCGCGCTCGGCGGCGAGGCCGTCGACCAGGAGCGCAAAATCAATGTCCTGGCCTTGGGTCCCATGGCGGCGGCTGTCTCGTTCCAGGGCCGCCAGTTGGTCGTCGAACAGGCGCTTGGTGTCGTGCAGCAGCCGGCCGATCAGCGTGCTCTTGCCGTCGTCGACGCTGCCGCAGGTGATGAAGCGCAGCAGGCCCTTGGTTTCGTGCTGGTGCAGGTAGGCCGCGACGGTGGCGGCGGGGTCCATGCCGGCCATCAGAAGTAGCCCTCCTGCTTCTTCTTTTCCATCGAGGCCGAGGGGTCGTGGTCGATGACGCGGCCCTGGCGCTCGGAGGTGGTGGCCACCAGCATCTCGGCGATGATCGCCTCGAGCGTGTCGGCCCCGGATTCGATCGCGCCGGTGAGCGGGTAGCAGCCCAGGGTGCGGAAGCGCACCCGGCGCATCGCCGGCAGCTCGCCCTCGCGCAGCGGCAGGCGCTCGTCGTCGACCATGATCAGCGCGCCGTCGCGCTCGACCACCGGCCGCTCGGCGGCGAAGTAGAGCGAGGGCACCGGGATCTTCTCGCGGAAGATGTAGAGCCAGACATCGAGCTCGGTCCAGTTCGAGATCGGGAACACGCGCACGCTCTCGCCCTTGTGGATGCGGGCGTTGTACAGGTCCCACAGCTCGGGCCGCTGGTTCTTCGGGTCCCAGCGGTGCTGGGCGGTGCGGAAGGAGAAGACGCGCTCCTTGGCGCGCGACTTCTCCTCGTCGCGGCGGGCGCCGCCGATGGCCGCGTCGAAACCCCACTGGTCCAGGGCCTGCTTGAGCGCCTGGGTCTTCATCACGTCGGTGTGCACCGTGGCGCCGTGGCTGATCGGGTTCACGCCCTGGGCCAGGCCGTCGGGATTGGTGTGGGTGTGCAGCGTCACGCCGGTCTCGGCCGCGCGGCGGTCGCGGAACGCGATCATTTCCCGGAACTTCCAGGTCGTGTCCACGTGCAGCAGCGGGATCGGCGGCCGCGCCGGGTGGAAGGCCTTGAGCAGCAGGTGCAGCAGCACCGAACTGTCCTTGCCCACCGAATAGAGCATCACGGGATTGCGGAATTCGGCCGCCACCTCGCGCAGGATGTGGATGGCCTCGGCTTCCAGGCGGTCGAGGTGGCTCAGGTCGGGCAGGCTCATGTCCGGAAGGATATCTCGGTCACCGGGCCTCGCGGACGGGCTCGAACACCTCCAGCCAGGCCTTGGCCTCCGGCCGCGCCAGCAGCTCGTGGCCCAGTGCACGCGAACCTTCCATGCTCAGGTGTCCGGGATCGAAGTACGCCAGCCGGCCCGCCACGACCGGGCGGCAGGCGCCCTGCGCGCAGAGCAGTCCATGCGTGGACAGGTAGCGCACCCCGGGCCGGCGCGAGGCGGCCTCGGCCAGCCAGCGGTTCCATTCCGGCTCGCCCTCGTCGGGCCGCTGCAGGCGGCGGCTGCAGTCCACCCAACCCAGGCGCAGGCCGCGTCGTTCGCAGTGGCGGTTGAACCCGGGATGGTGGGGAATCTGGCCGACGAGGAAAACGCGCAGGCCGGCAGCCTCGAGCGCGTCGAGCGTGGCCTCGAGGTCGGCACGGAAGCTGGCCACCTGCGCGTAGTGCCGCCAGGAAGCGCCCAGCACCACGGTGTGGAAGCGGCCGCTCGCCAGCACCTCGGCCAGGAAGGGGCGGAACGCATCGCAGCCGGCCTTGTACGGCGGGAACGAGTACTCGCCCTGGAAGAGCGGCGGGCAGACGGAGTGGCTGAGGTTGCGGACCGGCACGCCGGCCTGGGCCGACAGCACGTCGAACAGGCCGACGAACTGGGCCGCATTCGAGTCTCCCGCCAGCAGGATGCCGGCTTCGGCGCCGGGGCCGACCAGGCAGCGCGGATCCTCGAGCCGGTCCGGGTCGTGGGCGGAGAGCTGGCAGTTGTAATCGAAGGCCAGCGCCGGCTGGGCCTCGGCCTCGATGCGGGCGAGGCCGTCCTGGAAACGCGGCGAGGATTCGATGCGCTGCTTCATGCCCTGCGTCTGCACCAGGGCAAGCGCCGCCACCGCGATCGCGGCCGCCGGGAACGCGTACAACCACGCCAGCTGCCGCCGCGGCGCGGGCCGCCAGCGCCTTGCCGGCTGCTCGACGTATCGGTAACTGGCCAGCGAGAGCGCCGCGATCACGGCGAGGCAGGACGCCGCGAGGGCAGGCGAAAGCCCGCCGGCGAAGTAACGTGCGAACGCCAGCACGGGCCAGTGCCACAGGTAGATCGAGTACGACAGCAGGCCCACCGCCACCAGCCAGCGCGCGCCCAGGAGCCATGCCAGCAGCCGCGAACCGGCGCCACCGGCCAGGATCACGAGCGCGGCGCCACCCGTCGGCACCAGGGCCCACAGCCCGGGGAAGGCATGCGAATGGTCGAGCCGCCACAGCGACCAGGCCAGGGCGACCAGGCCGGCCAGCGCCAGGACCTCGGCGAGGACGCGGGCACGGGCGGTGCCCGGGCGCCAGTCGCCATGCAGGGCGAGCAGCGCGCCCAGCAGCAGTTCGCCGGCACGCGCGGGCAGCAGGTAGAAGGCCGCACGCGGATCGGTGCCGTTGATGGCCTCGGCGTGGGCGAACGAGGCCGCCACCAGCGCCAGCGTCACCCAGGTCGCCGGGCGGCGGCCCCCGCGCACGAGCAGCAGCACCAGCAGCGCCGGCCAGAGCAGGTAGAACTGCTCTTCCACGCCCAGGGACCACAGGTGCAGCAGCGGCTGCTCGGCGCTGGCGTCGGCGAAGTAGCCGCCATCGGGCTGGCGCCAGAAATACAGGTTCGCCGCCGCGGCCAGGGACCAGGCCGCGGTGCCCGCGAGGGCCTCGAGCTCGGCCGGCAGCAGCACCAGCGCGCCGGTGAGCAGGGTGGCCGCGACCACCACCAGCAGCACCGGCAGGATGCGGCGCACGCGGCGCAGGTAGAAGTCGCGGAAGCTGAAGCGGCCGGCCGCCTGTTCAGCGGCGATGATCCGGGTGATGAGGTAGCCCGAGATCACGAAGAACACGTCGACGCCGGTGTAGCCCCCGGGCAGCAGCGCCGGGTCGAGGTGGTAGAGCACCACGGCCAGCACGGCCAGGCCGCGAAGGCCGTCGATGTCGGGACGGTAGCCCCCGCCGGCCCCCGCCGCCCCGCCTGACTGCCTGTCCTGTCTTGCCACCATACGGCTCCCTGGCTCCCTGCACGCCCCCGGCACGGCCTGCCAAGGTAGAATTGCCGATTCTACTTGCGGGCGCTCCCCCCACGGGCGCCCACCAGCTCGGAGCGCATCCAAATGAAGATTCTGGTCGGTTACAAGCGGGTGGTGGACTACAACGTCCGCATCCAGGTCAAGCCCGATGGCTCGGGCGTGGTGACCGAGGGCGTGAAGCTCTCCGCCAACCCCTTCGACGACATCGCCCTGGAAGAAGCCCTGCGCCTGCGCGACAAGGGCATCGCCACCGAAGTCATCGTCGCCACGATGGGCCCGGCCGACTGCCAGGCGCACCTGCGCAACGGCCTGGCCATGGGCGCCAACCGCGCCATCCACGTGGTCACCGACAGCGCCGTGCAGCCGCTCACCGCCGCCCGCGCCCTGCTCAAGCTGGTCGAGAAGGAGCAGCCGGACATCGTGCTGCTGGGCAAGCAGGCCATCGACGACGACGCCAACCAGACCGGCCAGATGCTGGCCACGCTCTGGGGCCGCCCGCAGGCCACCTTCGCCGGCAAGGTCGAGGTCGCCGACGGCAAGGCCACCGTCACCCGCGAGGTCGACGCCGGCCTCGAGGTGCTGGAAGTGCAGCTGCCCGCGGTCATCACCACCGACCTGCGCCTGAACGAGCCGCGCTTCATCAAGCTGCCCGACATCATGAAGGCCAAGTCCAAGCCGCTCGAGACGATCGCCTTCGCCGAGCTCGGCGTCGAGGCGGGCGACCACCTCAAGACCACCCACTACGCCCCGCCCGCCAAGCGCAGCAAGGGCGTGATGGTGAAGGACGTCGCCGAGCTCGTCTCGGCCCTCAAGGCCAAGGGCCTGGCCTAAGGAGACGATGAAGATGAGCAAGATCCTGGTTATCGCCGAGCACCTCGGCGGCAAGCTCAACGCCTCGACCGCCCGCTGCGTCAGCTGCGCGCAGGCCATCGCCGGCGCCGAAATCCACGTGGCCGTGCTGGCCGACGCCCCCGATGCCGTGGCCGCCGAGGCCGCGAAGATTTCCGGCGTCGCCAAGGTCATCACCGTCGCCAACCCCGCCAACGCCCACCCGGTGGCCCAGGTGCTGGCGCCGCAGGTGGCCAGGCTGGCCGCGGGCTATTCGCACGTGTTCGGCCCCTCCACCACCTTCGGCAAGGACCTGATGCCCTGCGTCGCCGCCCTGCTGGGCGTGGCCCAGGTGTCCGACGTGATGGCCGTCGAGGGCCCGCACGTGTTCAAGCGCCCGATCTACGCCGGCAACGCCATCATCACCGTCGAGGCGCCGTCTTCGATGGCCGTGGTCGCCACCGTGCGCACCGCCTCCTGGCCGCAGGCCGCCGAGGGTGGCAGCGCCGCCATCGAAGCCGCGTCGGTGGAGGCCGCCCTGCCCTCGCACACCCGCTTCGTCGAACTGCAGCAGGGCAAGTCCGACCGCCCCGACCTGCAGGGCGCCTCGAAGGTGGTCTCCGGTGGCCGCGCGCTCGGCTCGGCCGACGCCTTCGGCATCATCTACTCGCTGGCCGACAAGATGGGCGCGGCCGTCGGTGCCTCGCGCGCCGCGGTCGACGCCGGCTACGTGCCCAACGAGCTGCAGGTGGGCCAGACCGGCAAGATCATCGCGCCGGAGCTGTACGTGGCCATCGGCATCTCGGGCGCCATCCAGCACCTGACCGGCATCAAGGACGCCGGCACCATCGTCGCCATCAACAAGGACCCGGAAGCGCCGATCTTCGAGATCGCCGACTACGGCCTGGTGGGCGACCTGTTCCAGCTCGTGCCCGAGCTGGAGAAGTCGCTTTGACGAAACGCCGCGTCATGGTGGTCTTCGGCACGCGGCCGGAGGCCATCAAGATGGCCCCGGTGGTGTCCGCGCTGAAGGCCACCCCGGGCGTCGAGACGCTGGTCTGCGTCACCGCCCAGCACCGGCAGATGCTCGACCAGGTGCTCGAGCTGTTCGGCCTGGTGCCCGACGACGACCTCGACGTGATGGCGCCGGGCCAGGCCCTGCCCGACCTGTTCGCCCGCATCCTCACCGGCATGTCGGGCGTGCTGGCCGCGCGCCGCCCGGACCTCGTGCTCGTGCACGGCGACACCTCGACCACGCTCGCCACCGCGCTGGCCGCGTTCTACGCCCGCATCCCGGTCGGCCACGTCGAGGCCGGCCTGCGCACCGGCGACCTGCAGGCGCCGTGGCCGGAAGAAGCCAACCGCCGCCTCACCGCGCCGCTGTCCGCGCTGCACTTCGCGCCCACCGCGCGCTCGCGCGACAACCTGCTGGCCGAAGGCCTGCCGGCGGCGCAGGTGCACGTCACCGGCAACACCGTCATCGACGCACTGCTGTCGGTGGTGGCGCGTTTCGACGCCGACCCGGCGCTCGCGGCCTCGCTGGCCGCGCGCTTTCCCTTCCTCGACCCGTCGCGCAAGCTGGTGCTGGTCACCGGGCACCGCCGCGAGAACTTCGGCGAAGGCTTCGAGCAGATGTGCCGCGCCATCGCCGAGCTCGCCGCCCGTGGCGACACCCAGGTGGTCTATCCGGTGCACCTGAACCCGAACGTGCAGGAGCCGGTCAAACGCATCCTCGGCGGCGTCGCCGGCGTGCACCTGATCGAGCCGCTCGACTACCTGCCCTTCGTGTACCTGATGTCGCGCGCGCACCTGCTGCTCACCGACTCGGGCGGCATCCAGGAGGAAGCGCCCTCGCTGGGCAAGCCGGTGCTGGTGATGCGCGACACCACCGAGCGCCCCGAGGCGGTCGAGGCCGGCACGGTGCGCCTGGTGGGCACCGACCGCGCGCGCATCGTCGCCGAAGCGGCGCGCCTGCTCGACGACGAGGCCGCGCACGCGGCCATGGCCCGCGCCCACAATCCCTACGGGGATGGCCGCGCCGCGGCACGCATCGCCGCCATCATCGCCGGCCACCCGGCCGACGCCTTCGCCTGAGGAACGCGGCCACGGACCGCCCACGCCCCGGCATCGAAGCCCTGCGCGGGAAACGCGTGCTCGTGGTGGCGCACGACTTCCCGCCGGTGCGCAGCCCGCAGTCGATCCGCGCGCTGGCCTTCGTGCGCCGGCTCGCCGCGGGTGCCCGCGAGGTGCAGGTGCTTACGCGCACCAGCCTGCCCGGCCTTGCCGGGCCGACGCTGCCGGCCAACGTGCGCCTGCACCGTGCCTCGCCGGGCGCGCTTGAATCGCTGCTCGACCGGCTCGCGGCGCGGCGCGCGGCCGCGCACCTTTCCGCGGGCGGCGACGATGGCTTCGCCGGGCCCGCGGCGCTGAACTGGAAGGGACGCTGCGTGGCCAGGATCCGCCGCACCGTCGACCAGCTGCGTTTCCCGGACGGCCGCGTCGCCTGGGTGCCGGCGGCGCGGCGCGAACTGGCGGCGCTGTGCCGCGATGCGCGCCCGGACGTGGCCCTGTTGATGCACGAGCCCGCGGCCTGCCTTCTGCTCGCCGGGCAACTCCGCGCCGCCGGCGTGTCCTGGCTGGCCGACCTGGCCGACCCGGTGCTGGCACCCTACACGCCGCCGCGGTTCCGCCGCGCCGCAGCGCGGCTCGAAGCGCGCGCGCTGGCCGAGGCCGCCGCGGTGGCCGTCACCAACCCCGCCACCGCCGACCTCCTGGCCACGCGCCACGGCCTCGCGCGCGAAACGATCGAAGTGCTGCCGCAGGGCTTCGGCGACGCGCCGCGTGCCCCGCTGCCGGCGGGTGACGGCCTGACGCTGGTCTACACCGGACGTTTCTATCCGTTCCGCGACCCGGCCGCGCTGCTGGCCGCCGTGGCCGGCACGCCCGGCGTGAACCTGGTGCTGGCCGGTCCGGAAATGCCGCCCGCGGTGCAGGCCGCGGCGCGCGCGCATCCCGGAGCCATCACGCTGGCCGGCGAACTTTCCCACGAGGCCACGCTGTCGCTGCAGGCCCGCGCGGACGTGCTGGTGGGCGTGGGCAACACCGGCACCGCGCAGTCGCCGGGCAAGCTGCAGGAATACTTCGGCGCCGCGCGTCCGATCCTGCACGTGGTGCACGACCCGGCCGACCCGGCGCCCGCCCTGCTGGCCAGTGCCCGGCGCGGCCTGGCCGTACCCGCCGATGCCGCGGCCATCACCGCCGCCTTGCGCGAGCTGCTGGCGGCCAAGCGCGGCGCGGGTTTGGCCGCGCGCTTCGACCTGGGCCTCGAAGCCGTGGCGGACTACCACTGGGACGCGATCAGCGACCGCCTGGCGGCGCGACTGGCCGCGATCGCAGGCTAGTCAGTCGCTGGCGGCGCGGCGCGCCGCTTCGATGCGCTCGGGCGAGGGCGGATGCGTGGACAGGTAGCCCACCACGCCGGCCTCGCCGCCGCGACCGGCGGAGAGCTTCTCCATCACCCGGGCGAAGGCCTCGGGCGAGATGCCGTTGCGCTCGAGCAGCTCGAACGCAAAGGCGTCGGCCTCGCGCTCGTGCTTGCGCGAAAACCCCGACTCGAGCAGCAGCACCGGGATCGACACCGACAGCGAGCCGGTGCCCGAAAGGTCGCCGAACAGGAAACCCGCCACCACCACCACCGCCGAGCTCTCCAGCGCGCGGCGCATGCCGTGGCGGTGCTCGTGGTGGCCGGCCTCGTGCGCGAGCACGGCCAGCAGTTCGTCCTCGTCGGCGGCCAGCTCCACCAGCTGGTCGGTCATCACCACCTGGCCGTCGGGCAGCACGAAGGCGTTGGGGCCCAGGGCGGGCGCGTGGCGGAAATCCAGGCGCAGGCCGTCGGCGCGGGGCAGCCCGCGGGTGATTTCGTGGAAACGCAGCTGCAGCGCCTCGCGCTTTTCCGCCGGCAGCCCGCTGGGCTTGAGGTGGGTGGCGTCGAGCAGGGCCAGGGCCTGGTCGCTGACCGTGCGCTCCATCGCCGGCGGCACCAGCGGCGCCAGCTCACGCGCCATCCACGGCAGGCCCAGCTCGAAGAAGGCGAGCACGCCCAGCACCAGGGTCGCCGCCGAACCCAGCACCGCCAGGCGTCGCCGCTCGAGCCAGTCGGCGAAGGCCTCGACGCGGCCGCGGCGCGGCAGCCACTGCCCGAGCAGCGGCGAGTCCTCGATCTCCAGGTGGCCGTGGCCGGGCAGGTCGAGCCGGCGCGGCAGCCGCCCCAGGCGCGAGCCCAGCCGCAGCGACCTGGCCTCGAGGTCCAGTGTCTCGTCGCCGGCCTGCAGGCGCAGCCAGCCCGGCGCGGCCTGGGACAGCCAGGCCTCGCGGGCGCGGGCGCTGCGACCGTCGTACCAGGTGGCGCGCAGCGCGCTCAGAGCCCGATGTCCACGTCCAGGTCGAGCGCGTCCACCAGCTCGGCGCTGGTGGCGCCCTCGGCGCGTTCGGCCTCGGCCACGAAGGCATCGAGGTCGCCCAGGGCCAGCATCTGGAAGTGCGCGGCGCGGTAGCGCGCGATGCGCACCATCGCCCAGGGCACCAGCAGGCCCAGGCTGCAGACGATGGCCACGCCGTTGCTGACGTAGATCCAGATCACGTCGCGGGCGCGCAGGGTGCAGGCGAAACGATGCGGCCCGAGGCGGGTGTTGCCCCACATCAGGTTGGTGTAGCGCGTACGCAGGAAGACCGGCAGCGCCAGCAGCGCGAAGTAGACCAGCAGCATCGGCCCGAGCATCACCGCCAGGGCCCAGCCCGACGGCTCGCCGTCCGCGCCTTGGCTGCCCACCAGCACCGCCCCGCCGAACATCGCGCCCACCATCACGAAATAGCCGATGAAGCCCAGGCCCAGCACGATGGCGAACGGCAGGTAATAAGCGCCCAGGTCGCCGCCGAAGCCAAAGCGCAGCCCGCCGAAACGATGGCCCGTGACCACGTACTCCTGCTGGTGCCGGCGCACCCAGGGCAGCAGCATGTACAGGGTCGGGATCTGCAGCATCGGCCGGAACAGGAAGTTGAGGTAGGCCTCGTCCACGCCGTTGACGAAGCGGAAGCGCAGGCCGCGCCAGGCCGAGTAGCGGGCGCGGAAGCGCAGCGTGCGCTGGAGCATCCAGGGCAGCATCAGCAGGATCGCGATCACCAGCGGGATGTAGACCACCAGCAGCTGGAAGTGCGCGCTCAGGCCGAGCACGATGGCCACCGCGTAGGCCACCAGCCGGCCCTTGAGGATGGCGATGGGGCTGGCCAGGTATTCGAAGCTGCTGCCGTCGAGGCGGGTGTTGCCGTAGAAGTAGCGCTCGGTGCGCACCTTCGCCCAGGCCGAATAGATGCCCAGCGTGAGCACCGAAAGCACCACGTTGACGATCCAGATGCCGAAGAACTCGCCGGCGCGGCCGGTGAACTCCAGCGGCAGCCGCCGCGGTTCGTGCGGCGGCGGCATCGCGGGCAGCGGCGGCGGAAGGACGGGCGGCGCCGCCTGCGGCGCCTCGGCGGCGGGCGCCGCGAATTCATTGCCTTGCATGGTGTTCCCGCGGATTCCGGCTCCCCTGCCGGCCGCTGGGAATCTAACCGAAATGCGAAGCGGAGGGCGGCGATTGCCATCAGAAAATTTCCTGCGATCCCGGCGCCTGCCGTCCCGGCGCGCGCGCCCGGTAGACTGCAGCCGGTTTCCCCGGGATCTGTCCACATGAGCTTCGCGCGTGATGCCGCCTTCGCCGCCGGTTTGATGCTGCTGGCCGCGGGCCTGTGGCTGCAGCCTTTCGACTGGCCGGCGCTGGCGCCGCGCCTGCTTGATTCGACCGTGCTCGCCGTCGCGCTGCTGGCCGCTTCGCTGCTGGCCGCCTGGCGGCTGCGGACCAGTGCGGCGCAGGCGCTGGCGACGCTGGCGCTGCCGCTGCTGGCCGTGGTCTTCGCCGGCCCGGTGGCGGTGGCCGCCACCGCCCTGCTGCTGGCCGGCGGCCTGGCGCTGGGCACGCTGCTGCCCCGCGTCGAAGGCACGCCGCTGCTGCTGCGCTGGATCGCCGGCCTGGGCCTGCTGGCCGGCGGCGCCGGCTGGCTGCTGCCGCTGCCGCTGCACTCGGCGGCGAGCTGGTCGCTGGCACTGCTGGCCCTGGTGGCCTGGCGCCGGAAGGCGCTGGCCGCCGGGTTGCGCGAATTCGGGAGCGAGGCCGCCGGTAGCCTGCGCGCCGCGCCCGGGGCCGCCCTGCTGGCGATGCTGGCCGTGGCGGTGGCCGGCGCGTCGGCCTGGCTGCCGGTGCTGATGTCCGACGACCTGTCCTACCACGTGGCCCTCGGCTGGGAGCTGCGCGAACTGGGCCATGCCCGCTTCGACGTCGGCAGCCAGGTCTGGGCGCTGGCGCCGTGGTCGGCGGACGTGCTGCACGCGCTGGTGATGGTGATGGCCGACCGGGAAGTGGTCGGGCCGCTCAACACCTTCTGGCTGCTGGCCGCGACCTGGCTGGTGCAGGCCCTCGGCCTGCGCCTGGGCCTGCCCGCGCGCGCCGCCTGGCTGGCCGCCGCGGCCTATGCCAGCCTGCCGCTGTCGGGCGTGCTTGCGGGCACCCTGCAGGTCGAGTCGGCCACGCCGGCGATGCTCGCGGCCATCGCCCTGCTGCTGCTCGCGCGCACCGCCCCGGGCCGGGCGCCGACGATCCTGATCGCGGTGCTGGCCGGCACGATGCTCGGCACCAAGGTCAGCAACCTGGTCTTCCTCGCCCCCTGCCTGGCCTGGTGGCTGCTGCAGTGGCGCGGCCGGCTGCCGTGGACCGCCCTGCCCGGCGCCACCGGCCTGGCCGTGCTGGCCGGCGGCTCGAGCTATGCCTATGCGGCCTGGCTGGCCGGCAACCCGGTGCTGCCGCTGTTCAACGGCACGTTCGCCTCGCCCTGGTTCCCGCCCCAGGACTTCGTCGACATGACCTGGCAACACGGCCTGCGCTGGAGCCTGCCCTGGGACTGGATCTTCCAGTCGCAGGCCTACCACGAGGCGGCGGCCGCCGGCGCCGGCGGCGTGGTGGCGCTGGCATTGGCCGGCGGCGTGTTCGCGGCGCTGTTGAACCCGCGCACGCGCGCCTTCGCGCTGTTCGCGCTGGCCTGCGTGGCGCTGATGGTCTGGCAGGTGCAGTACATGCGCTACGCGCACCCGGCGATGACGCTGCTGGTGCCCCTGCTGCTCGCCGGCGTGTGGCGCGAGCGGGCGGCCTGGCAGCCGGTGGCGCTCGGTGCGCTGGTGGCGCTGCAGCTGGCGCTGGTGCCGACCGCGTCATGGAACGTGATGGGGGGTGCGCTGCGCACGCTGGCCCTGGACGGCCCGGCCGGCGTGGTGGCGGCGTTCGCGCCCGAACGCCTGCTGGCGCGCCATTTCCGCGCGACCGCCGCGCCCTCCGACCGCCTGCTGTTCGCGCACGGCAGCCTCGACGTGCAGGCCGAACTGCCGGGACGGGCGCAGCCGGTGTCCTGGCACAACCCGCGGCTGTTCGCCCTGCATGCCGGCGGCCAGGCGGGCCTGCCGGTGCTCGAGGCCAGCGGCGCCAGCCACGTGGTGGCGCGCGGCCTCGACGCCAATCCGGAGTTCGCCGCCGCGCTGCGCGAACGCGGGGCCACGCCGATCGCGCACGCCGGGCCGGCGACGCTCTACCGGCTCGCGCCGGCGTGGCGGCCGATGCAGACCGTGCAAACGGGTCCGCGCGAGGCGACGGCCACGCTTGCCCTGGATCCGGCGCACGCCCTGGTGGGGACGGCGTCGGTCACGGTCGCCTGCGACCGGCCCGGCGAGAACCTGCTGGTGGCCTGGCGGCTGGACCGGCCCGGCAACCAGGGGCCTGACCAGCACTGGGCCTGGGAGGCCTGCGGTGCCGACGGCCAGGCGCGGGCCCGGACCAGCCTGGCCAGCGCACCCAATACCGGGGAGTTGTCGCTGCAGCTGCGGCCGGTGGACGAGGCCAGCACGATGCAACTGCGCATCATCGACGGCCAGGCCGACCTGCGCCGCGACACGCTCGCGGAATCGGCGCTGCAGGGCCGCGCGTGGAACGGGCCCTGCCTGCGCCGGGGCTGCAGCCGGGAAGCGACCCGGCTGCTGCCGACGGCGACGGCCGGCGCCTGGCCCTGAGGGCCTGGCGCCCCGGCGGCCTCAGGCCGCGTCGCGCAGCGGCACGCCCGTCTTCGCACGCACCTCGTCGGCGCTGATGCCGGGTGCGGTTTCCACCAGCACCAGGCCCGAGGCAGTCACGTCCATCACGGCCAGGTCGGTGATGATGCGGTTGACCACGCCCACGCCGGTCAGTGGCAGCGTGCACTTGGGCAGGATCTTGGGCTCGCCGTTCTTGGTGCAGTGCTCCATCAGCACCACCACGCGGCGCACGCCGGCCACCAGGTCCATGGCGCCGCCCATGCCCTTGACCATCTTGCCGGGCACCATCCAGTTGGCCAGGTCGCCCTGGTCGGTAACTTCCATCGCGCCCAGGATGGCCAGGTCGATGTGGCCACCGCGGATCATCGCGAAGCTGTCGTGGCTGCCGAAGTAGCTGGCGCCGGCGCGGGCGGTGACGGTCTGCTTGCCGGCGTTGATCAGGTCGGCGTCCACTTCCTCTTCGGTCGGGAACGGGCCGATGCCCAGCAGGCCGTTTTCCGACTGCAGCCACACGTCCATGCCGTCCGGGATGTGGTTGGCCACCAGCGTCGGCAGGCCGATGCCAAGGTTCACGTAGGCGCCGTCGGTGAGTTCGCGGGCGGCGCGCTGCGCCATTTCGTCGCGGGTCCAGGCCATTACTTCGCTCCTCGCACGGTGCGCTGCTCGATGCGCTTCTCGGGGGTCGGGTTGTGCACGATGCGGTGCACGTAGATGCCCGGCAGGTGCACGTGGTCGGGGACCTCGGCCACGCAGACCTTGCCGGCCATCGCGCAGGCCGGGTTGAAGTTGCGCGCGGTCTTGCGGAACACCAGGTTGCCGGCCTTGTCGGCCTTCCAGGCCTTCACCAGCGAGACGTCGGCGCGCAGCGCGGTCTCGAGCACGTAATGCTTGCCATTGAACTCGCGGGTCTCCTTGCCCTCGGCCACCACCGTGCCGTAGCCGGTGGCGGTGAAGAAGGCCGGGATGCCGGCGCCGCCGGCGCGCAGGCGCTCGGCCAGCGTGCCCTGCGGGTTGAACTCGAGCTCGAGCTCGCCGGCCAGGAACTGCCGCTCGAACTCCTTGTTCTCGCCCACGTAGGACGAAATCATCTTGCGGATCTGGCGCGTGGCCAGCAGCTGGCCCAGGCCGAAGCCATCCACGCCGGCGTTGTTGGAAATGGCGGTCAGGCCCTTGACGCCCGAGTCGCGCAGCGCGGCGATCAGGGCTTCGGGGATGCCGCACAGGCCGAAGCCGCCGACGGCGAGGGTCTGGTTGTCGGCCACCAGGCCGTCAAGCGCGGTCCGGGCGTCCGGGTAAAGCTTGGATGCACGCGTCATGGGAATCCTCGGGATCGGGAGGCCGCCATTCTAGCGACTCCCGCCCCGGGGCCGGGATCGTACCTTTGGCCGGCCCCGGTGGCTCAGGCCCGGGCCAGCACCGGCAGCGACCACGTACAGGGCCAGTAGACACCGGCCTCCGGGATGTCTTCCCCGGCGATACGCACGTCGCGGAACCCGGCGTCGCGCAACTCGGCCAGCAGCGAGTCGCGCGAGAACAGGCGCATCTCCAGCGTGGTGCCGGGGCCGCCGTGGAAAACCAGGTCCTCGAACACTTCCTGGCGGCCGTCGCGACGGGTGTTGCGAAGGCGCCAGCCGCCCGGTCCGCCCGGCTCGAGCTCCCAGTGGTGCAGCTCCGGGAAATGCTCGAGCGTGTGCGAGAACTCGAGCGCGTAGGGCACCGTCAGCACCAGCAGGCCACCGGGCTTGAGCAGGCGCCGCGCGCCGGCGAAGGCGCGCGAAACCGGTGGCGCCACGTGCTCGAACACGTCGGTGGAAATCAGGAAGTCGCAGCTGCCGGCCAGGTCGTCGCCGACCTCGGTGATGTCCAGGCGCGGGGCCTGGTGGTAGTAGGTGTTGGTGTAGTCGGACACCCTGGCCAGGCGGGTGGCGTAGCCGTCCCAGTCGCTCAGGCCGATGCCGCGCAGTCGCGGCCGGCGCGGGAATTCGTCGATGGGCAGCACCGCGCCGAACAGCTCGCGCGAGAGCAGGGCCATGATCGAGCGCATGCGCAGCGTCGAGCCGCAGCCATCGCAGCTGGCCGTCTCGCGGCCAAGCGACTCGCGCGGGGCATGGCAATGCCGGCCGCAGATGTTGCACTGGAAACGCACGTTCCCGGCGGGGGTCTCGCTCATTGGGCCTCCTGCGCCGCCAGGCCGGCGGCACGCCTCGTCAAAGCCTGCTCCAGGGCCGCGGCGCGCGCGTCCCAGCTGTTGGCCGCGGCCAGGGCCCGCATCCGGTCGGCGAAACCCGGCGACTGCGCGGCCTCCAGGGCGGCATCGATGGCGCGCGAGAGCCCCTCGGCGCCTTCGCCATGGAAGACCTCGGGGAAGGCGAGGCACTCGGCCATGTCGTCCGCCACGACCACCGGCTTGCCCAGGGCGAAGTACTCGAAGAGCTTGAGCGGCGAGGTGGTTCGCGCCACTTCGCCCGGCTCGAAGGGGATCAGGCAGGCATCGAACAGCCGCGCCTGCGCCGGCAGCACGTCGTAGTCCAGCGGGCCGGTGGCGAGCACGTTCCCGGCCACCGGCAGGCGCGAAGCGGCGCCCTGGTAGTCGGGACCGATGAAGACGAAGCCCAGGTCGGGACGGGACTCGACGAGGCGGGTGATCGCCGCGTAATCGAGCCACGGCGCCAGTGCGCCGAAATAGCCGACCAGGCGCGAATGGCGGGCGCGGAACGCAGCCAGCCGCGGCTCGACGGGGGCCGAGAGCGCGGCCGGGTCCAGGTAATGGTCCAGGTCGACGCCATTGGGCACCAGCGCGCAGCGTTCGCTGCCGGCGACGGCGCTGGCCTGGGCCAGCAGCACGCGCGCGGTGGCCACCACCAGGTCGGCGCCGCCCAGCAGGGCCCAATCCTGCAGGGCCTGCTGCAGCCGCACGCGCTCGGCGCTGCCGAGGATGCGCTCGTCGAGGTGGTCGACCACCTCGAAGACGAAGCGGGTGCCGCGCGGCCTGAGCGACAGCGTGTGCAGGGGCTCGCCGAAGGAGGTGTTGTACACCGAGCGCACCGCGCCCTCGATGGCATCGGTGGCCGGGTCGTCGGTCAGCCACAGGTTCGGCCGGATTTCGCGCCAGCCCGACACGCGGTCGTGGCTGGCGTTGCGGGTGCGGTAGACCACCAGCCAGCCGCGCCGCGCCATGGCCAGCGCCATGTGCTGCGGTCGCTGCCAGAGCGCATGGCTCCAGTCGATCGAGGCTTCCTGAATCCAGATGCCGCCGGTTTGCTTGTCCGGCGCGAAGGCGCGCGACTGGAATCCCTGCCAGTCCAGCGCCTGCACCGCCTCCGGCGCGGGCGCCTGCGCGGGCCAGGCCGGGGCCGGGCCGCCGCCGCGGGCGAAAGCCGCCAGCCGGCGGATCTGCTCGGCGCCCGTGTGCAGCTGCTCCGACAGCGCATCCCGCTCGCGCTCAAGCCAGGCGATGCGCCGCCGCGCGTAGTCGACTTCGGCCAGCACGGCCGGCACGGCCTGCTCCCTGGCGCGGCAAGCCTCGATCTCGGCCTTCAGGCGGGCGACTTCCTGCTCCAGGTTCATCGCGTTGAGCCTCCCCGGTAGACGTGCGGCTCCCACGGGCCCCACTTGGCTTCGAAGATCGCCTTGTTGCGCTCGAACAGCTCGCGCTTGCGCTCGGCCGCCATCGCGTCGAAGCTCGCCGACAGGTAATGGTGCACGAACACGTCCTCGGCGCAGGCCACGCCCAGGCCCGCGGCCTCGGCGCGACGGCAGTAGTCGTCGTCCTCGAAGAAGCCGACGCCGAAGGCCTCGTCCAGCCCGCCGACCTGCTCGTAGGTCGAGCGCCGCATGGCCACGCAGAAGAAGGCCGCGGTGCGGATCCGGAAGGACTGCCCGGGATGCGCCCGGGTGTATTCGCCGGCGCGCTCGACCATCTCGTCCATGTCGCGGTAGGCGATCTGGATGCGCGCCTCGTTGCCGATGTTGTTGGTCACCGGCCCCACCAGGCCCAGGGCCGGATCGCGGCGCAGGTGCGCGCAGAGCGTGCGCACCCAGCCCGGGGTGACGCAGGTGTCGTTGTTGAGCATCACCAGCACCTCGCCGGTGGCCGCGGCCAGCCCGACGTTGTTGCCGGCGGCGAAGCCGAGGTTGGCCTCGTTGAGGACCAGGCGCCGGCGGTGTCCCGCGGCGGAAGGCTCGGCCGCCCAGCTGCGCAACCACTCCGGCGAGCCGTCGGTCGAGGCGTTGTCGACCACGATCACCTCGAGCGCGGGATAGTCGCTGTGCGCCTCGATGCTCGACAGGCAGGCCTGGGTGAGCGGGAGGTTGTTGTAGGCAAGCACCACCACGCTCACCACCGGCTCGACGATCGCCGCGATCGCCTGGTCGAGTTCGACGGCGCGATGCGCCCAGGTCTGGCCGGCGGCGAAGGCCTGGCGCCGGGCCACGGCGTCGGCGCCGCCGCCCTGCCCGGCCAGCGCCGCCGACACCTCCCGCACGAAGCCGGCGGCGTCGGACGCGGTGCGCACCAGTCCGCCGAACTGCGCCATCTCCGGCAAATCGACCGCCACCACCGGCTTGCCGGCGGCCAGGTACTCGTAGACCTTGACCGGATTGGTGGCCTGGGTCAGCGGCAGCACCTTGAACGGCAGCAGCGCCACGTCGAAGCCGTGCAGCCAGTAGGGCAGCCCGGCGTAGGGCACCTCGCCGGTGCAGCGCACGTTGGGCAGGTCGGCCAGCTGGCCGGCGGCGTCGACGGTGTCGTTGCCCACCAGCAGCACCAGGGCATCGGGCTCGGCCTGCGCCACCGCGCGCACCAGCCCCACGTCGAACCATTCGGCAATGGCGCCGTAGTAGCCGATCACGCGCCGGCCGCGTTCGTCGCGGAACACCTGCGCCGGCGGTTCGCGGAAGGCGTCGAACTCGCCGGCGTTGCGCACCAGCGCCACCGACCGTGCCGCGGGCGCCACTTCGTCGCGCAGCCAGGCCGAGGTGACCACCACCAGCTCGGCGTCGGCCAGCAGGGCCCGCTCGGCGCGCAGTACCTGCGGCGCGTTGTTGTCGAAGCCGGCGTGGTGGTCCATGCAGTCGTACACCACGCGCGCGTTGGGCACGCTACGCAGCAGGCTGCTCCAGTACGGGTGCTGCACCAGCGAGAGGCTGGCGCGCGTCGCGGTCCAGGCGAGCAGACGCGCCAGGCTGGCGTGCAGCGCGCGAAGCTGCTCCCCGTCGGGCAAGGCGTGGTAGATCGCCGGCGCGCCGGCCAGGTGCAACTGCACCTGGAACAGCCGGCCCTCGTCGTCCAGCGGTTCGACCCGGAAGCCTGGCTCGGCGCTGTCGATGAAGTTGTTCGAGACGTAGAACACCCGGTGGCCGCGGCCGGCCAGCGCGCGGGCCAGGTGCTGCGGGCGCTGGATGCGGAAGTGCCAGTCGATCACCGACCAGACGAATACGTCGGCCACGCCGGGCAGCGCAGCCGCCAGGGGTGGCCCGACCGGTGGCGCGGCCACGCCCGCGTCGCTCGCATCGCGGCCGGCGGATGCCGGCGCAGGGATGGCGGCGGCGGGCCGGGCCCGTCCCAGCGCGCGCCGGAGCCGGGCGCTGTCCTCGCCCTTCCATTCGCCCCGCAGCAGACGCCCCAAGGCCCGCAGCGGCCGGGTCAGGCGCCACGATCGCGAGGCGAGCACGGTGGCCAGCATCCCGGAGTCCTGGCGCAGGCGCGCGGCCTCGCGCTGGAGCATCTCGAGCTCGAAGACCTTGTCGTCCAGGCGCTGCTGCAGCTCCCTGGCACGAGCCGCCAGGGCGTGTGCCTCGGCCGCTTCCCGACGCAAGGCCCCCAGTTCCCGCCCGGCCGCTTCGAGCCCCGTGTGCGCCGTCTCCAGGCGCTCCCGCAGGGCGGCGACCTCGGCAGCCAGCTGTTCGAATTCAACCCTCATCGGCCGGGGCTCAGGCCAGCGCCCGTTCGAGCTCCGCACGCAGGTCGGCCACGTCCTCGACGCCGACGCTCAGGCGCACCAGTGCGTCGGAGATGCCGAGCGCGGCGCGGCGCTCCGGCGGCACCGAGGCGTGGGTCATGATGGCCGGGTGGTTGACCAGGCTTTCCACGCCGCCGAGCGACTCGGCCAGCGCGAACAGCTCGGTGCGCTCGCAGAAACGCTTCGCGGCCTCGAAGCCGCCCTTGAGCACGATGCTGACCATGCCGCCGAAGCCGTGCATCTGCTTCTTCGCCAGCGCGTGCTGCGGATGCGAGGCCAGGCCGGGGTAGATCACCTTCTCCACCGCCGGGTGGGTTTGGAGCCACTGCGCCAGCTCGAGCGCGTTGGCGCAGTGCGCCTTCATGCGCAGGTGCAGGGTCTTGAGGCCGCGCAGCGCCAGGAAGCTGTCGAAGGGACCCTGCACGCCGCCGACGGCGTTCTGCAGGAAGCCCATCTTCTCGGCCAGCTCGGCGTCGTCGCCCACCACCACCATGCCGCCGACGATGTCGCTGTGGCCGTTGAGGTACTTGGTGGCCGAGTGCATCACCAGGTGCGCGCCGAGCTCGAGCGGGCGCTGCAGGATCGGCGAGCTGAAGGTGTTGTCCACCGCCAGCCAGATGCCGCGCTTGCGGGCGAACTCGGCCAGGCGGGCGATGTCGACCAGCTTGAGCATCGGGTTGGTCGGCGTTTCGCACCAGATCAGCTTCGTTTCCGGGCGAACCGCGGCTTCCACCGCGGCCAGGTCGTCGAGGTCGACGAAGCTGAAGTCCAGGCCGGCGCTGCGGCGGCGCACGCGCTCGAACAGGCGGTAGGTGCCGCCGTAGACGTCGTCCATGCAGATCACGTGGCTGCCCGAGTCGAGCAGGTCGAGCACCGTGGAGGTGGCGGCCAGGCCCGAGGCGAAGGCGTAGCCGCGGCTGCCGCCCTCGAGGTCGGCCACGCAGCGCTCGTAGGCGAAGCGCGTGGGGTTGTGGCTGCGCGAATACTCGAAGCCCTGGTGCACGCCCGGGCTGGACTGCACGTAGGTGGAGGTGGCGTAGATGGGCGTCATCACCGCGCCGGTGCTCGGATCGGGGCTCTGGCCGGCGTGGATGGCGCGGGTGCCGATGCCGTGGCGGTCTGGGCTCATTGAAACGTCCTCGAATCGGGGGATAAGGATGGGCGGCGCGCGGGGGGCGGGCGGCAGTGGCCGCCATTATACGACCCCGCCTGCAGCGGCCCGTTCAGGGTCCGCGCAGGCGCGCCAGCTCCGCTTCGGCGTCGCCGAGGCGCTGCGAGAGTTCTGCCATCCGCACCCGGGTCCTGGCCAGCTCGGCTTCGAGCGCGGCGCGGCGCCAGGCGCCGATCCAGTCCACGCCCTCCGAGCGCCACGAGGGCTGCGTGCCCCGGCCGGGATGGGCGGCGGCCAGGGCGGCGTGGAGCACGCCCCGATGCACCAGGGCCCGGCTCGCGAGCGCGGCAACCGCCGGCGAAGGCGAAGCCGCGGCCATCGCTGGCGCGGAAAGCCAGTCGGCGAGGTGATGCTCCCAGGCTTCGGGTGGCGAGCCAACGCTGACGCGATGCGCGTCCTTCAGTCCCGCGTCGGACGACACGACGGCCATCTTGGGGTCGTATTCGATGGCCAGCACCGGCAGGCCCAGCCGCAGCGCCAGGACCTGGGCGTGCATGCGCATCACGATGGCCGCGTCGCAGCCGGCCAGGGTGGAGGCCCAGTCGGAGGGGGACGCATGGATCTGCAGCGACTGCTCGTACTCCCCGCCCAGTCGTTCCATCATCGAGCGGATGAAGTCCAGGTCGTCGGAGGCGCGGCCGGGCACGGCGTTGGCCTGGCTCACCATCCACACGATCGATGCTTCGCCCGGGGCGAGGCGATGGCGCAACGCGCCCAGGAAATGATCCGACCACGCCGGGGCCGTGTCCCAGCTGCGCGGCACGATGGCGATCCGGCGCGCCCCGCCGGGCGCCCGCGCCACGGTATCGGGCAGCGGCCAGGCCCAGGCCGGATCCGGCGCCACCGGGAACGCCCTCTCGCAGCCCAGTTCGCGCACCAGCGCCAGCGAATCATCGTCACGCAGGCTCGCATGCCCGACCCACGAAAGCAGGTCGCGCACGACCGCGCGCGGCTCGTCGCCCTCCAGCGGCCCGAGGCCCTGGGCCCAGAAAAGCGTGGGGACGCCCAACTGGCGGGCCATCAGCATCGGGCGTACGTAGCTGCCGATGTCGGCGGCAGTGAAGTCGTAGAGTGCGCCGAGGGTGAAATTGTGGTGCGTCTGCAGCAGGCCACCGCCGCCGAGTGCGAACAGGTCGGCATCGCGCATGGCCCCGAGCACGCCATCGAGGTCGAAGATGTCCACGGCGGCGATGCCGTGCAGCCGCCGTGTCGCCGGTGCGTCGATGCTTATCGCGGTTGGCTCCGCGCCTTGCTCGCGGCACCAGCGGATGAACAGGTCGAGCAGCATCTCGTCGCCGAGGTTGCCCGCGCCGTACCAGCCACCCACGAGCACGCGCTCAGCCGCCATCGCCCTCTCCTGCACCGGCGGCCGGCAGCAGCGCGAAGGAAGGCTTCGGCGCCAGCCAGCCGCCGCCGCTGCGCGGCTCGGGGATCACGTCGAAATGCCCGGCATAGTCGAGCCGGTGCCGGCGCTTGTATTCACCGCCGACGATTTCGCCGGCGCCGATCGCCACCACGTAGCGATTGCCCGAGAAATTCGCCTGCAGCCGCCAGCGGAAGCGGTGCCGGCCCGGCGCCATCGGCGCCAGCGTGCTGGCCAGCTGCTGGGTGGTGGCGCTCCACAGGACGATGCCGTCGGTGCTCGAGAGCTGGATCCCGAAACACGGCTGCGCGACCGGCTCGTGCACGCGCAGGTCGACCAGGACTTCGATGGGATCACCCGAGCGAACCGTCGCCGCGGGCCGGCCGTCCGCGTCGAGCAGGGCCACCTGTTCGATCTGCAGGATCGCGTGCGGCGCCGGCGCCGGCACGGCGACGGACGCACCCGCGTCGGCCTGCGCGCGCTCCGCCGGCGGCGTCGGCGCCTGCAGCCCGGGCTCGGGCTCCGCCGCCACCACGACCCCGATCGCGCCCTCCTCGGCCAGCAGGTCGTCGCCGTAGGCCTTCACCACTTCGCGGCAGGGGCCGTCCATCACCAGCTGGCCGCGGCGCAGGTAGACGCCGCGGTCGCAGTACTCGATCAGGGTGTTGGTCGAATGCGTCACCAGCAGGATCGACACGCCCTGGTCCTGCAGGCGGCGGATGCGCTGCAGGCATTTTTGCTGGAAGGCGGTGTCGCCGACGGCCAGCGCCTCGTCCACCACCAGCAGGTCCGGGTCGACATGGATGGCCACCGCGAAAGCCAGGCGCACCACCATGCCGGAGGAATAGGTCTTGGTGGGCTGGTCGATGAACTCGCCGATGTCGGCGAACGCGGCGATGGCATCGAAGCGCTGCTCGACCTCGCGGCGGCTGAGCCCAAGCAGCGCGCCGTTGAGGAACACGTTCTCGCGCCCGCTGAATTCGGGGTTGAAGCCCGAGCCCAGCTCCAGCAGCGCCGCCACCCGGCCCCGCACCGACACGCTGCCGCCGCTGGGCGTGAGCGTGCCGCAGATCAGCTGCAGCAGGGTGGACTTGCCCGAGCCGTTGCGGCCGATGATGCCCACCGTCTCGCCGCGGCCGACGCTCAGGTCGATGCCGCGCAGGGCGTGGAAGTCGCGGTAGTGGTTGCGCGGCGGCAGGCCCGCGAGGCGCCGCAGCCGCGGCAGGAGGAACTGCTGCAGGCGGGCGCGCGGGCTCGCATACACCTGGTAGGCCTTCGACAGGCCCCGTGCGACGATGACCGCGTCGTCAGAGGACATCGGCGAAGCCCTTGCGCGTGGATTGGAACCAGGCGAAGCCGGCCCAGGCCAGCAGCGAGGACAGCAGCATCTGCAGCCCCCACGCCGGCCAGTCCAGCCCCTGCCCCCAGAGCATCACGCCGCGCACCTGCTCGATGACCGGCGTCAGCGGGTTGGCCAGCATCACGGCCTGGTACTCGGGCGGCACCGCCGACACCGCGTAGAAGATCGGCGTCATGAACATCAGCGTGGTCGTGAGCACGCCGACCACCTGCGACACGTCCCGCAGGAACACGCCCAGCGACGCCAGGAACCACGACAGCCCGAGCGTGAGCAGCAGCAGCGGCGCCAGCGCCAGCGGCAGCAGCAGGGCCGTGGCCGGCGGCACGCCGCGCACCGCGAGGTGGAAACCCATCCAGATCAGCAGGCCCACCGCCGCGTGGAAGAGCGCCGACAGCAGCGACACCACCGGCAGCACCTCGAGCGGAAACACCACCTTGGTGACGTAGTTGGGATTGCCCAGCACCAGGCCCGGCGAACGCGAAACGCACTCGGCGAACAGGTTGAAGGCCAGCAGCGCGGTGAACAGCACCAGCGCGAACTCCACCCGCGAATCGCCGCCCCCCGGCCAGCGGGCCTGGAACACGACCGAGAAGACGAAGGTGTAGACGGCGAGCATGAACAGCGGGTGCAGGAAGGACCACGCCAACCCCAGCACCGAGCCGCGGTAGCGGCCGAGCACCTCGCGCCGCACCAGCGCCAGGATCAGCTCGCGATGCCGGTGCAGCGAGCCGAGCATGGCCATCGGGCTGGCGCTGGTCCGGGTCTCGATCATCGGTAGATCCAGTGGCGCGAGGCCAGGAAGCTCAGCACCGCCAGCGCCAGGTCGACCAGCGGCTTGGCCAGCCAGGACGCGCCGAGCCCGAGCTTGGCCTCGATACCGGCCATCGCCAGCGTGCTCAGCACCGTCATCGCGCCCCAGACGGCCAGGAACTTCAGCAGCCGGGGCCAGCCCAGCCGGGCACCCTCGTCGCCGCGGAAGGTGTAGGCGCCGTTGAGGGTGAAGCCCAGCGTGGCGCCGCAGGCACGCGCCGCGACATTCGCGGCGGCCACCGGCACGCCGGCCCAGGTGAGCAGCACGTAGGCCAGCCAGTCGACCAGCAGCTGCACCAGTCCGACGATGCCGTACGCGCCGCCCTGGCGCAGGGCCTGGCTTTGCGCCAGCCGCCTCATGGCCGCCTTGCGTGGGCGAGCGCGCGGGCCGGCCACAGCGGCCGCCGCGGCACCGAGGCGATGTCGTAGCCCAGGAAGGCCAGCAGGAACTGCAGGCCCAGGATCACCGGCACCGCCGCCAGCATCACCGTGCCCGTCGGCGTGGACACGCCCGCCTGGGCCGAGTGCCACCACTGCCAGCTGCCGAACACGACGCCGAAGCCAAGCATCGCCGAACCGACCACCAGCTCGAGCGAGGCCACCGAGAGATCGCGCAGGAAATAGTTGTAGAAGATGCGCTTGCCGAAGTTGCGCACGTGCTTGAACAGGAACTCGCCCAGGACGCGCGAGATGCGCAGGTTGCTCACCTCGTCGCCGTAGTGCGCGTCCATCGGCACGTCCACCACCACGGCGCGCACGGTGTTGAGCCGGAACAGCATGTCGGTTTCGAAGAAATAGCGCTTGCTGATCCGGCCGGCCGGCAGCAGCCGGGCCACGTCGGCGTGGATGGCGGTGTAGCCGTTGGTGGGGTCGAACACGTCCCAGTAGCCGGTCGAGATCTTGGCCATGAACGACAGCGCGGCATTGCCGAACAAGCGAAGGCCGGGCATGCGGCCGATGTTCTCGAGGTCGTAGAAGCGGTTTCCCTTGGTGTAGTCGGCCTCGCCGGCCAGGATCGGCGCGACGAAGGCCGGCAGCAGGCCGGGGTCCATCTGGCCGTCGCCATCGATCTTGACGATCACCCGGGCGCCGTCGGCGATGGCGGCGGCGTAGCCGGCCAGCACCGCGCCGCCAACGCCCTGGTTGGACGCGTTGCGCAGCACCTGCACCCGCGGGTCCCTGCATTCGGCCCGGACCCGCTCGCCCGTGCCCTCGGGGCAGGCGTCGTCCACCACGTAGATGCGGGAAACTTCCGGCCCGATGGCGGCGATCACGCCGAGCACGTGGCGACTGACCCGGAAGCAGGGGATGACGACGGCGATGCCGTCGCTCGCGTCCTGCGCGGGCCCCCGGTCGGGATGACGGACCTGCATCGCCTTACTGCACCCGCCGGCGCAGGTAGTTGAGCAGGTCGATGCGGGTGATCAGGCCGAGGAACTTCGGCCCGTCCACCACGATGGCCACCTGGCCGCGCTCGAACACCGGCAGCAGCGACTCCATCGGGGAGGTGACGGGCAGTACGTTGAGCTGGCTGACCATGGCGCTGGCCACGCTGTCCTTGAACCGCGGCTCGTTGCCGTACACGTGCAGCAGCACGTCGGATTCGTCGACGATGCCGACGATCTTCTCGCCGTCCATCACCGGCAGCTGCGAGACGTCGTACATCTTCATGCGCTGGTAGGCGACGTGCAGGGTGTCGTTCGGGCCGACGACCACGGTGTCGCGCTGCGCGTACGGGCGCAGGATCAGGTCGCGCAGGTCGCCGTGCTGCGGACGCTCGAGGAAGCCGTTGTCGAGCATCCAGTAGTCGTTGTACATCTTCGAGAGGTACTTGTTGCCGGTGTCGCAGACGAACACCACCACCTTCTTGGGGGTCGTCTGCTCCTTGCAGTACTTCAGCGCCGCCGCCAGCAGGGTGCCGCTGGAGCTGCCGCCGAGCACGCCTTCCTTGACCAGCAGCTCGCGGCCGGCCAGGAAGCTTTCCTTGTCGGAGATGGCGTAGGCCTTCTTCACGCGACTGAAGTCGGAGATGTCCGGCAGGAAATCCTCGCCGATGCCCTCGACCATCCAGCTGCCGGACTTGGTGCTCAGCACGCCCTCGTTGATGTACTGGGTGAGGATGGAGCCCACCGGGTCGGCCAGCACCAGCTCGACGTGCGGCGCGGCCCTGGCGAAGAAGCGCGAGAGCCCGGTCATGGTGCCCGAGCTGCCGCAGCCGAACACGATGGCGTCCATGTCGCCGTCCATCTGCGCCCAGATCTCCGGGCCGGTGCCCTGCTCGTGCGCGGCCGGGTTGTCGGGGTTGCCGAACTGGTTGATGAAGTAGGCGCCCGGGGTCTCGGCGGCGATGCGCGCGGCCATGTCCTGGTAGTAGTCGGGGTGGCCCTTGGCCACGTCCGAACGGGTGAGCACGACCTCGGCGCCCATGGCGCGCAGGTTGAAGATCTTCTCGCGGCTCATCTTGTCGGGCACGACCAGCAGCAGCCGGTAGCCCTTCTGCTGGGCCACCAGGGCCAGGCCGATGCCGGTGTTGCCGGCGGTGCCCTCGACGATCAGGGCGCCGGGCTTGAGATCGCCGCGGGCCTCGGCGGCCTCGATCATCTTCAGGCCGATGCGGTCCTTGATCGATCCGCCCGGGTTCGTGCACTCGAGCTTGAGGTAGAGCTCGCACAGCCCGGTGTCGAGGTGCTGGGCCTTGACCATCGGCGTGTTGCCGATCAGCTCGAGTACGTTCTGGTGGGCCGCCATGCAGGGAACCGGGGGAAAAGAGGGGCCTCGATTCTAGCAGCCCGCCCGGCGCGGCCGGGAAATGCGGGCGGCGGCGACCCGACGAGGTGGGCCGCCGCCGCCGCGACGGAACTCAGTGTCGTCGCCTGTCGAACATGCGCGTCAGGCGGTCCTTGGCGTTGAGCTTCTCGCGCTTCATGCGCGAGAGCGTGTTGTCGTCCAGCGGCAGCACGCCCAGTTCGGCGTCCAGCACCTGCTTGTCCAGTTCGCGATGCCGGTGGTAGAGCTGCCGGAATTCCGGATCGCTCTTCATCAGCGCCTCGAGTTCGTGCTGCGGTTGCCCTTCAAACATCGGATTGACCTCCTCCAGAAACGCGAACGCCCCGGCCGGGATCGGCCAGGGCGCGCGGATTGAGACAAAGGTCAGGTCGCTTTCGCGGGCGGCGCCTCCACACGACGCGCCCGCTTCCGTTCGGGAGGCGGCGCAATCGGCGGGGGCGAGGTCTGCTTTCATCGGCCTGGCTCGGTGATCCCGGCGGCGTGGGCCCCCGGGACTCCGAACCTACTCCCCCTCCCCGGGGGTCGCAAGTCCCGACGCAACTATTTGTTTTTATTCAGTTTACGATGATCTCGACGCGCCGGTTGCGGGCCCGCCCGTCGGCCGTGCCGTTGTCGGCGACAGGCTGGCTCTTGCCCCGGCCCACGGCCTTGAGGCGGCCCGGGGCCACCCCGGCCTCCTCCAGCACGCGGCGCACGGCCTCGGCCCGGCGCTGCGACAGCGCCTGGTTGGCGGCGTCGGCGCCCTGGCTGTCGGTGTGGCCCTCGATGCTGACCTGGCCGCTGCCGAGCTGGCCGGCCAGGGCCCGCAGGCTGGCCTGGGCCTCGCCGGTGAGGCTGGCGCTGCCGCTGGCGAAGGCATTGCCCGACAGGGTGTAGATGCGTCGGTTGCCGTCGCGGCGCATCGGCGGGGGCGCGGCGTCGGTGATCTCGTCGGCGGCGATGGCGGCGGCCAGTTCGGCCTCGCGGCGCGCCAGCTCGGCCTCGCGGGCGCGGGCGGCGGCCAGCTTGCGGGCCTGCTCGGTCTCGGCCTGGGCCTGCTGCACGGCGGCGGTGCGGTCGGCCTCGGACTGCTCGAGCTCGCGCTGCAGGGCCTCCTCGCGGGCCATGGCCTGCAGGCGCAGGCGCTCGGACTCGCGGCGGGCGCGCTCGGCCTCGAGCCGGCTGGACTCGATCATGATCTGGTCGCGCTCGCGGTCGAGCTGCTCGGCCTGGGCGGCCAGCAGTTCGGCCTCGGCGGCCAGGCGCGCGGCCTCGATGCGCACGCCGGCCAGGGCCAGCTTGTGCTCGCGATCGCTGCGACGGGCGGCACCGGCCTCGGCCACGGCCTGGCGCGCCTGCAGGCGCTCGAGCCGGGCCAGCGGGCCCAGGGACGGGTCGGCCTCGAGGGCCTGCAGCTCCGACGACAGCGCGGCGACGGCGCGTTCGTGGTCGTTCTGCGCGGCCGCCGGCAGCGCCAGCGACAGGGACAGGGCCAGCACGGCTAGGAGACGGAGGATCATGGGCGGCGCTCCGGGTTGACCAGCAGCCGGCGGCGCAGGTCGGCGTTGCGCGCGGCGCGGCTGTCGACCTCTTCGCGGGCCGCATCGAGGCGGGCACGGGCGTGCGCGAGGTCGGCGTTGGCGGCGGCGGCCTCGGCGAAACGCAGCTTGTCGGCCTTGCGGCGGGCGGCCTGCGCGGCCTGCCACTGGCGGCGGGCCTGCTCGAGCGCCTGGGCGGCCTGCCCGCGCGGCTGCGCGGCCTCGGCGGCCACGACCGCGCGTTCGGCCGCGGCCATCGCCATGTCGACCTCGCTGGCGGTCGCGAACATTGGAATGGCCAGCAGAACGGCCAGCGCAAGATGGATTTTTCGCGAGGATAGTGTCATAAGGCGGGTTCGCGGGTTGGCGTTGCGACGGGGTCATTGTAGCCCTGCCGGCCGGCCCATCGGGACCGAACCAGGGGATCCAAGGATACTGACATGGACATCGGCTATTTCCTGAAGCTGATGACGGAAAAGAACGCGTCGGACATGTTCCTGACCACCGGCGCGCCCGTCTACATCAAGGTCGAGGGCAAGCTTTATCCGCTCGGCAATACCGGCCTGCCGGCCGGCATGGTCAAGAAGATCGCCTACTCGCTGATGGACGAGGGCCAGGTCCCGGCCTTCGAGCGCGACCTCGAGTTCAACATGGCCATCGCGGTCAAGGACACCGGCCGCTTCCGCGTCAACGTGTTCAAGCAGCGCGGCGAAGTGGGCATGGTCATCCGCGCCATCAAGTCCGAGATCCCGAGCATCGACCAGCTCAAGCTGCCGAACGTGCTCAAGGACATCGTGATGGAGCAGCGTGGCCTGGTGCTGGTGGTCGGCTCGACCGGCTCGGGCAAGTCCACCACGCTCGCGGCCATGATCGACCACCGCAACGCCAGCACCACCGGCCACATCCTCACCATCGAGGATCCGATCGAGTTCCTGCACCGGCACAAGAAGTCCATCGTCAACCAGCGCGAGGTGGGCCTGGACACCCACGCTTTCCACAACGCGCTCAAGAACGCCATGCGCGAGGCGCCGGACGTCATCCTGATCGGCGAGATCCTCGACGCCGTCACCATGGAATCGGCCATCGCCTTCGCCGAGACCGGCCACCTGTGCCTGGCCACGCTGCACTCGAACAACGCCGACCAGACCCTGGACCGCATCCTGAACTTCTTCCCGGAGTCGGCCCACAAGAACGTGCTGATGAACCTCTCGCTCAACCTCAAGGCGGTCATCAGCCAGCGCCTGGTCATCGGCAAGGACGGCAAGCGCCTGCCTGCGGCGGAGATCCTGATCAACACCCCGATGATCCGCGACCTGATCCGCCGCGGCGAGGTGCACGAAATCAAGGACGCGATGGACAAGTCGCTGCAGGAAGGCATGCAGACCTTCGACCAGTCGCTGTTCCGGCTCTACAAGGAAGGCAAGGTCGACCTCGAGGAGGCGCTGCGCAAGGCCGACTCGCGCGACGGCCTGGCCCTGAAGATCCGCCTCTCGGAAGGCGCCACGGGCGAGCACGACCCCTACGCCGACATGTACGGCGGCACGCAGGAATCCCAGGGCTTCTGAGCCCGGCTCAGCAGGCGGCGGGGGCGTCCGGCTGGTTTTCCGGCCGGGCGGCGTCGAAGGCCTCAAGCGCCAGGCAGGCTTCGTTGATGCGCCGCAGCGTCCGGTAGGGCGCCATGTCCACGCCGAAGCGACTGGCGTTATAGACCTGCGGCACCAGGCAGCAGTCGGCCATCGTCGGCACTTCGCCGTCGCAGTAGGTGCCGGTGGACGGGTTGTCGCACAGCGTGGTCTCGAGCGCCTCGAAGCCGGCCTGGATCCAGTGCCGCACCCAGGCCTCGCGTTCGGCCTGCGGCACGTTCCAGGTGTGCTCGAAGAACTGCAGCACGCGCAGGTTGTTGAGCGGGTGGATGTCGCAGGCGATCACCTGGGCCAGGGCGCGCACGCGCTGGCGGTCGCGGGCGGTGGCCGGCATCAGCGGCGCGTTCGGCCAGGTCTCGTCCAGGTACTCCATGATCGCCATCGACTGGCGCAGGATGCGGTTGCCGTGCAGCAGCACCGGCACCAGTTCCTGGGGGTTGAGGTCGCTGAAGGGCGGCTTGTGCTGCTCGCCGCCGTCGCGGGCCAGGTGCACGGGCACCGTCTCGTAGGGCAGGCCCTTGAGGTTGAGCGCGATGCGCACGCGGTAGGCGGCGCTGGAGCGCCAGTAGGAATACAGCCGGATCGAGCCCGAATTCATGCCGCCAGCCCCCTGCCCTCCCATGGGTGGCCCAAGCATACGCCCGGGCCGGGCCTTCTGTGTAGGAGCGCCTTCAGGCGCGAATCTTTTGCCTTTGCCTGTGGCAAGGAAGGGCCTCGCGCCTGAAGGCGCTCCTGCAGGGTCGGGTCAGGCTTTGGTGATGCGCTGCTCGATGGCGCCGAAGATGTCGCTGCCGTCGCGGGCCTTCATCTCGATGCGCACCGTGTCGCCGAAGGACATGAACGGCGTGCTGGGCTTGCCGTCGCGCAGGGCCTCGACCGTGCGCTGCTCGGCGAAGCAGCTGGCGCCCAGCGAGGTGTCCTCGTTGGCCACCGTGCCCGAGCCGACGATCGTGCCGGCCGACAGCGGGCGGGTCTTGGCCGCGTGCGCCACCAGCTGGGCGAAGTCGAACTGCATGTCCACGCCCGCTTCCGGGGCGCCGAACCACTTGCCGTTGATGTGGGTCACCAGCGGCAGGTGCACCTTGTTGCCCTGCCAGGCCTCGCCGAGCTCGTCGGGGGTGACGAACACCGGGCTCAGCGCCGAGCGCGGCTTGGACTGCAGGAAGCCGAAGCCCTTGGCCAGCTCGTTCGGGATCAGGTTGCGCAGCGAGACGTCGTTGACCAGGCCCACCAGCTGGATGTGCTGCGCGGCCTGCGCCGGCGAGGCGCCCTGCGGCACGTCGTCGGTGATGACGACCACCTCGGCCTCGAGGTCGATGCCGTAGGCCTCGTCGGCCACCAGCACCGGATCGCGCGGGCCGTAGAAGCCGGCGCTCACGGCCTGGTACATCAGCGGATCGGTGTAGAAGCTCTCGGGCACCTCGGCGCCGCGCGCCTTGCGCACGCGCGCCACGTGCGGCAGGTAGGCGCTGCCGTCGACGAACTCGTAGGCGCGCGGCAGCGGCGCAGCCAGCTGGGCGAAGTCCACGGCGAACACCGGTTCGCCGTTGATGGTTTCCGGCGTGCCGGCCTCGAGCGCCTCGTACACGGCGTTCAGGCGCGGCGCGGCGTTGGACCAATCCTCCAGCGCGCGCTGCATCGTCGGCGCGATGCCGGTGGCCTTCACCGCGCGCGAGAGGTCCTTGGAAACCACCACCAGCGTGCCGTCGCGGCCGCCTTCCTTGAGGGATCCGAGCTTCATCCGTGTCTCCTGTGGGGCGTGCCGATCAGCGCTTGCCCGGGTCGAAATGCTTGCCCAGGCCCTGCCAGCAGGCCTGGTAGTCGCGCTGGCGGTGGCCGCCGGCCAGCGCCTGGGCGGTGGGGCGGATGACGTTGCGCGACTCGAACATGAAGGCCATGGTGTCCTTGATGACGTCGGGCTTCGAGAGGTCGGCCGTGGTGGCCTTCTCGAAGGTGGCCGCATCCGGCCCGTGGCCGCTCATGGAATTGTGCAGCGAACTGCCGCCGGGCACGAAACCCTCGGCCTTGGCGTCGTAGGCGCCGTGCACCAGGCCCATGAACTCGCTGGCGATGTTGCGGTGGAACCACGGCGGACGGAAGGTGTCCTGGGCCACCAGCCAGCGCGGCGGGAAGATCACGAAGTCGATGTTGCTCACGCCCTCGCTGTCGCTGGGCGAATGCAGCACCAGGAAGATCGACGGGTCCGGGTGGTCGTAGCTGATCGAGCCGATGGTGTTGAAGCGGCGCAGGTCGTATTTGCTGGGCGCATAGTTGCCGTGCCAGGCCACCACGTCCAGCGGGCTGTGGCCGAGGTCGGCGCGCCAGAGGCTGCCCTGGAACTTGCCCACCAGCTCGAAGGCGCCCTCGCGGTCTTCGTACGCGGCCACCGGCGTGAGGAAATCACGCGGGTTGGCCAGGCCGTTGCTGCCGATCGGGCCCAGGTCGGGCAGCTTGAACATGGCGCCAAAGTTCTCGCACACGTAGCCGCGCGCGCTGCCGTCGGGCAGCGAGACGCTGAAGCGGATGCCGCGCGGGATCAGCGCGATCTCCTGCGGCCCGACCTCCAGCACGCCCAGCTCGGTGGCGATGCGCAGGCGGCCCTGCTGCGGGACGATCAGCAGCTCGCCGTCGGCGTCGTAGAAGTAGCGCCCGTCCATGTCCTTGTTGGCCACGTACAGGTGCACGCCCAGGCCGCCCCAGCCGGCGCCGCCGTTGCCGGCCATGGTGTAGAGGCCGTCGAGCCAGTCGGTGGGCGCCGAGGGCATCGGCAGCGGGCTCCAGCGCAGCTGGTCGGGCGTGACCGGGCCGTGGCCGAAGTCGTTGTGGAAGGTGGCGTGCGCCAGCTCCGAGAACGGGCCGTGCATGGCCGCCGGCCGGATGCGGTACATCCAGGTGCGGCGGTTGCTGTGCCGCGGCGCGGTGAACGCCGTGCCGCTGATCTGCTCGTTGTAAAGGCCATACGGACAGCGCTGCGGCGAGTTGCGGCCCTCGGGCAATGCCCCCGGCAGCGCCTCGGTCGCGAACTCGTTCCCAAACCCACTCAGGTACGTCAGGCTCATCGTCGGGTTCCGCCCCTTGGGGTTACAGCACGCCGCGGCGCATCTGGTCGCGCTCGATGGACTCGAACAGGGCCTGGAAATTGCCCTCGCCGAAGCCCTCGTTGCCCTTGCGCTGGATGATCTCGAAGAAGATCGGGCCGAAGGCGTTCTGGGTGAAGATCTGCAGCAGCTTGCGCTGCTTGGTCTCCATGTCGGCGTCGATCAGGATCGAGTTCTTGCGCAGGCGGGCCACGTCCTCGCCGTGGTTGGGGATGCGCTGGTCGATCACCTCGAAATAGGTGTCGGGGGTGTCGAGGAACTTCACGCCGGCCTGGTGCATCGCCTCCACCGACGAATAGATGTCGTCGGTGAACAGGGCGATGTGCTGGATGCCCTCGCCCTTGTACTCGCGCAGGTATTCGTTGATCTGGCTCTTCTCGTCGCTCGATTCGTTGAGCGGGATGCGCACCACGCCGTCCGGGGCCGTCATCGCCTTCGACAGCAGGCCGGTCTTGGCGCCCTTGATGTCGAAGTAGCGGATCTCGCGGAAGTTGAACAGCCGCTCGTAGTAGTCCGACCACTTCTGCATGTTGCCCATGAACAGGTTGTGGGTGAGGTGGTCGATGAAGGTCAGGCCAAAGCCCTTCGGGTGCTGGTCCACGCCCGGCAGCGGCTCGTAGTCGGCGTAGAGGTCGGCGCGGGCGTCGTCGATCAGGTAGAGCATGCAGTCGCCGATGCCCTTGATCACCGGCGCGTCCACGGCGCGGGTCTCGGCGCGGTGGTCCTGGCGCTCGCCGCCGTTGGCCAGCACGTGCTCGAGCACCTGCTGCGAGGACTTCTTGAACCGGATCGCGAAACCGCAGGCCGAGGGGCCGTGCTGGGCCGCGAAGTCGGAGGCGAAGGAATCGGCCTGCTCGTTGAGCAGGAAGTTGATGGTGCCCTGGCGGAACAGGGTGATCGGGCGGCGCTTGTGCTTGGCGACTGCGGTGAAGCCGAGGTTGCGCAGGTAGGCGGCCATCGACTCGCCGCGGCCCGCCGGGGCGGCGAACTCGACGAACTCGAAGCCGTTGATGCCCATCGGGTTTTCGAAGGTGGTGGGCTGCATGCCCAGGTTCGGTTGCGCGCTCATCGGGGGTCCTCCGGGGGTGCCGCTTGCAGGGGGAAAGGCGTCCGTTATAGTTTCACCTGAAACCATTTGCAAGTCGCGGTGCCGCAATGCCTGATCGGGACATCCTCGACCTCGAGCACTTCCTGCCCTACCGGCTCTCCGTGCTGTCGAACCGGATCAGCCAGGACATCGCCAGCCTCTATGCCGACCGCTTCGGCCTGGGCATCACCGAATGGCGGGTGCTGGCCGTGCTGGGCCGCCGCGACGGCCTCTCGGCACGGGAAGTGGCCGACCGCACCGCCATGGACAAGGTGGCCGTGAGCCGCGCCGTGGCCTCGCTGCTGGCGGCCGGGCGGATCGAGCGCGAGACCCACGGCGACGACCGGCGCCGCTCGGTGCTGCGCCTGAGCCCGGCTGGCCGGGCCATCTACGAGGACGTGGCGCCGATGGCCCTGGCCTACCAGCGCCGCCTGCTCGAGGGCCTGGACGAGACCCAGCGGGCGGCGCTGTTCCGGCTGCTGGACCTGATGGAAGAGCGCGAGGCGGCGACGCGGGCCTGACAGGACACTGGGAGAAACGGCATGGGTTACCTGCGTTGCTTGCGCGGCATCGGCTCGGGCATCGAATACCCCCTCGAGCCACCGATGAACCTCGACCCGGCCGACGGCCGCCCGGTGCAGATGGTGCTCGACCTCGAGCGCCTGGCGCGCGAGAAGCCGGGCGCCGCCTGGTACGACCCACGCCGCCGGGACATGTGGCGCTTCGGCGCGCTGATGCCGCTGGACATCACCGACCCGACCGATGCCGCGCACATCGTCGCGCTGGGCGAAGGCCACACGCCGCTGCTCGATTACGCCGACCACCCGATCGCGCGCGCCGCCGGCCTGCGCCTGCAGCTCAAGGACGAAGGACGCGCCCATCCCGGCTACGGCGCCAACCCCACGCAAAGCTTCAAGGACCGCGGCATGGCGATGGTGGTGGCGATGGCCCGCCGCGCCGGCCTCAGGCGGCTGGCCGTGCCGACCCAGGGCAATGCCGGCGATTCGCTGGTGCGCTACGGCCTGGCCGGCGGGCTCGACGTGGTGGTGGCCATGCCCGACGACACGCCGATGCCCATCCTGGGCCAGGTGGCGGCGATGACGCGCCTGCACCCGGGCCGCATCCACCTGGAGCTGGTGAAAGGCACCATCCGCGAGGCGGCCGCCAAATTGAAGGCCGATTACTGGCCCAAGGGCTGGTTCAACTGCGCCACCTTCCAGGAGCCGGGCTGGCGCATCGAGGGGAAGAAAACGCTGGGCCTGGAGCTGGCCGAGCCGCCGCCGGGCGAAACCCGCTGGTCGCTGCCCGACGCCATCGTCTATCCCACCGGCGGCGGCACCGGCGTGCTGGGCATGTGGAAGGCCTTCGACGAACTCGAGGCCCTCGGCCTGGTCGATTCACGCCGCCCGCGCATGATCTGCGTGCAGTCGGAGGTGACCACGCCGCTGGTGCGCGCCTTCGACGAGGGCGCCGACGACACCCACGCCCTGCCCCAGACCGGCCCCACGATCTCCACAGGCCTGAACGTGCCCGCGGGCGTCGGCCAGTTCCGCGTGCTGCAGATCATCCGCGCCAGCGGCGGCGCGGCGGTCGCGGTGTCGGAAGCCGACACCGCGCGCGAGCTTTCAACGGTGTGGCGCGAGCGCCGACACTGGATCTCGCCCGAGGGCGCCGCCTGCCTCGCCGCCCTGCCCCAGCTGCTCGACCGCGGACTGCTCAATCGCGGCGAACGCGTGGTGGCGGTGAACACCGGCTCGCTGGAGAAGTATTTGCCGGACCTGCGCCATTTGCCGTGAAGCAAAGGCATCACCCGCTGCTGCGGGTGGTCACCGTTTCGAGGCCGTGGCCGCCCGGGCCGCGCTCGGCGGCCCACAGGCGCCAGGCGAAGAACAGGCCCAGCGCGCCCAGCGTGGTGTAGACCCACATGCTGGCCGCGTAGCCGCCCGGGTTCTGCGGGCCGGCCTGGTAGCGATCGTTGAGGTAGCCCACGACCAGCGGCACCACCGTCCAGCCGATCTGCTGGCAGAAGGTCATCAGCGCATAGGCCGCGCCCAGCCGGCGCGCCTCGACGATGTAGGCCACCGAAGGCCACATCACCGCCGGCACCAGCGAGAACACGCCGCCGAAGAGCAGCATCGCCACCAGCAGGGTCAGCGGCATCTCGCCGCTGCCGATCAGCGGGATCACCACGTTGATGGTCGGCCCCGGCGGCAGGTAGGTGACGGCCAGGAACAGCGGCAGCATCACCAGCGAACCCACCGCCATGAACAGCGAGCGCCGCCCCACGCGGTCCACCCACAGCCCGAACAGCGGCGTGGCGATGATGGCCGCCACAGGCAGCAGGCTGCTGAGGATGCCCGCCGCCTCGCGGCTCAGGCCGTGCGCCTGCTGGAAGTAGTCGATGGCGAAGCTGCGGAACGGGAACACCGCCGAGTAGAACACCACGCACAGCGCCACGATGTACCAGTACGAGGGGCTGAAGCGGAACATGCCGCGCAGCTCGAGCCGGTCGGTTTCGCCGGCCTCGCCCAGGTCGAAGCGGCCCTCGGCGCGCTTTTCCATGAAGAAATACAGCAGCGCCGCGCCCACGCCGGCCGCCATGATGCCGGTGGCCAGCCAGAGCGGGTCGTGCCAGTTTGAATACAGCGGCTCGGCGAACGACGGCGACCAGTCGGCCGAGGCCGAGCCCAGGCGCGCGATCGACAGGTTGATGCCAAAGGCGAAGCCCAGCTCCTTGCCCTTGAACCACTTGGCCAGCACGGCCGTGATCGCGACGATCAGCGGCTCGGCGCCCAGGCCGAGCATGAAGCGCCCGGCCATCAGCGTCGGGAAGCTCTGCGCCGAGGCGCTGACCGCCGCCGCCAGCACGCACAGCGCGGCGAAGGCGACGATGGCCCGGCGCGCGCCGAACCGGTCGATCACGTAGCCGCTGGCCAGCAGCACCAGCAGCGCCGCGACGGTGTACGCCGTCGAGAGCATGCCGATCTGCTGGTAGCTCAGGCCCAGGCCCGACTCCGGGTTGCGCAGCAGGTCCACGACCGGGTTGAGCGCGTCGTAGACGTAGTAGTTGCCGAACATCGCCAGGCTGGCGAACAGCAGCACCAGCCAGCGATAAAGCGGCGTCGGACGCGGCAACACGGCGGTCGGGACCTGGCTCATGCGCGGCTTACTTCACGCCGTGCATGAGCTTGTTGATCAGCGGCGCGGCCAGGAAGAACAGCACGGCGATGACGATGCCCAGCAGGAACAGCTGGTCGAACACCATCGCGTACTGCGCCAGGCCACCACCGGCCTCGGCGCCACCACCGGCGGCTTCGGCCGCCAGCAGGCCGGCGACGTAGTTGGCCATCGCGATCGACAGGAACCAGCCACCCATGGCCAGGCCGGTCTCGCGCGGCGCGGCCAGCTTGGTGACCATGGCCAGGCCGATCGGCGACAGGCACAGCTCGCCCATGGTGTGCAGCAGGTAGGTCAGGGTCAGCCAGATCCAGCTGATGCGGCCGGTCTCGGTGGCCATCTGCTCGATGGCGAACACCAGCACCCAGAAGCCGAGCGCGGCGCCGGCCAGGCCAAAGGCGAACTTGCGCGGGATCGACGGGTTCCAGTCGGCGCGGTCCAGGCGCACCCACAGCCAGGCGAACACCGGCGCCAGCAGGATGATGAAGACCGGGTTGACCGACTGGAAGATGGTGAAGTGCACGGTGGTGCCGAACACCGTCGGCATGTCCACGTAATCGCGGGCCAGGAAGTTGAGCGACGAACCGGCCTGCTCGAACAGCGCCCAGAACAGGATGTTGGCCGCGAACAGGATCAGCATCGCGATGTAGCGCTGCATCTGCACGCGCTCGCCGCTGCGGATGCCGCTGGTGACGAAATAGGCCGCCAGGCCGACCAGCATCAGCACCAGGATCAGGCCCAGCAGGCCGAAGGTGCCGAACACCCAGCCCAGCGCGCTGCCTTCGGCGAAGCGCGCGGCGAACTCGTTCTGCCAGCTCACGTCGAGCAGGAAGTAGGCCGGGATGGCCAGCAGGACCGCACCGATGGCGACCTTGGCCATCGGGCCATAGCCCTCGGCGCCTTCCGGCGCGGTGCCGACGCGGCCCAGCCAGGCCTTGAGCACCTGGAACATCACCAGGCCCAGCAGCATGCCGGTGCCGGCGGCGAAGAAGCCCCAGCGGTAGCCGTAGGTGGCGCCGATCCAGGCCGAGCAGACGATGGGCGCGACCAGCGCGCCGGCGTTGATGCCCATGTAGAAGATGGTGAAGCCCGAGTCGCGGCGGGCATCGCCCGGCGCGTAGAGCTTGCCGACCATGGTCGAGATGTTGGGCTTGAACAGGCCGTTGCCCACCACCAGCACCGCCAGGCCCATGACGAAGGTCGTCAGGTCGGGCGCCATCAGCATGTAGCTGCCGATCGCCATCAGCACGCCGCCGAGCATGATCGAGCGCTGGTAGCCGAGGATGCGGTCGGCGACGAAGCCGCCGAGGATGCCGGTCATGTAGACCAGCGAGGTGAAACCGCCGTAGGTGACCGAGGCCTGCGCGTCGGCGCCCGGGCCGAGGTGCGCGAAAAACGCGGCCGCCACGTGCACCGCCAGCATGGCGCGCATGCCGTAGTACATGAAGCGCTCCCAGAACTCCGTGCCGAACAGGTTCCACAGGGCCTTGGGATGGCCGAGGAACTCGCCACCAGGCGGCGGCGTGAAGTCGTGGTCTTGCTTGGCGGCACCGCTCATGCGGTCTCTCCCCTGGAATGTCGTTGTTATGGTGGTTTTGCGCCCCCGGGCCAGCGCCGGGCCGGCCACGGGGCCGGCAAGGTGTAACCGGTGCGGGCCAAGCCCGTCAAACGAAAGCGCCCCGGCCGGGGCCGGGGCGCTGGGGACAAGCGACGAGCGGTTCCGTCTCAGCCGCCGATGGGATAGGTGTAGCTGGCGCCGAACCCCAGCGGCAGGCCCAGGGCCCAGTAGCCAATCAGGAAGGCCGTCCAGGTCACCATCAGGGTGATCGAATACGGCAGCATCAGCGCCAGCAGCGTGCCGATGCCCGAGGACTTCACGTAGCGCTGGCAGAACACCACGATCAGCGGGAAGTAGGGCAGCAGCGGGGTGATGATGTTGGTGGTGGAATCGCCCACGCGGTAGGCGGCCTGGGTGAGGTCGGGCGACACCCCCAGCTCCATCAGCATCGGCACCATGATCGCGCTGATCAGCGCCCACTTGGCCGAGGCCGAGCCGATCAGGAGGTTCACCGAAGCGGTGAGCAGGATGATGCCGATCAGCGTCACCGAGGTCGGCAGGCCGAGCGCGCGCAGGCCACCGGCGCCTTCCACCGCGATCAGCGCGCCGAGGTTGCTCTGGCCGAAGGCCCAGATGAACTGGGCGCAGAAGAAGGCCATCACGATGTAGTAGCCCATGCCGCTCATCGCCTTGGCCATGCCCTGTACCACGTCGCGATGCGTCTTCACCGTGCCCGAAACCATGCCGTAGACCACGCCCGGCACCAGGAAGAAGATGAAGATCAGCGGCACGATCGACTGCATCAGCGGCGCCTGGGCCACCAGCAGGTTGCTCTGGCCGGGCAGCAGCGGCGTGCCCTCCGGCGCGCGCCAGGGCGAGGCCTCGGGCAGCAGGGTCAGCAGGAACAGCAGCGCCGTGACGCCCATCGCCGCGCCGGCCCAGACCAGGCCGTTCTTCTCGCCGGCTGCCAGCGGGTCGAGCTTGGGCATCTGCGAGGCGTCGCCGTCCACCGGCGTGCCGCGCAGGCGCGGCTCGATAATGCGGTCGGTGAGGAACCAGCCCACCAGGATGATCAGCACGCTCGAGGCGGTGGTGAAGAAGAAGTTGTTGAGCGGGTTCACCGTCACCGACGGGTCGGTGAGGTGCGCGGCGGTCTGGGTCAGGCCCGAGAGCAGCGGGTCGAGGCTGCTGGGGATGCCCATGGTGGCCGAGAAGCCGCCCGAGACGCCGGCGAAGGCCGCGGCGATGCCCGCCAGCGGATGCCGGCCGGCGGCGTAGAAGATCACCGCGCCCAGCGGGATCACCAGCACGTAGCCGGCGTCGACGGCGATGTGGCTCAGGATGCCCACGCCGATCAGGGCCGGGGTGAGCAGCATGCGCGGGGTCACCGACAGCGCGGCGCGCAGCGCGGCCGAGATGAAGCCCGTGTGCTCGGCCACGCCCAGGCCCAGCATCGCCACCAGCACCACGCCCAGGGGCGGGAAGGTGACGAAGGTGTTGACCATGGACGAGGCGAAGGCGGTCAGCGCCGTGCCCTCGAGCAGGTTCTTGACCTGGATGGGGTTGCCGGTGCGCGGGTCGACGGCTTCGAAGGACACGCCCGACAGCCACCAGGAGACCACCCACACCGCCACCATCAGCAGCAGGAACAGGATGGCCGGGTCGGGCAGCTTGTTGCCGATCTTCTCGACCCGGTCCAGGGCGCGGACGACCCAGCCGCGCGGGGCGACGGGCGTGGAGGCGGGGGCTTGGCTCATCGATGGGCTCCGGAACAAACGAGCCCCGGATGCTAGCAGCCCTCGCCCCGCCGGGGCATCAGCCAGGCTGGCCCAGCACCGTGCGCACCTCGAACAGCTCGGGGAAGAAGGTCAGGTCCAGGGCCTGCTTGAGGAAGCCCACGCCCGAGCTGCCGCCGGTGCCGCGGCGGTAGCCGATGATGCGCTCGACGGTCTTCATGTGCCTGAACCGCCAGAGCTGGAAGCTGGCCTCCACGTCCACCAGCTGCTCGCAGGTGGCGTAGGCCTCCCAGTGCGTGTCGGTGTCCTCGTAGATGGCCTTGAACAGCGGCACCAGGGCCGGCTCGCGCTCGTAGGGCTGCGACCAGTCGCGCTCGATGCAGCGCGCCGGCACCGCGTGGCCGCGGCGCGCGAGGTGGCGCAGGAACTCGTCGTAGAGGCTGGGCGCGTGCAGCACGGCCTCGAGCTCGGCGGTGGCGGCCGGGTCGTGCGAGAACACCTTCACCATGTCGGCGTTCTTGTTGCCCAGCAGGAACTCCACCAGCCGGTACTGCAGCGACTGGAAGCCCGAGGCCGGGCCCAGCACGGCGCGGAACTGCAGGTAATCAGCGGGCGTCAGCGTCTCGAGCACCGACCACTGCTCGGTGAGCTGGCGCTGCACCAGCTTCACCCGGGCCAGGATCTTCTGCATCGGGTCGAGCTCGTCGCGCTGCAGGCAGGCCACGGCGGCGCGCAGCTCGTGGATGAGCAGCTTGAGCCACAGCTCCGAGACGTGGTGCTGCACGATGAACAGCATCTCGTCGTGGTGGGGCGGGTCCGACAGCGGCTTCTGGGCCGAGAGCAGGGTGTCGAGCTGCAGGTAGCCGCCGTAGGTCAGGCGGTCGCGCAGGTCGGTGGTGATGCCCTGCTCCAGGGCGCGCTGGTTGGGGGGCTGGCTCATGGCGTTGGCGGTCCTGCGAAGGCGGCGTGAAGGGTAGCATCCGGGCCGGCCGGGCCGGGATGGGGCTTTTTCCTACCCCCCGGCGGGCTGTCATGCCATTGATAAGCCGGGACGGGTAGACTCCGCCCTTCGGGCGCCGGCTTGGCTGCCCATCACCCAGGGGAAGTCCATCCATGTCGACCGCGTTGCGTGCGGCCTTGCCGCTGTTGCTAGCCCTTTCCGCCGGAACGGCGGCCGCCCAGAACATACCTCTGACCGGGAGCACCTACAGCCAGGATTTCGACACGCTGTCGAACGTGGCGGGCTCGACCACCAACACCGCCCTGCCCACCGGCTGGCTGCTCAATGAAACCGGCGGCGGCGCACGCGACAACGAGCAGTACGCGGTCGACACCGGCGGCAGCACCACGGGTGACACCTACAGCTACGGCGCCGCCGGCTCCACCGAGCGCGCCTTCGGTTCGCTGCGCAGCGGCACGCTGATTCCGACCTTCGGCGCCTGCTTCACCAACAACACCGGCGGCATGATCAACTCGTTTGATATCGCCTACACGGGCGAGCAGTGGCGCCTTGGCACCGCCGGTCGCACCGACACGCTGGCCTTCCAGTTCAGCACCAACGCCACCGACCTCACCATCGGCACCTGGACCGGCGTGGCCGCGCTGGATTTCGTGACGCCTAATACCGCCACCACGGGCGCCAAGAACGGCAACGACGCCGCCAACCGCACCGCACGCTCGGCCACGGTCAGTGGCGTGTCGATCGCCAATGGCGCCAACTTCTGCATCCGCTGGAACGACCTCGACGCCTCGGGCGCCGACGACGGCCTGGCCATCGATGATTTCTCGATCACCGCGGGCGCCGCGGCGCCGGCGCCGGATTTCAGCGTGACGCTGGCCGCGACGCCGACCACCGTCGGCGTTGGCGAGACCTTCGAACTGCGCGCCCGCTACAGCAACGTGGGCACCGTGGACCTCGCGGCGCCGGTTGCCTCGACCTACACGATCCCGACGGGCCTCGTCCGCACGTCGCAGACCTTCGAGAACATTTCCGGCGGCGCGGGCGGAAGCTGTTCGACTAGCGGCCTGGACGTCACCATCATGTCCTGCAGTCTGGTGATTCCCGCAGGCGCCAGCATTGACTGGGTGACCGTCTACCGCGTGGAAGCCGGCGCCGTCAGCCCGCTGCAGTTGCAGGTCACCGGCACGCCGCCGCCGGCCGACGGCAACCCGGCCAACAACAGCGCCAGCACCACCGTCCAGATCGTGCAGGTGCTGGGCATCCACGACATCCAGGGCACCGGCGTTGGCTCGCCGCTGGCCGTGGGCACCAATGTTGTCACTGAGGGCATCGTCACCGCCCTGCGCAGCAACGGCTACTTCATCCAGAGCGCGCCGGCCGACGTGGACGCCGACCCGGCCACGGCCGAGGGCGTGTTCGTGTTCACCAGCGCGGCCCCGCCGGCCGAAGCCGTCGTGGGCAACCGCCTGCGCGTGGCTGGTCGCGTCAACGAGTTCTCGCGCACCCCGCACGGCTTCCCGCTGACCCAGCTCGGCAGCGCCACCGCCACCGTGCTCTCCACTGGCAACCCGCTGCCGCCGGCCGTCGTGCTCGACGCCAGCGTGCTGGCGCCGAACGTGGGCATCGACGCGCTGGGCCGCTACCAGGGCATGCGCGTGCAGCTGCCGCAGGCCGTCGTGGTCGGCCCGACCAACGGCTTCGGCGACTTCCACGTCACCCTGCCCGGCGTGCCGCGCCCGGCCCGCGAGCCCGGCGTGGCCGTGCTCGACGCCGTGCCGCTGCCGCCGGGCAAGTCCATCCCGCTGTTCGACAAGAACCCCGAGCGCCTGCGCGTGGAAAGCACCGGCCTGGTCGGCGGCACCGCCCGCGACTTCGACGCCGGCACCACGCTGCAGGGCATGGAAGGCGTGATGTACTACGACCGCGGCGACTTCACGCTGCTCATCGGCGACAGCAGCGGCGTCATCGCCAGCGGCGGCGCCTTCGTGTCGGCGGTGCCGGTCCCGGCCGCGGGCTCGGTGCGCATCGGCAGCTACAACATCCAGAACCTCTCCGGCGGCGCCTCGGTCCCGCTCGACCGCCTCTCGAAGCTCTCGGAAGTGTTCTGCCAGTACCTGCGCCTGCCCGACGTGGTCGGCCTGGTCGAGATCGCCGACCTGGCCACGGCCCAGCGCCTGGCCCAGGCCATCAACACCGACGAGTTCGGCTTCTGCCCGCAGAACCCGGAGTACGTGGCCTACCTGCTGTCGAACAACGGCAGCCAGCGCCTGGCCTACCTGGTCAAGACCGCCCCGGTGGCCCCCGGCCAGCCGCGCGTGGAGGTGCTGGACGTGGTCGAGCACTTCGCCGACCAGCTGCTGGTGGCCCCGGACAACAGCACCAGCCCCACCCTGCGCCTGTTCGACCGCCCGCCGCTGCAGCTCGACGCCGTGGTGCACGAGGCCAATGGCCGCAGCTTCCCGCTCACGGTCATCCTCAACCACACGCTCTCGCTGCTCGACGTCAACGACCTGACCGCCAACGCCACCTACGGCACCCTCGGCAACCGCTCGCGCGAAAAGCGCCGGCAGCAGGCCGAGCGCGTCTCGCAGCTGGTGGAGGGCATCGCCCAGGCCGACGCCACCCAGCCGGTGGTGCTGATCGGCGACTACAACGCCTTCGAGTTCAGCGACGGCTACGTGGACGTGATGGGCATCATCAGCGGCGAGCCGGCCCCGACCGATGAAGTGCTGGTGCCGGGCACCAGCGCCGTGACCACGCCGCTGGTGAACCTGCTCAAGACCGTGCCGGTGGAGCAGCAGTATTCGTACGTGTTCGAGGGCAACACCCAGAGCATCGACCACGCGCTGGTGAACCAGGCCGCGATGGACGCGACCATCCCGCAGCTGCACCACGCCCGCGTCAACGCCGACTTCGCCTCCGACCTGGCGGCCGACCCGACCGTGCCGGTGCGCAGCTCCGACCACGATCCGCTGGTGGCCGAGCTGGTGGTGCCGGAGTTCATCGACGCCGACGTCGCCGTGCAGGTTTTCGCGCCCTTCGGCACCGTGCGCGAGGGCAACACCGCGACCTTCCGCGCCGCGGTGACCAACGCCGGCAACGGCCCGGCCTACGACGTCTCGGTGGACTTCACCGTCGACGCCGCGCCGGACCAGCTGATGCGCGTCACCGCCAGCGGCTGGGAGTGCAGCACGCCGGAGTCGGTGGACGGCGACACGCGCTTCACCTGCACCCGCGTGCAGGCCCTGGCGCCGGCCCAGGCCGACCTGATCAAGCTCGAGCTGATCGCCCGCCGCGTCGGCGCCATCGGCGTGCTGGGCGTGGAGGCCGAGGCCAGCACCCGCAGCAACGACCTGCAGCCGGCCAACGACGCCGACGGCGCCTCGGTGCCGGTGCTGGGTCGTCCCAACTGGAGTGGCGGCCGCTTCTGACGCGACCTTCACACCCTACGCCAGCGAACGGGCGCCTTCGGGCGCCCGTTTCGCTTTGGGGCGGCGGGCTGGCTATCATCGGACGGATTGTCCATGGGAAGGATCCGATGTCCCGAGTCGCCGCGTTCGAAATCGAATACCTGCAGTACCTCGGCCCCGACGGACGCCTGGTGCGTGACGACGTGCCGGAGTTCGCCAGGGACCGCCGCAACCTGGTCGAGCTGTTCAAGCACATGCTGCTCGTGCGCACCTTCGACACCAAGGCCGTGGCGCTGCAGCGCACCGGCAAGCTGGGCACCTACGCCAGCTGCCTGGGCCACGAGGCCGCGCACATCGGCATCGGCAGCGCGATGCAGTACGACGATGTGTTCGCGCCCAGCTATCGCGAGTACGGCGCCCAGTTCATGCGCGGCGTGAAGCCGCGCGAGGTGCTGATGTACTGGGGTGGCGACGAGCGCGGCAACGATTTCTCCGGCCCGCCGCACGACTACCCCTGGTGCGTGCCCATCGCCACCCAGTGCCTGCACGCGGCCGGCGCGGCGCTGAGCTTCAAGCTGCGCGGCGAGCCGCGCGTGGCCGTGGCCTGCGTGGGCGACGGCGGCAGCTCCAAGACCGACACCTACGCCGCCATCAACTCGGCCGGCGCCTACGCCCTGCCCTTCGTGCTGTGCATCATCAACAACCAGTGGGCGATCTCGGTGCCGCGCAAGGCCCAGACCGGCGCGCAGACCCTGGCCCAGAAGGGCCTGGCCGGCGGCCTGGACTGCGTGCAGGTGGACGGCAACGACATCATCGCGGTGCGCGCGGCGATGGACCACGCCATCAAGCGCGCGCGCAACGGCCACGGCGGCAGCGTGCTCGAGCTGGTCACCTACCGCCTCTCCGACCACACCACCGCCGACGACGCGCGCCGCTACCGCGACGACGCCGAGGTGAAGGCCGCCTGGGAACGCGAGCCGATGTCGCGCCTGCGCACCTTCCTGGTCAACGAAGGGATGTGGAGCGAAACCGAGGAAGCGGCCTGGAAGGAGGAATGCGGCAAGCGCGTGGACGAGGAGGTCAACGCCTACCTCGAGACCAAGGTGCAGCCGGTGGAAGCCATGTTCGACTACCTGTACGCGGAACTGCCCGCCGACCTGGCGGCCCAGCGCGCCGACGCGATCAAGTGGGAGGGCCGCTGATGGCCGCCATCACGCCAGCTGCAATCACACTAATCGAGGCGATCACCCAGGCCCTGGCCTGGGAAATGAAGCACGACGACACCGTGCTGGTGCTGGGCGAGGACGTGGGCGTGAACGGCGGCGTGTTCCGCGCCACCGCCGGCCTGCAGCAGCAGTTCGGCGACCAGCGCGTGATCGACACGCCGCTGGATGAAACCACCATCGCCGGCCTCACCGTCGGCCTGGCCTCGCAGGGCATGAAGCCCGTGGCCGAGGCGCAGTTCGACGGCTTCATGTACCCGATGGTGGACCACATCATTTGCCACGCGGCGCGTTTCCGCTACCGCACCCGCGGCCGCCTGAGCTGCCCGATGGTGCTGCGCGTGCCCTGGGGCGGCGGCATCCGCGCGCCCGAGCACCATAGCGAGGCCAACGAGGCCATCTTCACCAACGTGCCGGGCCTGCGCGTGGTGATGCCCAGCTCGCCGCAGCGCGCCTACGGCCTGCTGCTGGCCGCCATCCGCGACCCGGACCCGGTCGTGTTCATGGAGCCCAAGCGCATCTACCGCCAGTACAAGGAAGAGGTGCCCGACGACGGCGAGGCGCTGCCGCTGGACGTGTGCTTCGTGCTGCGCGACGGCGCCGACGTCACCCTGGTCACCTGGGGCGCCCAGGTGAAGGAGACGCTGGAAGCCGCCGAGGCGCTGGCGGCCGAGGGCATCGAGGCCGAGGTGATCGACGTGGCCACGCTCAAGCCGCTGGACTTCGACACCATCCGCGAGTCGGTGGCCAAGACCGGCCGCTGCGTGATCGTGCACGAGGCGGCGAAGACCGCCGGCTTCGGCGCCGAGATCGCCGCGCGCCTGGCCGAGGAGTCGATGTACGACCTGCACGCGCCGGTCGAACGCGTCACCGGCTACGACACCCACATCCCCCTGTTCCGCCTGGAAATGAAGTACCTGCCCAGCGTGGACAAGATCGTCGCGGCGGCCAAGCGCACGCTGGCGGCGGGCTGAGGAAACCAGAAGATGAGCGAGAAGAAGCTGTTCCTGCTGCCGGACCTGGGCGAGGGCCTGCCCGACGCCGAGATCGTCGAGTGGCTGGTCAAGGTGGGCGACGTCGTGAAGCTCGACGAGCCGCTGGTGTCGATGGAAACCGCCAAGGCCGTGGTGGAGGTGCCCTCGCCCTATTCGGGCAAGGTGACGCGCCTGGCCGGCGGCGCCGGCGACGTGATCGAAACCGGCAGCTGGCTGGTGGAGGTCGAGATCGATCCTTCGCTGCCGCAGCGCGCCGAGGCGCAGGACACCGGGCATTCGCACGGCCACAAGAAGGCCGAGGCGCCACCTGCGCCTGCTCCCGCCCCTGCGGATTCGGCTGCTGAGAAACCGGCCGACGCGGGCACCGTGGTCGGCGCCATGCAGACCTCCGACGCGGTGCGCAGCGAGCAGGCCGTCGCCGTCGGCGGCGTGAAGGCCATGCCGGCCGTGCGCGCGCTGGCCAAGAAGCTCAAGGTCGACCTCGCCCGCGTGCGCCCCACCGGCGCCGATGGCGTCGTCACGATGGCCGACGTGAAGCAGGCCGCGGCCGCAGGCACCGCCCCGCTCGGCGCGGCCCCCGCTCGAACCACCTCTCTCCCTCTCCCGCCTGCGGGAGAGGGCCGGGGAGAGGGCCCCCGCGCCCCCAGCGCAGCGCCCCCCTCCCAGCCTTCCCCCGCGAGCGGCGGGAAGAGCACTGCGCCGGCGTTCGATATCGACGAGCCCATCCGCGGCGTGCGCCGCAACATGGTGCGTTCGATGTCCCAGGCCCACGCCGAGGTCGTGCCCACCACCCTGATGGACGACGCCGACATCCACGCCTGGGCCCCGGGCGAGGACATCATGGCGCGCATCATCCGCGCCATCGCGGTGGCCTCGGCGGTCGAGCCGGCGATGAACGCCTGGCTCAACGCCAAGGAAGGCACGCTGCGCCGCCATGCGCGCGTGGACGTGGGCATCGCGGTGGACTCGCCCGACGGCCTGTTCGTGGCCAACCTGCGCAACGCCGAGCGGCTCGAGCCGCACCAGGTGCGCCAGGCCATCAACCGCATCCGCGACGGCGTCAAGAACCGCTCGCTGCCGCCGGAAGAGCTGCGCGACTACACCATCATGCTGAGCAACTTCGGCGTGTTCGCCGGCAAGTACGCCACGCCCGTGGTGGTGCCGCCCTGCGTGGCCATCATCGGCGCCGGCCGCCTGCACCACGCGGTGGTGCCGGTGCTGGGCGGGCTCGAAACGCACCGGATCATGCCGATCTCGCTCACCTTCGACCACCGCGCCGCCACCGGCGGCGAAGCCGCGCGCTTCCTGCGCGCCCTGCTCGACGACCTCCAGCGCGCCCGCTGAAGAAACGGGGTCAGGTTCACTCAATGGCGCACGAGCGTCATTAAGTGAACCTGACCCCGTTTCTTATTCGTCGGCGACTTCGGCGCGGTCGCGGCCGCGGCGCTTGGCCAGGTAGAGGGCCTGGTCGGCGCGCTGGAACAGGGTGTCGGGCGTGTCGCGGCCCGACAGGCCCGAGGCCAGGCCGGCCGACAGGGTCACTTTCGTGGGCAGGTCCTCGCGCCCGCTGATCGCCGCGCGGATGCGCTCGACCACGGCCAGGCCCGCGTCCGGCGGCGTGGCCGGCATCAGCAGCAGGAACTCCTCGCCGCCGTAGCGGGCCGCCACGTCGCTGCCGCGTACGCCGCGCTGGATTTCCTCGGCGGCGATGCGGATCACCTCGTCGCCCGCCGCGTGGCCCAGCGTGTCGTTGATGCGCTTGAAGTGGTCCAGGTCGAGCACCGCCACCGTGAAGGCGTCGCCCGCGCGCGCCGTGGAGGCACGCGCCGCCTGCGCCAGCCCACCGCGGTTGAGCAGGCCGGTGAGCGCGTCGCGGCGGGCTTCCTCGGCCAGCTCGGTGTTCTTCGACTCGAGTTCGCGCTGGTAGCGCACCAGCTCGCGCTGGTGCAGCTCGCGCTCGGCCAGCTGCAGCTGGCCGTCGAGCTCGCGCCTGCGCGCCTCGAGCAGGTGCACGACGATGCGGGCCAGGGCCTGCATCTGCCGCGCCTGCGCATCGGTCAGCGTGCGCGGCACCTGGTCCACCACGCAGATCGTGCCCAGCGCATGGCCGCCGGGCGTCACCAGCGGCGCACCGGCATAGAAGCGCAGGTGGTCCGGCCCGGTCACCTGCGGGTAATGCCGGAAGCGCAGGTGCTGGCTGGCATCCTCGACCACGGTGACGGCGCGAGGCGAGCGGATGGCGACGTCGCAGAAGGCGATGCGGCGGTCGGTCTGCTCCCCGTCCAGGCCCACGGCGGCCTTGAACCACTGCCGGTCCTCGTCGATGAAGGTCAGTACGGCCTGCGGCGTGCCGCACAGCGCCCGCGCCAGGTCGACGACGTCGTCATAGACCCCTTCGGGCAGCGTGTCGAGGATGCGGTAGCGGTGCAACACCGCCAGGCGCTGGGCCTCGTCGGGAATCGGCGGCAGCGACGGGACCTGCGGCGGCAATTCGGACGGCACGACGGCGTCGCTCATCGGGACCTCCGCGTCGGGGGACATGCGAAGAGCATAGCCAGAAACGGGGTCAGGTTCACTTACGCCAGCAGCGCGTAAGTGAACCTGACCCCGTTTCTCAGGCGGTGCGGCGGAAGCGCAAGCCGCGCCAGGCCCAGGCGGCGGCGATGATGGCCAGGAAGGCCTTGTAGGCCAGCAGGCTGGCCAGCACCTGGCGCCAGATCGGCCCGGCTTCGACGCCGGTGGCCGCCACCGAATAACCCCAGCGTCCGGCGATGAAGGCCGCGGCGAAGGCCAGGGCCAGCGCCGCCAGGTCGAAGCGGCGGCGCGCGGCGCTGCGTTCGAGGTTGCGCGGATAGAACCAGTAGAGCGCGCCCAGGATCGCGAACCAGGGCAGGAACAGGATCAGCGCGAGATCGGCGACGTCGGCCATCACGCGTCCTCCCCGGCGAAGGCTTCCAGCGCGGCGATCACGTCGCCCGCCTCGATGCCCGGCGCCAGCCGCGCCACCTCGGCCTCGTCCAGCCACAGCGCGTCGCCGCGGAAGGCGCGCGCGCCGGCGCCGGCCTTGAGTCCGGCCACCGCCTGCCCCGCCTCGCGCGGCGAGGCAAAGCCGGGACTCACCAGCAACTCCCGGCCGCCGGCATCGACGAGCTTGAAGTGGAAGCGGCCATCGGCCTCGCGGTACTGCTTGAACACCGGCAGCGCCGCCTTGGCCCTCGCCGCCGACTTGCCACCATGCTGCTCGCGCAGGTCGCGCAGGCCCACCGCGCGGCGCAGTTCGGCCATGAAAGGCGTGGCGATGCGGCGCGCCTTCTCGGCGCCCGCCAGGAGCACCTGCTCGATGTGGTCAGGGCGGGCGATGAGCGCCTCGTACTTCTCGCGCAGCGGCGCCAGCTCGGCGTCGAGCTGCTCGAACAGCGCCTGCTTGGCCTCACCCCAGCCGATGCCGTCGGCATAGGCCCGGGCGAAGGCCGCGGTCTGCTCCGGCGTGGCGAAGGCCTGGTAGAGCTGGAACAGCGCCGAGCCCACGGTGTCCTTGGGCTCGCCCGGCCCGCGCGAGTCGGTCTTGATGGAGAACACCAGCTTGCGCAGCTGCTCGCGCGGCGCGAACAGCGGGATGGTGTTGTCGTAGCTCTTGCTCATCTTGCGGCCGTCCAGGCCCGGCAGCGTGGCCACGTTTTCCTCGATGGCCGCCTCGGGCAACACGAAGTGCTCGCCGTAGAGGTGGTTGAAGCGCGCGCCGAAATCGCGGGCCATCTCGATGTGCTGCACCTGGTCGCGCCCCACCGGCACCGAGTGCGCGCGGAACATCAGGATGTCGGCCGCCATCAGCACCGGGTACATGAACAGGCCCGCGGTGACGCCGGCATCCGGGTCTTCGCCGGCTTCGGTGTTCTTGTCCACCGCGGCCTTGTAGGCGTGGGCGCGGTTGAGAAGGCCCTTGCCGGCCACGCAGGTCAGCAGCCAGGTGAGCTCGGGGATCTCGGGGATGTCGGACTGGCGGTAGAACCACACCTGCTCCGGATCGAGCCCGCAGGCCAGCCAGCTGGCGGCGATCTCGAGGGTCGAGCGCTGCACGCGCGCCGGGTCCTGCACCTTGATCAGGGCGTGGTAGTCGGCCAGGAAATAGAAGCTCTCGGCACCCGGGCGCCGGCTGGCGGCCACCGCGGGACGGATGGCGCCGGCGTAGTTGCCCAGGTGCGGGGTACCGGACGTGGTGATGCCGGTCAGGACGCGGGTTGCGGACATTCAGGGGTCTGCCTGTGTGAACCCCGCCAGTTTACCTCCTTGGCGGGCCAACCCCGTCGCCGCCGCGCGAACGTTGGATTGCACGAACCCACCCGCGGAGCCCGCCATGAAACGCCTCGCCTCCCTGCTGCTCGCCGCCGCCACCCTGCTCGCCACCGCCGGAGCCGTCCAGGCCCGCGGCCTGGTGGACGTGCAGGTGCGCGACCTCGACCGCCACGAACTGCTGCCCGTCCACCCGCACCGCGGCAAGGCCTGGGTCGAGGGCCGCCCCGGCCATCGCTACGCCATCCGCTTGCAGAACCTCACCGGCGAGCGCGTGCTCGCGGTGGTGTCGGTGGACGGCGTGAACGTCATCAGCGGCGAAACCGCCGCCACCGGCCAGGCCGGCTACGTGCTCGGGCCCTGGCAATCGATGGAAGTGAAGGGCTGGCGCAAGAGCCTGTCGGAGGTCGCGGCCTTCCGTTTCACCGACCTGCCGGACAGCTACGCCGCGCACACCGGCCGCCCGGACAACGTCGGCGTGATCGGCGTGGCGGCCTTCCGCGAGCGCGCGCGCCGGCCGCAGCCGCCGCCGGCACCCATCGCCGAATCGCGTTCCGCCGACGTCGCCAAGTCGGTGCGCGGCAGCGAGGCGGAACGCGTCGCCCCGGGCGCCGCGCGCCAGGAACTCGGCACCGGCCACGGCGAGCGCCGCTGGGACGCCGCCACCTACACCCGGTTCGAGCGCGCCTCGCAGCGCCCGGACGAGGTGGTGGCGCTGTGGTACGACAGCCACCGCGCCCTGGTGGCCCGCGGCGTGCTGCCGCGCCGCTGGCCGGGCCGCGGGCACGAGCCGCGCCCGTTCCCGGTCGGTTTCGTCCCCGACCCGTGAAAGCACGAAGGCCGGGCATCGCTGCCCGGCCTTCGGCCACGCGCTGGCTGGCGCGGTGGTTCAGTCCTTGCAGCCGCCCTTGCAGTCCTCGGCGGTCTCGGACACCACCTCGCCGGCCTTCTTCACGTCCTTGCCGATGCCGGCGATGGTGTTGCAGCCCGACAGCGCGAAGGCGGCCAGCAGGGCGATCAGGATCAGGCGGGTCTTGCTCATGGGGTGGGCCTCGAAAGGGGGTTTTGCCCGAGTCTACCGGCGCCCCGCGCCCCGTCAAGGCGGCGCGGCGGCGGCTCAGTCGCGCATCAGCGTGGACTTGCCGAACAGGCTTTCGACCAGGTCCACGGCCAGCTTGCCGGTACGGTTGTGGTCGTCGAAGGCCGGGTTGAGCTCGACGATGTCGAGCGAGCCCAGGCGGCCGGTGTCGGCGATCATCTCCATCACCAGCTGTGCCTCGCGGTAGTTCGGGCCGCCGGGCACGGTGGTGCCCACGCCGGGCGCGATGCTCGGGTCGAGGAAGTCGACGTCGAAGCTCACGTGCACGTGGGTGTCGTCGTCGATGCCCTCGAGCGCCTCCTCCATCGCGCGCTTCATGCCGATCTCGTCGATGTAGCGCATGTCGTAGATGTCGAGGCCGTATTCCTTCACCAGGCGCTTTTCGCCCTGGTCCACCGAGCGGATGCCGATCTGGCGGATCTCGGCCGGAACGATCGCCGGCGCGCTGCCGCCCAGGTGGGTCAGCGGCTCCGGGCCCAGGCCGCACAGGCAGGCCACCGGCATGCCGTGCACGTTGCCCGAGGGCGTCACGTCGCTGGTGTTGAAGTCGGCGTGGGCGTCGAGCCAGATCACCCGCAGCTTGCGGCCGGTGTCGCGGCAGTGGCGCGCCACGGCGGTGATGCTGCCCAGGCCCAGGCAGTGGTCGCCGCCCATCAGCACCGGCAGGCGGCCGGCGCGCAGCTGGGCCTGCACCGCGTCCATCACCAGACGGTTCCACTCCACCACCTGCGGCAGGTGGCGGTAGCCGTCCACCGGCGGCAGCCAGGGATTGGCCGGGCCGCTGAGGTTGCCGGTGTCGACCACCTCCAGCCCGCGCTCGCGCAGGGCCTCGGCCAGGCCGGCAACGCGCAGGGCTTCGGGGCCCATCACCGCGCCGCGGTGGCCGGCGCCGATGTCGGTGGGCGCGCCGATCAGCGCCAGCGTGCGCGAGAGGCTCATTCGGCGCTCCCGGCCGTCGGCACAACGGCCGGGCGGCCTTCCGCCTCCCAACGCAGCCAGCTGCCCTCGACCTGGCGCACCTCGATGCCGGCCTGCTCGAGCACGGCCTGCGCCTGTTTGGCGCGGGCACCGCTGCGGCAGTACACGAGCACCCAGGGCTTGCCCTCGATCTCGGCCAGGCGGCTGGCGAGCTGGTCGTGCGGAATCAGCACCGCGCCGGGCAGGTGGCCCTTGGCGAACTCTTCGGGCGTGCGCACATCCAGCAGCAGGGGCGCGTCGGGACGCTCGAGGATCTCGGCCACGACGGCCGGCGACACGGCCGGACGGCCGGCCAGGGCGAGCGAAGGCGCGAGCGCGGCGGCGAGAAGGAATATCGGGACGAAGCGGCGCATGGCGTCGGCTCCTGGTGGAACGGGGAAGCGCAGGATAATCCCGCCGGGCCCGCACTGACCACCTCGGCCGACTCAGTCGCGCGGGAAGCGGGCCTCGACCTCGGCCGCCGGCGCAGGACGTCCGAAGTGGTAGCCCTGCAGCTCGTCGCAGCCCATTTCGCGCAGGAAATCGGCCTGCTCGGCCGTCTCCACGCCCTCGGCGGCCACCACCATGTGCAGCTCGTGACCCACCGCGACGATGGTGCGGGCGATGGCGGCGTCGGCGCCGTCGCCGGGCAGGTCGGTGACGAAACTGCGGTCGATCTTGAGCTTGTCGAGCGAAAACTGCTTGAGGTAGGCGAGGCTCGAATAGCCCGTGCCGAAGTCGTCGAGCGACAGCGACACGCCCAGCGCCTTGAGTTCGGCCAGCCGGGCCTGGACGCGATCGACGTTCTCCATCAGCGAGCTTTCGGTCAGCTCGATCTCGAGCATGCCGCCGGGCACGCCGTGTTTTTCGAGCGCGGCCTGCACGCGCTGAACGATGTCGGGGCGCTGGAGCTGGTGGGCCGAGAAATTGACCGCCACCGTGAAGCCGTCGCGGCCCTGGTCGCGCCAGGCGCGGATCTGCCGGCAGGCCTCGTCGAGCACCCACAGGCCCAGCTCGGGCATCAGGCCCAGGGACTCGGCGATGGGGATGAAGCGGCCCGGCGGCACCGGACCCAGTTCCGGGTGGGTCCAGCGCAACAGCGCCTCGAAGCCGGTGATGCGCCGGCTGCGGGCGTCGAGCTGGGGCTGATAGTGCAACTGCAGCTCGCCGCGGCCGGCGGCCTCGCGCAGGCGCGCGCCCAGCACCAGCCGGTCCTCGAGCTCCTGCATCTGCGCCGCGGAGAACTCGCAGGCTTCGTCGCGGCCCAATCGCTTGGCGCGGGTCATCGCCGCCTCGGCGCGCCGCAGCAGCTCGTTGCCGCTGTCGCCGTGCTCCGGCGAGCGGGCGATGCCGATGCTGGCGGTCAGGAAGAGGCTCCAGCCGTCGCCCTCGATGGGCCTGGACACCGCCCCGCGCAGCTGGCCGGCGACCTCGAGCACCGCTTCGCGGCTGCCGCCTGGAACGACCGCCACGAACTCGTCGCCGGCGAAGCGCGACAGGTAGCCCGGACCGCCCAGCACCTCGCTCAGGCGTGCGGCGATGATGCGAAGCGCTTCGTCGCCGATCACGTGGCCCATTGATTCGTTGACGGCGTGGAACCGGTCGATGTCGATGAAGAGCAAGGAAACTTCCGCGCCCTCCCGCTCGAGCAGGCTGGCCAGCGCGGTCTCAAGGATGGGGTATCGCGGCAGCCCCGTCACCGGATCGTGGTTGGCGGCATAGGCCAGCTCGGCCTCGACCTGGCGCCGCTCGGTGAGGTCGTTCTGGATGCCGACGAAATGCGTCACCACCCCTGACTCGTCGCGCACGGGCGAGATGAACAGGTGGTTCCAGAATTCGCCACCGTCGCGGCGGTAGTTGCGCAGGATCACGTTGCAATCGCTGGCCTCGCGCAGCGCCCGGCGCAGGATCTCGAGTTCCGGCTGGTTGGAATGCCCGCCCTGGAGGAAGCGGCAGTTGCGGCCCAGCACCTCGTCGGCCGGGTAGCCGGTGAGCTCCTCGAAGGCCGGGTTGACGTAGATCACCGGCATGTCGGCCGACTGCGCGTCGGCGATGATGATGCCGTTCATGCTCGACTCGACCGCGCGCTCGAGCAGCAGCAGCTTGCCCTGCGTTTCACGCTGGGCGGTGATGTCGTGGGCGATCACCATGCGGCAGCGCTGGCCATCGAGCTCGACGGAATGGGTGCTGATGTCCATCCACAGGGGACGGCCGTCGCGATGGCGGTGGCGCCAGACGCCGGCGCTGCCGGAGCGCTCGCCCCACTCGGCCAGGTAAGCCTTCAGGCGCTCGCCCTCGGCCGGCTCGCGGAGGTCGAGCACCGACATCGACTGCAGCTCCGCCCGGCTCCAGCCGTAGGTGGAGACCATGGCGTCGTTGACCGCGACGATTTGCAGCGAGTGGATGTCGTAGACCCAGGTCGGGAAGGGATTGAGCTCGAACAGCAGCTGGTAGCGGCGCTTGCCGTCCTCGATCTGCTGCATCTGCCGGGCGCGCTCGGCCGCGTAGCGCAGCGAGCGCGCCAGCTTCTCGGCGTCGATCTTGCCCTTGACCAGGTAGTCGGACGCACCCGCGGCCAGGGCCTCGCTGTCCACGTCGGCGCTGCCGTGGCCGGTGAGCATGATCACCGGGCGGTGGGTGTGGTGTTCGGCCACCGCCAGCCGCACCAGGTCCATGCCGTTGTCGGGCCCCAGGTGGTAGTCGACCAGGTAGACATCGTGCGCGCCGGCACGCAGCGCCCGGATGCCTTCCTCGAGCGTGCCCACCCACGACATCTCGAACCGACCCTGGGGATAGTCGGCCAGCAGGTCGCGAAGGATCAGGAAATCCTCTTCGTCGTCGTCCACCACCAGTACGCGCAGCGGTGCGTTGGTCAAGCGCGGCTCCCCTCGCCTTTCTCAGGCAAGTCCACCACTTCAAGCCAGTATTTGCCAAGGGTCTTGACGACCTCCGTCAGCGCCGAAAACGTGACGGGTTTGGTGATAAACGAATTCACGCCGTCCTGGTAGCTGCGCAGCACGTCTTCCTCGGCCTTCGACGTGGTGAGGATGACCACCGGGATGCTGCGCAGCGCCGGGTCGGCCTTGATCTCGCGCAGCACTTCGCGGCCATCGAGCCGCGGCATGTTCAGGTCGAGCAGGATCAGGCCGGGCATCGGGAAGCGGGCGGCGTCGGCGTAATCGCCGCGCCGCAGGAGGTAGTCCATCAGCTCCTGGCCGTCGTGGACGAAGCTAAGCGGGTTGGCCACGCGGCATTCGACGAAGGCCTCCCGGGTCATCAGGCGGTCATCCGGGTCGTCGTCGGCCATCAGGATGGTGATGGGCTGGCGCTGCGGGTTCATGCGGGCAAGCACCCTGCGGTTCGCGATTCCCCGACTCTACGACCCGCCGAGGGGAACCGCCAGCACTTCGCCGCCGTCGCCGGGCTGCCGTTCGGGAAGGCGCAGCGTGAAGACCGCGCCCTCGCCGGGCCGGCCTTCGGCCTCGATGCTGCCGCGATGGCGCTCGACGATGCGGCGCACGATGGCCAGGCCGATGCCCGTGCCCTGGTACTGCTGGCGCGCGTGCAGGCGCTGGAAGGGCCCGAAGACCTTCTCGGCGTACTGCGGCTCGAATCCGATCCCATTGTCGGTGAAACGCAGGATCCACTGCCGGCCGTCCACGCCGCCCGTCGGCTCGGCCGTGATCCGCACCCGCGGCGGGCGATCGGGCGCGCGGAACTTGAGCGCGTTCGAAAGCAGGTTCTGGAACACCTGCCGCAGCTGGGTCGGGTCGCCCTCGATCTCCGGCAGCGGGTCGGCCTCGATGCGGCCGCCGCTGGCCTCGATCGTGGCCTCGAGGTCATCGAGCACGCCGGCCAGCACCTGGTCGAGCTTCACGCGGACGAACGGCTTCCCGCGCGCGGCCACGCGCGAGTAGGCCAGCAGGTCGTTGATCAGCACCTGCATGCGCTCGGCGGCCTGGGTGGTGCGGTCGAGGTAGTCGCGGGCCTCGTCGGCCAGCTGCGCCGCATGGCGCTGCTGCAGGCGGTCGGCGAAGGCGCGGATCTTGCGCAGCGGCTCCTGCAGGTCGTGCGAGGCGATGAAGGCGAAGTCCTGCAGCTCGCGGTTGCGGGCGTTGAGGTCGGCCAGGGTCTGGCGCAGCGTGGCCTCGGCCTGGAGCCGGTCGGTGACATCGCGGCCCACCGCGTACACCAGGCCATCGCTTGCCGGCGCCGACATCCACTCCATCCAGCGGTAGCCGCCGTCGCGGCGCCGGTAGCGGTTCATGAAGTTCAGCGGAACCACGTCGCCACGGGCCAGGGCCGCGGAACGCTCGCGCGTGCGGATCTCGTCCTCGGGGTGCATGAAATCGAAGATCGGCCGCGAGCAAAGCTCCTCGCGGCTGTAGCCGGTGATGTCGCTGAGCATCTGGTTCACCTGCAGCCAGCGCTCGCTGGCCGGGTCGTAAACCACGAAAACCTCGAGCGACATCTCGAAGAACCGGTCGCGCACGCTGAGCTTCTCCAGCAGGCGCGCGCGCTCGATCGCCACCACGGCGACCTGGGCGAACTGCATGGCGACGCGCTCGTCCTCGGCGCTGAACTCGCCGCGCAGCTTGTCGCTCAGCTGCAGGATGCCCAGGGTCTTGCCGTCGCTGCCCACCAGCGGCACCGCCAGCCAGCCGCGCATCGGCGGGTGCCGCGTGGACTCGGCGCCGAAGCCGCTCCAGCGCGGGTGCGCCTCGAGCTCGGCCTGGGTCATGCGCATCGGCTGCTGGCGTTCGGCCACCATCGCGTAGATGCCGCTGCCGTCGATCGGCACGTCGTAGTCGCGCCAGGCGGCGTACTTGTCCGACAGCGAGAACGCCGTCAGCAGCGGCGCACCCGCCGACCGCGGCTCCACGCTGACCACGGACTGGTGCGCGCCGATGATGTCGCGGATCCGGTCGACGATCTGCTGGTAGAGGGTTTCCTCGCGCAGGTCGCGGTTGATCGACAGCGAGGCCTCGCTCAGGCGGTCGAGCTGGCCACCCAGCGATTCGGCGGCGTCGAGCGCGTCCGACAGCTCGCGCTGGTGCTTGCGAAGCAGGCTGATGTCCTGGGCGATGCCGAACACGCCGGTCACGCGCCCGTCCACCACGATCGGCAGGTTGGTCACGCGCAGGTCCACCCGCGTGCCGTCGATGGCGACGCCGATCATCTCGTAGCTGCGGGCCTCGCCCAGCGTGGCGGCCTGGAAGTGCGCCCGCACCATCTCGCGCTGGCTCGGCTCCACCCGTTCGTCGAAAAGCCGGCCGATGATCTTCTCCGGGCCGGCGCCGGCAAGGCGCAGGAACTGCTCGTTGACCTCGGTGTAGTGGCCCTCGAGGTCCATCGCGTAGACCAGGTCCGGGTGTTCGACGAACAGCGACCGGAAGCGCTGCTGGCTGGTGGCGATGTCGTCGAAGGCATGGGCGTGCTCGATCGCCACCGCGCACAGGGACGCCAGGCCCTCGATCAGCTCCAGTTCCCCGGCGGCCGGCTCGCGCACCTGCCGGTAGTAGTTGGCGAAGGTGGCGATGACGCGGCCGCCGGGCGCCTTCACCGGGCTCGACCAGCAGGCCTTGAGCCCGTGCGGCTGAACCAGCGGCAGGTAGTCCTCCCACAGCGGGTCGTGGTCGATGTCGGACACGATCACGCGCTCGCCGCGCCAGGCGGCGGTGCCGCAGGAGCCGGCCTTGGGCCCGATGGCCAGGCCGTGGACGGCGGCGTTGTACTCGGGCGGCAGGCTCGGCGCGGCGCCGATGCGAACGTGCTGGCCGGCTTCGTCTAGCAGCAGCACCGAACACAGCGCCGCCGGCATCTGACGCTCGGCCAGGCGCACGATCATCAGCAGCACCTCGGGCAGCGGGCGGCGCTTGGCGATGGCATCGAGCACCAGTCGCTGGCCTTCCTCCATCTCGTCGGCGCGCTTGCGCTGGGTGATGTCCTGCACGCTGCCGCTGATCTTCCAGGGCCGGCCCTGGTCGTCGCGCAGCAGGCTGGCCCGCTCGTGCACGTAGCCCACGCCGCCGCCGGGCAGCACGATGCGGTGTTCGACGTCGAGGTCGGGGCCACCGGCGACGGTCTGCGCCTGCAGCTCCTGCAGGCGGCGCAGGTCCTCGGGGTGGACGCGCGCGGCGAACGCCTGGAAATTGCCGTCGAACTCGCCCGGCTGCACCTGGAAGATGCGGTAGACCTCGTCCGACCACTGCAGCTCGTCCCGGGCCAGGTCGTATTCCCAGGCGCCCATCCGGGCGATGCGCTGGGCGCGCTCGAGGCTGTCGCGGGCTTCGCGCAGGGCTTCGGCGGAGCGCTCGGCCTCGGTGACGTCGCGCGCCACCGCGAACATCATCCGGTCGCGCGCCGACCAGACCGCGGACCACTGCATCGCCACCACGCGCCCATCCCTGGCCACGATGCGGTTGCGGAAATCCACCGTCGGCCGGCCGGCCAGCACCGCCGCGCCCTCGCGCAGGGTGTGGGCGCGATCGTCGGGGTGGGCGAGGTCGTAGTGCGCCCGGCCGACGAGCTCGCCCGGCGTGTAGCCCCACAGCGACTGGCAGGCGTTGGACACCTGCTGGAAGCGGCCGTTGGCGTCGATCACGCAGATCACGTCCAGCGAGTTCTCCAGCACCATCCGGTTCATCACCAGGGACTGCTCGAGGCGTCGCGACAGTTCGCGCAGCGCATCCTCGGACTTGTGCCGCTCGGTGATGTCCTGGACCGCGCCCGCGGCCGACAGCGCCTTGCCGCCCGCGTCGCGCACCAGCGTGCCCAGCTCGCGCACGTGGCGGGTCTCGCCGTCCGGTCGCAGGACGCGGTACTCCAGGTCCAGGTCGCCCTCGCCCCGGTGCAGGCGCCCGTGCGCGGCCTGCACGCGGCCGCGGTCCTCGAAGTGCACGCGCTCGAGCATGCCGGCCAGGCCCGGGCTGGCCTGGCTGGGGACCAGCCCGAAGATGCGGTACACCTCGGGCGACCAGGTCATGGCGCCGCGCTCGAGGTCGAAGTCCCAGCTGCCCAGCTGCGCCAGCCGCTTGGCGCGGTCGGAGGCCGCCTGCGCGCGCTGGGCCTCGACCTCGGCGCGCTTGCGGTCGCTGATGTCCTGGAAGTACACGGCCAGGCCGTGCGGATGCGGATACACCCTCGCCCGGAACCAGGCGTCGAGCGGCGCGAAGTGGACCTCGAAGTCGCCGGTGCGCTCGCCGCCGACGGCGGCGCGGAACTCGCGTTCGATCACCGAGCCCAGCGCATCCGGGAACACCTCCCACACCGTCCGGCCCACCAGTTCGTCGCGCCGTTTGCGCATCAGCGCCTCGGCGCGCGGATTGACGAACACGAAGCGCCACTGCGTGTCGAGCGTGTAGAAGGCGTCGCTGATGCTCTCGAACACCGAGGAGAGCTCGCTTTCGGCCTGCTTCTGGGCCAGCCGGGCCTGCTCGGCGGCCTCGACCTGGGCGGCCAGCTCGCGGCCGCGCATCTCCGCCACCTGCGCGCGCTGCCGGGCCAGGCCGGCCAGGCGCAGCGCCAGCGCCAGCAGGCCGCCCGTGGCCAGGACGGTGAACAGCAGCAGCTTGGCCACCGGCGCCTGCTCGCCGGCGCCGGACCACAGCCAGAGCTCGAGCCGGTCGCCATAAACGTCGATTTCGCGCTGGTGCGCTGCCTGGGGCAGGCCCGGCTGGCCGCGTTCGAACAGCACCAGGTCGCCGTGGCGAATCTGCAGGGGATGCTCGTCGCCGGTGGCCGCGAGCAGCGCCGGGAACAGCAGCTCGTAGCGCATCACCGTGACCACGAAGCCGACGACCTCGCCCCCGCGCCGCACCGGCGCCGCCACCAGTTCGCCCATGCCCCGGTCGAGCAGCGGCAGCGGCTGGCTCTCGACGGCTTCCTCGCTCACCTGCGCCCGCTCGAACAGCGCGGCCCGGCCCGCCTCGAAATCCAGCCGGCGCCCGAGCATGGGCACGGCGTCGCCCTCGCGCAGCCGCTGGCGCACGACGCGCGTTTCGGTATCGGCCCACATGATGGTGGCCAGGCTCGTGAAGTCGCGCAGGTAGATTTCGGCATCGACGTCGAAGGCCCGGATGGCCTCGGCATCGTCAACGGCGGCGGACAGGCGCTCGGCCAGCCGTCGCACCGCGCGGCGGCGCTCGACGATGCCGTTGGCCAGCGCCTGCTCGGTCAGCTCGGCCTGGCGCGCCAGGGCCAACTGGCTGGCGGCGGCCTGTTCGCGGTTGATCGAGTACCAGACCAGCACCGAGACGGCGATGGCGGCCGCGGCGACCGCCAGCGGCATCCAGGCCACCGGCTGGCGCAGGTTCGGCCGGTACTCGGCGCCACCGAAACCCAGGCCCAGGCCGACCAGCAGCAGGCAGACGCTGGTCATCAGCGCCATCGGCGTCTGCGCGCCCCAGCCGCGCAGCACCGGGATGCCGAGCAGGTAACCCGCGAGCACGATCATCGCGATCACGGCCGCGACGAAGCCGCAGGCCCAGGTGGCCGACCAGCGCGCCGGGTTGTCCTGCCCCCCGGCGGGCGCCAGCGCGATGCCCAGGCAGGCCAGCAGGAAGGCAACCGAGGTATTGGGCGCCATCCGACCCGGCACCACGCCCTCGGCGACGATGTGGTGCCGGATCAGCCACTCGCCGATGCCGACCGCCAGGCCGGCGTACTCCTCGAGCAGGCTGACGACGCCGATGGCCACCACCGGCAGCAGCGGCAGCAGGGCCAGGTTGCGCCGGCCGGCCGCCAGCAGCCGCAGCGCGATCGAAACCAGCAGCGCGCAGGCGGCGGTGTTGAACTGCATGGGCACGAACTCGGTGCCGCCCTGGACGATGTAAGGCACGCCCAGCCACCAGCCGATGATGACCAGCGAGGACACGCCGGCCAGCAATCCCGAGGCCAGGCGCATCATGCGCTGGCGCTGGTCGGATAACTCGCGCCCAGCCAGCCAAAGGCCCAGCAGCAGGTAGGCCAGCGTGCCGGACAGGCCCAGCGGCATGCCCGGCGCCGGCTCGGGATCGTGCAGGCTGGCCATCGAGAGCGCGGCCACCGCCAGCAGGAAGCCGCCCACGGCCCGGGCGACCATCGCCACGGGCGCGGCGCGACCGCCGACGTGGGCGCCCACGCCGATCGCACCGACCAGCGCGACCAGCCAGGGCGCAGGCGTTCGCGCCAGCGCGGGATCGGTGGCCGGCCAGGCCAGCAGCATCACGCCGAAGCTCGCCAGCGCCAGTGCCCAGGCCAGCAGGCGCCAGGGCAGGCGGTCGGCACGCAGCAGGGTGCCGACGGCGAGCAGGGCCGGCCCGAGCACCAGCAGCCAGGCGGGCCAGCCTTGCGGCAGGAAACGAGGGAACACGAGCTCGAAGGCGGCCACGGCCAGCACCAGCCAGGCGCCGGCCGCTACCCAGCGCGCGGCGCCGGAGCCGCGGCCGGTCGTCCTTGCCTGCGTCGTCTGTCCGCTGGCCATGCGCTGTCCAGGCTCCCCGGCGCCGCGAGGGCGGCGCCCGTGGCTATAAGAGCCCATCAGGGGGCACAAGCCAAGCGTCGGAGTGGTGCCGGCTCCCGGAGTCGAACCGGGGACCTACCGCTTACAAGGCGGTTGCTCTACCTGCTGAGCTAAGCCGGCATGGGCCAGATTCTATCGCCTGCGCCGGCGATTCAGTCGCAGGCGGCTTCGCGCGCCTCGAGGCCCTGGGCGCCACCGAGCGCGGCGGCCCAGTCCAGGCCCGGCTCGGCCGCGATGTCGATCCACCATTGCGAGGCCTGCTCCGTGCGCGGTTCGAGCTGGGCGGTGAAGCCCTGCGCACGCAGGTCGTCGCGACGCTTCTCGGCATTGGCCAGTTCGCGGAACAGTCCAAGCGAGACGGTGTTCTCCTGGTCGCCGGCGGTGACCACGTAGTAATCGCGCACGCCGCGCGCGGCCAGTTCGCGGGCCGTGGCCAGGGCCTGTTCGCGGCTTCCTGCGGCCGGCAGGAACACGCGGTAGCCGCGCAGCTCGGTGGCCGGCAGCTCGCGGAACTGGATGCGCGCCACCTTGGGCGTGAGCGCGTTGACCGCCGCGCGCAGCTGCGCCGGCGTGGTGAACGGGCCCAGGCTCAGGCAGGCCGGCCGCTCGGGCATCGGCGCCGGGATGCCGGCCAGTTCCACGGCATCGGTGGACGACGGCGCCTCGGCCTCGCCCAGCATCACCAGCCCGCCCACGCCGCTGTCCATCGGCGGCGGCGGCTCGGTGCGCGGCAACTCGTGCAGGGCCCACCAAAGGGCCACCGCCAGGTTCATGCACGCCAGCAGCACCACCAGACCACGCACCATCATTCGCCTTCGTCCTCCGCCAGCGCCGCGTACACGGCCAGGCCTTCGAGCACCAGCGCAGGCGCCGGCACCACGTCCAGTTCAAGCATTTCCCGCAAGCGCTCGCCGCCGCCGCCGCCGAGCAGCACGGTGGGCGCCGCGCCCAGCAGCCGGGCGGCCTGGCGATGGCTGCGTTCGATCAGTCCGGCCGCGGCGCCCAGGCTGCCGCCGGCCAGCGCGTCGGCGGTGTCGGCGGCGAAGGCACAGGCCTCGCCGCCGGCGAAGGCCAGCGCCGGGAAACGCGCCGCCAGCGCCGCGCGCATGTGCTCGGGGCTGGGCGCGATGACGCCGCCGCGATGCTGCCCGCCCGCATCGAGCAGGTCCACGGTGAGCGCGCTGCCGGCCGAGACCAGCAGCCAGGGGCCGGGGCCCCGCGCCCGCGCCGCCAGCAGCGCCAGGAAACGATCCACGCCCAGGCGCGCCGGCTCGGCGTAGGCGATGCGCACGCCGGCCATCCCGGGCTGGGTGCGCACGCGCCGCGCCGGATGGCCGCTGCCAGCGAGCTGTGCCGCGACCAGCGCGGTGGTCTCCTGCGAGGCCACCGAAGCCAGCCAGCACACCTCGCCCGGCGCCATCGAAGCCAGCCAGGGCTGCAGTCCCGCCGGGAAATCGCTGGCGCCATGTGCCCAGGCCTGCACCTCGCCCAGGCCGGCGCCGGGCCGCCAGCGGGCGGCCTTGAGGCGGGAGTTGCCGAGGTCGATGAGCCAGGTCATGCGGCGCGCAGGCTGGCTTCGCCGGCGTGGCAGGCGCGCTCGCCATCGGCGGTGCGCAGGCGCAGCGCGCCGTCGGCGGCCACGCCCAGGGCGATGCCCTCGAACACGCGGGCGCCCTCTTCCAGGCGCACCGGGCGGCCGGCGAGGAGGTCGTGGCGGTGCCAGGCCTCGAGCCACGGCGCCAGGCCCTCGCGCTCGAAACGCGCCAGCATCGGCAGCAGCGCATCGAGCAGGGCCGCGCACACCGCCGGGCGCGACACCGGCGCCGTCGACAGGCTGGCCAGGTCGCACCACGGCTGGTCGATGTCCCGCGCCGCGGACGCCGGCATGCACACGTTCAATCCCAGGCCCACCACCACCTGCATCGGACCGGCGGCGTCGCCGCGCACCTCGACCAGGACGCCGCCGAGCTTGCGGCCGCGCGCGAGCAGGTCGTTGGGCCACTTCAGGCCGACCTCGGCGAAGCCCAGCGCATGCAGCGCTTCGGCGGCGGCCACGCCGACCGCCAGGCTCAGGCCCTGCAGCGCGGCCACGCCGCCCTCGACCCGGCGCGACAGGCTCAGCGCCACTTGCGCAGCCAGCGGCGTGGACCAGTCGCGGCCGCGCCGGCCGCGGCCGGCGGTCTGGCGCTCGGCCAGCCAGGCCCGGGTGCCCTTCGCAGGCGCCGGATGGCGCAGGGCTTCGGCATTGGTCGAATCGGTTTCAAACAGCAATTCGAGGCCCGCGAGTTCGGCGCGCGCAGCCGGCGACAGTGCCGCCTGCAGCGCGCCGGCGTCGAGCAGGTCCAGCGGACGGGCCAGGCGGTAGCCACGGCCGGGCTCGGCCTGCACGTCCACGCCGGCCTCGCGCAGGGCTTCGATGCGCTTCCACACCGCGCTGCGGGTCATGCCCAGGTCCGCGGCCAACGCGGCGCCGGACGCGGGGCCCTCGCACAGCCGCGCCAGCAGCGCACGATCGATCACGCCCCGCTCCGGCGCAGGCGCGCCCAGATCCGCACGCGCTCGAAGCGCGACTCGGTGCCGGCACGCAGGCGCGCGAGGTTGCTGCGGTGCGTATAGACCAGGAACAGCGCCGCGGCGACGGCGAACACGAGCCGCTCCGGCGGCGCATCGGTGAGCAGGGCCAGCGGCACCAGCGAAAAGCCGGCCAGGATGGTCGAGAGCCCGACGTAACCGCTGGCGGTGAGCACCAGCAGCCAGGTGCCGATCACCACGAGCACGGACACCGGCCAGAGCAGCAGCAGCGCGCCGACCAGCGTGCCCGCGCCCTTGCCGCCGCGGAATCCGTGGAAAACCGGCCACACGTGGCCCAACACCGCCGCGCCGGCCGCGGCATGGGGCAGCCAGGCCACATCGCCGCCGAAGCGCAGCGCGAGCCAGACGGCCAGCACGCCCTTGCCGAGATCGACCAGCACGGTGCCGAGCGCGAATTTCCAGCCCTGGGTACGCAGCGCATTGGTGCCGCCGGCGTTGCCGCTGCCCTGCGTGCGGATGTCCACGCCGCGCAGGCGGCCGAGCAGCAGGCTGCCCGAGAGCGAGCCGAGCAGGTAGGCGACGAGCAGGAGCAGCGCGATGGTCATGCCCGCATTATGGGCCACGCCCGCGCGGGCGTCAGTCCGCGGGCTGGAGCGACACCACCAGCGCGCCCGGGCCGGCATGCGCGCCGATCGCCGAGCCGGTCTCCACCAGCCAGCTGTCGGCCAGGTCGAGGCGCCCGCGCAGGGCCGCCAGCAGGCGCTCGCCATCTTCCGGCGCGTCGCAGTGGCCCACCACGAGCCGGTAGCGCGGGCCGCGCGGCACGCGCTTGGCGACGTAGGCCGCGAAGCGCTCGGGCTGGCGCGACTTGCCGAACAGGCCGCCGACCACGCCGAGCTTGCCGGTGGGCTTGACCGCCGCCATCGGCGTCAGGCCCAGCCACTCGACCAGCGGCTTGGCCCAGGCCGGGATGCGGCCGCCGCGCACGGCGTGGCTGATGTCGCGCGCCAGCGCCCAGGTCATCGTCAGCGGCTTGAGCCGCGCCAGCTCGGCCAGGATCGCCGCGACGCCGGCGCCATCGGCGGCCATCTCGGCCGCGCGCAGGGCCAGCAGGCCCTCGCCGCCGGAGGCGTTGCCCGAATCGAACACGTGGCTGCGGTCGGGGTGGCCGCGCTGCACGGCCGTCTCGGCCGACTGCAGCGTGCCCGACACCGCGCGCGAGATGCCTACGTAGACCATCTCGCGGTGGTGCGAGAGCAGGAATTCGAACTGTCGGCGGAAATCGCCCGGCGCCGGCTGGCTGGTCTTGGGCAGCACCAGCTCGGTGCGCAGCTTGCGGTAGAACTCGCGCGTCGACAGGCCCACCTTGTCGAGGTAGTCCTCGTCGCCGAAATTCACCCGCACCGGCACCATGTGGATGTTGAAGCGGGTCATCAGCTCGTCGGGCAGGTCGGCGGCGCTGTCGGTGATCACCGCCACGGCCGCGGCACCCGCGGCGGCGCGGGCCTGGGCGTGCATGTCGTCGGCCTTGGGGCCCTCGACGCGGCCGAAGCGCGCCGCCACTTCGAACAGCTTGCCCGGGTCGGCCACGTGCGCGTGCAGGCGCAGCCGCGAGTGGCTGCCGGCGATCACCACGCAGGACGATCCGAGCTCGCCCACCGCGGCGCGCAGGCCGGCGCGGTCCAGGCCCTCGCCGATCAGCAGGCACTCGCTGCACCAGCGGTGCTCGGGGTCGGCGTCGGCCATTTCGCCGTGGGCTTCGGCGGCCTCGAGGTCGCCGGTGAGGTCGTCGGCGACACCGGCGGCATCGACGGCGCCGGAGGCGATGAATTCGTGGATGCCTTCGAGCAGGTCGACGAAACCCTGGGCGCCGGCATCGACCACGCCGGCCTTGGCCAGCACGGCCAGCTGGGTGGGCGTGGCGGCCAGCGCCTTGCGGCTGCGCTCGAGTGCCTGGCGGAACCAGGCGCCGAGGTCGCCGTCGGGGCGGTGCTCGAGGCCCTCGGCGAAAGCGCTGATGACGCTCAGGATGGTGCCCTCACGCGGCTCGCTCAGAGCCTGGCGGGCCGAATGCGCGCCGGCGCGCACCGCCTCGGCCAGTTTGGTCGGCTCGAGCGCCCGGGCGGTGCCCGCGGCCTCGGCCACGCCGGTGAAGAACTGCGCGAGGATGGCGCCGGAATTGCCGCGCGCGCCATCCACGGCGTCCTCGCCCACCCGGCGCAGCAGTTCGCCCGCGCCCTGGCTGCGGCGGCTGAGCGCGCCGGCCAGCACGCCACCGAGGGTGAAGGCGAGGTTGCTGCCGGTGTCGCCGTCGGGCACCGGGAAGACATTGATCTTGTTCAGCGCCTCGCGCTGGGCGATGACCCGGCGGGCGCCGGCGATCAGCGCGCGGCGGAGCGCGGGGCCACGGATAAGCGGGCGGGGAAAGGACAGGCTGGCGGCATTCATGTGCCGCCGGAGTCTGCCCGAACCGGGCGCATACGCCATGCTGCAACGCCGCAAAAATGGGCGTGGCGCCCGGCGCCGGTGCGCGTAGAATCGGCTGCAACCCTCGGGTGCCCTGGCGCATCCCATGGGTGTCCGTCACCGAGGCTGGCTACCATGCAACGACTCCTGCTCGCTTCCTGCCTGCTGATCTGGGCCGCCGGCGCGGCCGCCAGCGAACCGGTGGTGGCCACCGAATCGGCCTCGCAGTCGTGCACCAAGGCGGCCGCCGACGCAGCCGAGAAGAACGACGCCCGCAGCACCGACGAGCCCGCGCCCGGCGCTGGCGGCACCGCCCCGGTGCGTCCGCGCAACGGCAGCACCGGCCGCGCCACCCCGCGCTGGAATTCGCTGCTGCCCGGCATGATCCGCTGACCGGGGCCTTGCCCCCGCGCCCCGGCGCCCGCACCCTGCGGGCATGAGCCCGCTGTTCCGCCGCCTGCGCGAAGCCTTCGCGCCCCCCGCCCTCACCGACGCCCAGCGTTCATCGCTGGCCCGCGCCCTGCCCTTCCTGGCCCGCCTCGAACCGGTGCGGCGCCAGAAATTCGAGGCGCTGGTGGCGCGCTTCCTCGCCGAAAAAACCATCACGCCCCTGCAGGGCCTTTCCCTCGACGAAGCCCAGCGCCTGCAGCTGGCCGGCCTGGCCTGCCTGCCGCTGCTGGAGTTCGGCGCCGAGGGCCTGCGCGGTTGGCACCAGGTGCTGGTCTATCCGGGTGCCTTTCGCGTGCATCGCCGCCACCACGACGAGGACACCGGCGTGGTCGAGGAGTGGGTGGACGAACTGGCCGGCGAAGCCTGGGAGCAGGGCCCGCTGGTGCTGAGCTGGGACGACGTGCAGGCCGACCTGGCCGAGCCCGAGGGCGGCTACCAGCTGGTGGTGCACGAGATGGCGCACAAGCTCGATGCGCTCGACGGCGCGATGGACGGCACGCCGCCGCTGCCCGCGGCCTGGCAGCGCGAATGGGCGCGCGATTTCCAGGCGGCCTACGAAGCCTTCGTGGCGCGCGTGGACGCCGGCGAGGAAACGCCCATCGACCCGTATGCCGCCGAGGCGCCCGAGGAATTCTTCGCCGTCGCCAGCGAGTACCACTTCTCCGACCCGGCCCTGCTGGCCAGCGAAATGCCCGCCGTGGCGGCGCACCTGCGGCGCCTGTACGGCGATTCGCCGATCCCGGCTCAGTAAGCCGGCGGGAAACGCGCCGCGAACCGGGCGCCGCCGAGTTCCGGCGAACGATCCACCTGCAGCTCGCCGCGGTAGGCGGCCACGATGTCCTGCACGATCGACAGGCCGATGCCGTGGCCCTGCACGCGCTCGTCGCCACGCACGCCGCGCTGGAGCACGTGTTCGATCTTGTCGGGCGGGATGCCCGGGCCGTCGTCGTCGACCACGAAGTTCACGCCGGCGCGGCGGTTGCCCGGCGCCGGCTCGACGGTGACGGTGAGCAGCACGCGACCGCGCGCCCACTTGAAGGCGTTCTCGAGCAGGTTGCCCAGCAGCTCCTGCAGGTCGCCCAGCTCGCCGTGGAAACGCGCGGCCGGGTCGATCTCGAACTCGCACAGCACGCCCTTGGCCGCGTAGACCTTCTCGAGGCCCGCGACGATTTCCTCCGCGCGCGGCTCGATCGGCAGCGGCGCCGAATACAGCGCATGGCCGCTGCGGGCGGCGCGCGAGAGCTGGTAGGAGACGATCTCGTTCATGCGCTGCACCTGCGCCGCCACCTCTTCGCGCAGCTCGGCGTGGCCGGCGTCGGCGTCGAGGCGCGAACGCAGCACCGCCAGCGGCGTCTTGAGGCTGTGCGCCAGGTCGGAGAGCGTGTTGCGGCTGCGCTCGAGGTGGCTGCGTTCGCTCTCGATCAGGCTGTTGATCGACTCGGTGATCGACTCGAGCTCGCGCGGGTGGCGCCCCGACAGGCGCTGGCTCAGGCCCTGGCGCACGCGCGAGAGTTCGCGTTCGACGTTGCGCAGCGGCAGCAGGCTCCAGCGCAGCACCAGGATCTGCACGCCCAGCAGCAGCAGCGCCGCCATCGCCAGGTAGCCCCAGAGCGCGCGCCGGAAGACGTTGACCTGGTCCTGGATCTGCATCGCGTCCTCGAACACGCTCAGCGTCATCGGCAGGTCGCCGACGGCCGACTCCCAGACCACGCCGATCGAGTAGGCGTAGACCCGGTTTTCCATGCCGTAGGCGTCGACGATGCGCAACGGCCCTTCGAAGCGGCGCTGGTTGGGCCCGAGCAGTTCCACCGGGGGCAGCGAGCGGCCCAGCGTGGAGGCCGAGTCCCAGCTCAGGCGGTCGCCTCGCACGTTGGCGTACAGGCCGCTGCCGGGCTGCAGCAGGCGGGTGTCGGGCGGGATGTCAGGCGAAATGAAGCCGCCGGCGCGGTCGATCTCGCTTTCCTGGATGTAGGCGTTGGCCAGGTTGGCCAGGCGCTCGCGCAGGGCGTTTTGCGCGGTTTCGACGAAGGCGCGGTCGAGCGCGTAGCCGGTCAGGCCCAGGAAGGCGACCAGCGCGAGGCTGGCCGCCAGCATCTGCCGGGCCTGCAGCGACAGCGTGCGCCAGCGCACGCCGGTTTACTCGTCGCGCGGGATGGCGAAGCGGTAGCCGCGGCCGCGGACGGTTTCGATCGGCTTGATCTCGCCTTCCGGGTCGAGCTTCTTGCGCAGGCGGCCGATGAAGACCTCGAGCACGTTCGAGTCGCGGTCGAAGTCCTGCTGGTAGATGTGCTCGGTGAGGTCGGCCTTCGAGACCAGCTCGCCTGCGTGCAGCATCAGGTACTCGAGCACCTTGTACTCGTAGCTGGTCAGGTCGACGTTGGCGCCGTTGACGCTGACGGTCTGGGCCGAGAGGTCCAGGCGAACCGGGCCGCAGTCGAGCGTGGGCTTGGACCAGCCCGCGGCGCGGCGCAGCAGCGCGTTCATGCGCGCCAGCAGCTCCTCGACGTGGAAGGGCTTGACCAGGTAGTCGTCGGCGCCGGACTTGAGGCCTTCGACCTTGTCCTGCCAGCTCGAGCGCGCGGTCAGGATGAGGATGGGGAACTTCTGGCCGGCCTCGCGCAGCGCCTTGACCAGGTCCATGCCGGACATCTTCGGCAGGCCCAGGTCGATCACGGCGATGTCGAACGGCACTTCCTTGCCGTGGTACAGGCCTTCCTCGCCGTCGGCGGCGGTATCGACCGCGAAGCCTTCGCGCTTCAGGCGCGCGGCAAGGGTTTCACGGAGGGGGGCTTCATCCTCGACCAGCAGTACTCGCATGGCGTCTCCTTTCGGCGGGGAACGGCCCTTCCGGGGCCGGTGGATCGGGTCAGTCGTCGCGGTCGCGACGGCCGGGATCGGGGGCGGGTTCGCCGCGGCCGGCATCGGCCGGGCGCGGTTCGGGGCGGCGCATGCGCTCGCGACCCTGCAGGCCGCGGCGCTCGAAGCGGCCGGCATCGCGCGACTCGCGGGCGTCGTCGCCATGCAGCACGCGCACGCGGCCTTCGGGCGTGAGCACCTTGAGGCGGTAGGTTTCCTCGCCGCCGCGCTGCACGCGCTCGGCGCGCAGCACGCGGCCGCCATCGCGCTCGACCTCGCGGATGCGCTCGCTGGCCTCGGCGCGACGCTGGCGCGCCTCTTCAGCGTGCACGGGCAGCGCGACCGCGACGGCGGCGAGCAGCAGGAGGTGGCGAACGGCGTTCAGCATCGGCGGGATACTAGCTCCGAGTGGGGGGACCGGCTAGCCGGGCGTGGGGCAGAGTCTGTTGCCGGGGCGGTGAATCCGGTCTGAACCCTAACCACATCAATAACTTACGCTAAAAAGGGTTCAGCGCTCAGTAGATTTCGGCCACGCAGCAGCGCAGTGAGCCACCGGCTTTCTCGATCTCGTCCAGCGCAACCGGGGCCAGGGCCAGCCCGGCCGCGGCCAGCACCTCGTGCTGGGCCGGGGCGAGCGCGTCGGCACCGGCCTGGCTGATGCGCACGCGCTGGTCGCACAAGGCGATGCAGTTGCCCGCGAAGGCCTGCTTCTGGGCCGGCGAAAGCTCCACCACGGCCGGGGCGTAAAGCGCCGCCAGCGCCGCCGGCACGGCCGGGTCGGCGAAGCCCGAGGGCGCGATGACCAGGGCGCGCCCGGCCAGCACGCTCATCACTACGTTGGCGTGGTACTCCCCCGGCGCCAGGTCGAACAGCAGGGTGGCGCGCAGGCCCAGGGCCGCGTGCAGGGCGGCGGCGCCGGCCTCGTCGCAGCGTTCGCCCAGGCCGGCGAAGGCGATGCCGCGGGCGCGGTCCACGACCACCGAACCGGTGAGCTCGCACACGCCCGGCGACTGGCGCAGGTCGATCTCGCGGTAGCCCAGCAGGCCGGTGAAGAAGCCGCGGATGTCGGCGCGTTCGGCCTCGCGCTGGCGCACCGGGTGGCGCATGCGGCCCACCAGCAGCCGCCCGGGTGCGGTGGCGAAGACGTTGTTCGGGAACAGGCCGTCGGGCGCGGCCGGGTCGCCGGGGAAACACACCACCGGCAGGTCTTCCGAGAGCGCGGCCTGCAGGGCGCGGTGCTGGGCCAGCGCGCGCGCCGGGTCCACGGCCACCGACAGGTCCATGTAGGCGTTGTCGCTGGCCGACTCGGCCGCCAGCGCGAAGCCCTCCGGCGCCACCAGGAAGGCGGCGCGCGCGCAGGCCGGGCCGAAATCCGGCGCCAGCGTGCGCGCGAAGGCGAGGAAGGCCTGGCTGTCGCGGGTGATCACGGCGCGGTCCTTTCCGGATCGCGCCGGGTTTCGGCCAGCGCGCGTTCCACCAGCTCCCAACCGGCGCCGACGCGCGGCGCGCCCTCGCTGAGCACCTGCCGGAACAGGCGGCCGCCCGGCTGGCCGTGGAACAGGCCCAGCAAGTGGCGGCTGATGTGCTTGAGCGCGACGCCGCGCGCGAGGCAATCCTCGACGTAGGGCCGCAGCTTGCGCAGCAGAACCGCACGGTCCTCGGGTTCGCGCGCCGGCTCGAACAGCGCGCGGTCCATCAGGTGCAGGCGATAGGGCTCGTGGTAGGCGGCGCGGCCGATCATGGCGCCATCGAGGCCGCGCGCGTGTTCCAGCACGTCCTCGACCGTGGCCAGGCCACCGTTGATCGACACCACCAGGTCGGACCGCTCGCGCTTGAGGCGGTGCACCCATTCGTAGCGCAGCGGCGGGATCTCGCGGTTCTCCTTCGGGCTCAGGCCCTGCAGCCAGGCCTTGCGGGCATGCACCACGAACACGCCGCAGCCCGCGGCCGCGACCGCGTCGATGAAGGCGCGGAAGACGTCGTAGTCCTCCATCTCGTCCACGCCCAGCCGGCATTTCACCGTCACCGGCACCCGGGCCGGCGCGGCGGCGATCATCGCGGCCACGCAGTCGGCCACCAGCGCGGGCTCCTTCATCAGGCAGGCGCCGAAGCGCCCGGCCTGCACGCGGTCGGACGGGCAGCCGACGTTGAGGTTGACCTCGTCGTAGCCCCAGTCGGCGCCGATGCGGGTGGCCTGGGCCAGGTGCGCCGGGTCGGAGCCGCCCAGCTGCAGCGCCACCGGGTGCTCGACCGGGTCGAAGCCCAGCAGGCGCTCGCGGTCGCCGTGGATGACCGCCTGCGCGTGCACCATCTCGGTGTACAGGCGCGCGTGCGGCGCGAGGAGGCGGTGGAAGACGCGGCAGTGCCGGTCGGTCCAGTCCATCATCGGCGCGACCGACAGCCTGTGCGCGTGGGGATCGTGGCCTGGGCCCGGCATGTGCGCTCACCCGAACAAGGGCGCGCAGGATACCCGAGCCGGCGGCGTGGCCGCACGACGGGGCTATCATCGGGCCGGAACGGACGGGGAAGCGGGGCGATGATCGAAGGCATCGGCGTCGGGGCATTGCTGGGCGGGTTGGGCCTGTTCCTGCTGGGCATGCTGCTGATGACCGACGGCCTCAAGCAGGCCGCGGGCCCGGCGCTGGGGCGCCTGCTGAGTTCGTCCACCCAGACCCGGCTGCGCGGCCTGCTCTCGGGCATCACGGTCACCGCCGTGGTGCAGTCCTCGAGCGCGGTGACGGTGGCGGCGATCGGCTTCGTCAACGCCGGCCTGCTGACCTTCTCGCAGTCGCTGTGGGTGCTGTTCGGCGCCAACGTCGGCACCACCATGACCGGCTGGCTGGTCGCCCTGGTGGGCTTCAAGATCAACGTCGACGCCGCCGCCCTGCCGCTGATCGGCCTGGGCATGGCCCTGCGCCTGACCGGCGCCGACACCCGGCGCGCCGCCATCGGCACGGCGCTGACCGGCTTCGGCGTGCTGTTCCTGGGCATCGCCTTCCTGCAGGAAGCCTTCGCCATCGACGGCACCTCGCTGGCGCTTCCGGCCCTGGCCGGCGGCTGGCTGGAAGTGCCGGCCTACGTGCTGGCCGGCGCCCTGCTCACCATCCTCATGCAGTCCTCCAGCGCCTCGCTGGCGGTGACGCTGACATTGGCGCACACCGGCTCGCTGTCGTTCACCGACGCCGCCGCGATGGTCATCGGCGCGAACATCGGCACTTCGGTCACCGCGGTGCTGGCGGCCATCGGCGCCACGCCCAACGCCAAGCGCGCCGCCGCCGCGCACGTTCTGTTCAACGTGCTCACCGCGGCGGTGGCGCTGGTGCTGCTGCCCTGGCTGCTCGACGGCGTGGACCTGCTGGGCGACCTGCTCGACCTGGAGGATTCCCCCGCCACCGGCCTGGCGCTCTTCCACAGCGTGTTCAACGTGCTGGGCGTGGCGCTGATGTGGCCGCTGGCCGACCGCATGGCGGCCCAGCTGCGCCAGCGCTTCCGCGCCGTGGACGAAGCCGAGGGCCAGCCGCGCTACCTGGACCAGAACGTCGCCTCGGTCCCCTCCCTGGCCGTCGATGCCCTGCGCCGGGAAACCTACCGGCTCGGGCGCAAGGCGATCGCGCGGGCGCGCGGCGCGCTGGCCGGGCTGCTGGGCGGGGCGGCGACGCCCGGCGATGCCGGCTACGAGCGCCTGGGCCGGGCGATCCAGGACTTCGTGGCCGGGCTGTCGCGGGCCTCGATGTCGGAGAGCACGGCGCAGGCGCTGGCCAGCCTGCTGCGCGTGCAGCACTACTACGACAACTGCCACGAACGCGGCGCCGGCATCGGCGCCGGGCGCCAGGCGCTGGCGGCGCTGGCCGATGGCAGCCTGCGCCTGCGCATCACCGACCTTGCCCGCGAAGCCGACGACCTGCTCGTGCAGCTCGACCCGTCCCAGTCGCCGTTCGCGCCCCTGGCCCCGCAGCAGGCCGAACGCTTCGACGCAGGCTACGAGGCGCTCAAGGCCGCCCTGCTGGCCGCGGGTGCCGATGGCCGGCTGCCCATCGCGGGCATGGACGCGCTGCTGCGCAGCTTCAGCGACCTGCGCCGCAGCGTGCAGCAGGCCGCCAAGGCGGCGCGGCTGCTCGACCAGCTTTCGCCGCCCTGACTTGCGTCAAAACGCCGCCGCGGGAACGAGGCAGACTGGAGCTTCCCAGCCACGGAGAACGACCATGGATCGCGTGAAAGGAAAGGCCTGCATCGTCACCGGCGCCTCGCTCGGCATCGGCCGCGCCTGCGCCGAGCGCCTGGCCGAGGAAGGCGGCGCCGTCGCCCTGTTCGACCTGCACGACACCGAGGGCGAGGCCATCGCCGCCGCGCTGCGCGCCAAGGGCGCGCGCGCCCGCTACTGGCACGTGGACGTGAGCAACGAGGCCCAGGTGAAAAAGGCCATCGACGAGGCCGCGGCCGAGTTCGGCGGCCTGCACGTACTGGTCAACAACGCCGGCATCTCCGGCTCGACCAAGCTCACCCACGAGATCACCGAGGAAGAGTGGGACAAGGTGCAGGCGGTGAACGTCAAGGGCGTGATGTTCTGCTGCAAGCACGCCATCCCGCACATGAAGCGCGCCGGCCACGGCAGCATCATCAACCTCTCGTCCATCTACGGCCTGGTCGGCGCGCCCGACATCCCGGCCTACCACGCCTCCAAGGGCGCGGTGCGGCTGATGAGCAAGACCGACGCGCTGTGCTACGCCGCCGACCGCATCCGGGTGAACTCGGTGCACCCGGGCTACATCTGGACGCCGATGGTGGAGAACCACCTCAAGGCCAGCGGCGCCACCGACATCGCGGCGGCGCGCAAGGCCGTGGGCGAACTGCACCCGCTGGGCCACATGGGCGACGTGGACGACATCGCCTGGGGCGTGGTCTACCTGGCCTCGGACGAATCGAAGTTCGTCACCGGCGCCGAGCTGGCCATCGACGGCGGCTACACCGCGCGCTGAGGGCTCAGCCGCCGTTGCCGCGGCCCTTGCCCTTGTCGCCCTTGCCCTTGTCGCCGGCGCCCTTGCCGGGGCCGCCGCCGCGGGACGAGGGCGGACCGGCGTCGCGACCACCCTGCGGGGGGCCGCCGGCGGCCTTCGGGCCGCCGCGGCCGCGCATGCGCTCGTGGCCCTTGCCCACGCCGCCCTTGAGCGCATGGAACTCGGCCGAACCGGGCTTGATGCCCAGGCGCTTGGCGATCGCGCCCCAGCCCTGGCCGTGGTCGCGCTCGTAGATGCGCAGCACGTCCAGGCACGGGCGCCCCAGCTGGTAGGCCAGCGCGCAGGCGTAGTAGATGTCGCCCGGGGCCCAGCGGCGGTCGTAGTAGTACTCGCGCACCAGGTAGCGCGGCGCGCCGTAGCTCACCACCACGTCGTCGATGAAGCCGTCGGTGTTGCCGCGGGCGAAGACGTTGATGTCGCCCAGCCGGGCATCGACCCAGGTGTCGCCGGTGCGCGGGCTGAAGCCGATGGCGAATTCGTCGACGATGGCGTGGGCGCCGGCCGACAGGGCCAGGCCGAGGGAAAGCAGCACGGTCTTGAACAGGGGCTTCATGGCGGCCCTCCGTTGGTGTGGGACGGGCCGATTCTGCCCCAGCCGGGTGAATCGTGTCGAAATGCTCAGAGCCGGTGCAGGCGGAAGGCCAGCGGCGGGTCCGGCGGCTCGCCGTCGGCGTCCAGCAGCTGAAGGCTGCCATCGGGCTGCAGCGCAAAGCCGAGCGCACCGCCCTCGGGGCCCAGGCGGTAGACCGCCGGCGCACCGGGCTCCCCGGCCACTTCGAGCCGCCAGTGGCCGGTGGTGGTGAACTCGTTGCCCTGTGCAGGGCCGAGGTAGGTTTCCCGGAGCTCGAACACCGCCTCGTCGGCCTCGCGGCGCAGGCTCAGGCGGGTCTGGATGCCCTCGCAGTCTGCGCAGGGCAGCACGCCTTGCCAGGCCAGTTCGAAATCCTCGCCGTCATCGGGCGCCATCACGACCTCCGGCGGCGCGGGCGCCGGATCCTGCGCGGCCTCGCCGCCCCCGCGGCCACAGCCGGCCAGGACCAGGGCGAGCGCCAGCATGAACAGCAGCGAACCGGGAAACGTGCGTGTCTTCATATTCGCGATCCTACCCCTTGCCCGTGCAGCCGGCATGACGGCAGGGTGGAGCCATCGACGGACGGCGCCAGCCCAACCCCGGCGGCCGTGCAGGAACGTTCCAGACCTTGCCCCAGCCCAGCGAAGGAGGTGTCCCATGGTCCGCACCCTGCCCCACCCGTCGTCCGACTCGCCCTGGTCGCGCCTGGATGCCACGCGCATCGCCGGCAACAGCCTCGCCATCGCCGTGCACGTGGTCGTGCTCGGCCTGCTCGCCCTGCCTTTGAGCTGGTCGCCGCCGCTGGCGGAGCGCCGGCCGGAGACGACGGTGGTGGTCTACGAACCGGTGCCGCCCCGCGACATCCCGGTCACCGTGGCGCCGCCCGAGCGACTGCCCCAGCCGGACCCGCGGCCGGTGAACACGCCCATCCGCATCACGACGACGCCGACGCCCGCGGCCTCCGACGCGCCGGTGTTCGAGCAGGGCGAGATCTTCTCGCCGCCGGCCAGCGACACCGGCCCGGAGGAGACCAGCTTCGACCCGGGCGAGCCCTCGCTGGCCACCCTCGCCTACGACGTCGCGCCGCCGCCGCGCTACCCGCGCATCGCCGCGCGCGCCGGCCTCGAGGGCACGGTGACGCTGCGGGTGCTGGTGGACGCCACCGGCCGCCCGGTGGAAGTCGTGATCGAACGCAGCAGCGGCCACCGCGAACTCGACCGCGCGGCGCGCGACCAGGTGCTGGCGCAGTGGCGCTTCCACCCGGCCCAGCGCGATGGGCGCGCCGTGCCTGCCTATGGGCTGGTGCCGGTGGTGTTCAAGCTGCCCTGAGCGGCTGGACAATCACGCCGGTTCGACGGAGGCTCGCCGACAGTGGCGCCGCCGTCGAACCGGAGTGATGCATGAAGACCGCCCTGCCCCTGCTCGCCGCGCTGCTCGCGGCCCCGCTGGCCCACGCCCAGGCCACCGACGCGCAGTCGGACGGGCAGCCGCGCTGGACGCTCGGCCTGATCGCGATCGAGCGCGACGCGCCCTACCGCCAGCTCGACGAAGACCTGCTGGTGGTGCCGCTGGTGCGCTTCGAGGGCGAGCGCGCCTACCTGCGCGGCCTGCGCGGCGGGTTCCGGCTGACCGAGGGCGACACCTTCGAGACCAGCGTGTTCCTGCAGGCGCGCGGCGACGGCTACGAGGCCGCCGATTCGCCCTTCCTGGCCGGCATGGACGACCGCCGCTTCTCGCTCGATGGCGGCGTCGCGCTGTCCTGGCGCGTGCCGCGCGTCGGCCAGTTCGAGCTTTCGGCCGCCACCGACCTGCTCGACCGCAGCGGCGGCCAGGAAGTCGATGCCTCGTGGACCGGCTACGTACCAGCCGGCCAGTGGCGCATCCTGCCCACGGTTTCGCTGCGCTGGCAGAGCGCCGACCTGGTGGATTACTACTACGGCGTGCGCGATGCCGAGGCCCTGCCGGGCCGTCCGGCCTACGCCGGCGACGCCGCGCTGTTGCCGGAGATCTCGGTGTTGGCCACGCGGCCGCTCGGCAAGCGCTGGCAGCTGTTCGCTCGCGTGGGCCACACCTTCCTGCCGTCGGAAATCACCGACAGCCCGCTGGTGGACGACGACCGCCGCACCAGCATCATCCTCGGCCTGGGTTACGCGCTGCCCGACTGAGCCACGGCGGCGCGGTCGCGCCCCGAGGCCTTGGCCTCGTAAAGCGCGGCGTCGGCGCGCGATACCAGTGACTGCGGCGTCTCCCCCGGCGCGGCTTCGGCCACCCCGACGCTGATGGTGACCGGTTCGTAGGGCCAGTCGGCGATGCGGAAGTCGCGGCATAGCCGTTCGGCCACCATCGCGGCGCGCTCGGCATCGACGCCGGGAAGCAGCACCGCGAACTCCTCGCCACCGTAGCGTGCCGCGATGTCGCCCGGACGCAGGGCGGCTCGCAGCAGGGCGCCGGCCAGGCGCAGGGCCTGGTCGCCGGCCAGGTGGCCATGGCTGTCGTTGTAACGCTTGAAGTGGTCCAGGTCGATCATCAGCAGGCACAGGTCCGAGCCGCCCTTGGCGCGACGCGCCAGCAGCGCGGCCAGCGCCTCGTCGAAGGCGCGACGGTTGCCCACGCCGGTGAGCTCGTCGGTGTGGGCGCTGGCCTCCAGCCGGCGACTGTGTTCGCGCTCGCGCTCGAGCCGATCGAGCAGGTTCGCGCCCCACCAGACCAGGCCGGCGACGAACAGGCCCGAGGCCACCGCCATCCAGGTGATGGTGGCGCCGACCGACAACCAGCCCTCGGCGAGGGAAACCTGGGCTGCGAAGGCCACGATCACCGGGGCCACCAGCGCCGGGGCCAGCGTGCGGCGCGCCAGCTCGCCGCCGAGGCCAGGATTGGCAAGGACGCGGGCCAGTCCGCTGCCCGGCTGCGAAGCCAGCCAGCCCAGCGCCAGCAGGAAAACGCAGAGCGCCGTGTTGATGCCCAGCGGCGTGAAGGCGACCTGGCCGGATTCCGTGCCCATGGCGTAGCCGTAGGCGCTGAGCGCGAACAGACCGAGCACCAGCATCACCAGGGCCAGCGCCTGGCCCAGCCAGGCGCCGATGCGCTTGCAGGCCATCATGCCGATCACCCCGACCAGCACGAACGATGCCGACGTCAGCTCGGACATGCGGCCGGGCGCACGACCCGTGCGCAGCGCCTCGGGATCGTCGAACAGCAGCGTGTCGATGCCGAGTTCGACGCCGGTCACGACCTGGAACAGCGTGCCCGCACCCAGCAGCGCAACCGCAATCGAGGCCGGACCCGAGATCCGCAGCGGCATCCAATCCGGCCGCACGCAGGCCGCCAATGCGGCGGCCGCCAGGACCATGCCCACGGCGGTGTTGGCCTTCATGGCGACGTGGCCGGGAATGACGCTGCGCAGGACGGGCAGGTCGAAGAGCCAGCCCGCCAGGGCCGCGATGCCGATGGCCGCCACGACCAGCGCCGCGGCCAGCGCCGAACGCTGCAGCCACTTCACCTGCGCGCCGTTGTCCGATAGCGCGGCTTGTTCCATGCCGCCAAGACTGGAGCGGTGGCCGCCGGATGGCAAGCCCGCGCCCGTTCAACCCGCGACGCGGGCCCGCAGCTCGGACAAGGCCCCGGGGATCTGCGCCGGCACCTCGACGCTGGCCATGCGCGGCGCGTGGCCCGGTTCGATGCCGTGCTCCATCTCGTGCGCCCAGGTGACGTGGTAGGGCATGTAAACGCCCCAGCCGCCCAGGCGCAGCACCGGCTCGATGTCCGAGCGCAGCGAATTGCCCACCATCACGAAGCGCGACGGTGCCATCGAGAATTCGCCCAGCACGCGGGCATAGGTGCTCGCGTTCTTTTCCGACACGATCTCGATGCGCCGGAACAGGTCGGCCAGCCCGCAGGCGCGGACCTTGGCTTCCTGGTGGAACAGGTCGCCCTTGGTCACCAGCACCACCGGGTGCTCGCGCGCCACCGCCTCGACCGCGGGGCGGATGCCGGGCAGCAACTCGACCGGATGCTCGAGGATGGCCTTGCCCAGGCCCACGATGCGGTGGATGTCGGCGGCGCCGATGCGCTCGCCGGTCAGCGCGATGGCCGTTTCCACCATCGACAGGGTCATGCCCTTGGCGCCGTAGCCGAAGAGCTTGATGTTGCGCTGCTCGGTGGCCAGCAGTTTTTCGTGAAGGCCGGCGTCGGCCAGGTCGACGTACTTGCCGACGATGGCCTCGAACTCGGCGTGCGCGGCGCGGAAATAACCTTCGCTGTGCCAGAGCGTGTCGTCGCCGTCGAAACCCACCAGGCCAAACACGGGAGCCACCGCTTACTGGCCCACCGGGCGGTCGGACACCGGCTCGGTGCCGCCGATCACGGCGCTGCCCACGCGCAGCCGGTAGATGGCGTCGTGCGGCTTGCCGAAGATCTCGTCGGTGGCCTCGTCCAGCGACTCGCCCGCGCCATCGGCGAGCAGGTAGCCGGCGCAGGCGTCGCCCATCGCCGCCGAAGCGGCGCGCTGGTGCGGGCCCAGGCGCTGGCCGGTGATGCGCTGGGGCGCATCGCCGAGCGCGACCACGGCGCGGACCTCGGTTTCCTGCGACGGGCGCACGTGCCAGGCGGTGGCGTCGGGCGCGGTCATCAGCAGGGCCACCGGGCCCGGCACCATCACTTCCACGCGCCGGATGGATTCGCGCCCCGGCTCGGCGCCGGGCACCGGCTCGCCGCCGTCGATGACGAACAGGCGCGCGCCAACCGGCAGGGCCAGGCCGGCCACGCGGCAGCGGCTCCAGTCGGTGCCGCTGACCACTACGGTTTCGGCGACGTCTTCCGCCGGCGCTTCGGCCGGCGGGGCTTCGCCGCCGCAGGCAGCCAGCAGGCAAACAGGGAGCAACAGGATCAGGCGCGGGCTCATGCCGGGTTTCCGAGGGGAACGCATGGCCGCAAGCATAACCGCTGGCGCGGCGACTCAGTCGGCCGGCGGCCGCGCACGCACCCGCTCGCGATGGACCATGTAAAGGCCGCTGGCGACGATGATGCCGGCGCCGGCGAAGGTCCAGCCGTCGGGCAGCACGCCCCAGATCAGCAGGTCCAGGCCCAGGCCCCAGGCCAGCGCGCTGTATTCGAACGGCGCCACCACCGAGGCCTCGCCCGAGCGGAAGGCCTCGGTGATCGCCACCTGGCCCAGGAAACCGGTGACGCCCACGCCGGCGATCACCCAGGCATCGGCCGCACGCAGCGGCACCCAGTTCGGCAGGGCCAGCAGGCCCGCGCCGACGGCCGTCATCACCAGCATCCAGAACACCATCGACTGCGCGCTGTCGGTGCGATGCATCACCCGCACCAGGATGGCCGAGAGCGAATAGCCCGCGGCCGCCGCCACCACCGCCAGGCCGGCCCAGCCGAATACGCCCTCGCCCGTGGGGCGCAGCACCACCAGCACGCCGAGCAGGCCAACGAAAATGGCGGCCCAGCGCCGCGGGCCCACCGTCTCGCCCAGCATGGGCACCGACAGCGCGGTGATCAGCAGCGGCGCCACGAAGAAGATGGAGTAGGCGCTGGTCATCGGCATGCCCTTGAGCGCGAACGCAAAGCTCGAGAGCATCAGGATCGACAGCGCCGCGCGCAGCAGGTGCAGCGACCAGCGCACCTTGAGCAGCCCGGCCGCCGCGCCCGTGGCCAGCACCCAGGCCGTGACCAGGGGCACGCCCGACAGCCCGCGCAGGGCCGCCACCTGCATCGGCGGGTAGTGGCCGGCGAGGTGCTTGAGGCCGCCGTCCATCAGCGAGAACAGGCCGACGGCCAGCAGCATCGCGACGATGCCGCGCAGGTTCGAGGAAGCGTGCATGCGCGTATTGTCGCCGCCCCGGCACCCGGCGGGGAGCGTGCGGGCCGGCCCCGGCCGGGGCCGGTTCAGCCCTCGCGTGCGCAGGCACGGGCCACCCGGGCGTCGAGTTCGGAGCGCTCGGCGAAGCTGAGCTTGTTCCAGAGCCGGTCGCGCTGTTCGTTGGCCTCGCGGCGGGCCTGCTCGCAGCGCGCGCGGCGAGGATCCGGCCGGGCCGCCGGCAGGCGGGCGGCGGGGCTCGCGCGCGGGCTCGCGGGGCGCGAAGAGGCCGCCTGCGCGGCCGCCGGCGCGGGCACCGGCGACGGCAGCGCCTTCACCGGCTGGGCCCAGGCTTCGCTGGCGTCGGCCGCGCAGGGCTGGTCCTGGTAGCTGACCGCGCCACCCGGCGCGACGCACTTGCGCAGCTGCGGGCCGGACCCGGCGGTGCCGGCCACCGCCAGCACCGAAACGATGAGCAGGATGCGGGACATGCGGGCCTCCTTCGCGAGGCCCCATTCGAGCGCGCCGACACCGCGGCCGTCGCCCGGACAAACGCGCCGCGTGGCCTGCGAAAGCGCCGCGCCGCCGCCGTGGCTTCAGCCGATCAGGAGTCGTAGACGTCGGCGCACTGGGCCACCACCCAGGCGCGCAAGTCGGCCTTCTGCGTCTCCGTCAGGCGCAGGAATTCCTTGGCCAGCGCGGCGTCGGAAAAATCGTGGGCCTGGGTGCAGGCGCTCTTGGTGGGCGGGCGCTCGCCGCGCGCCTCGGCCTCGCGCTGGCGGGCCAGCTGCTCGCGCCGCTCGACTTCCGCCAGCCGCGCCTGTTCGGCCGCGCGGGCCTCTTCGGCGGCGCGCCGGGCTTCGGCCTCGGCCAGGGCGGCGCGGGCGGCCAGCTCCTCCACGCTCGGGCCCGGCTCGGGCGTGGCGTCGCGCTTCCACACCTGGGTGCTGCCCGCCGGACAGGGCGAGGACTGGATGCTCACCGCACCGCCCGGCCCTTCGCATTTGTAGAGCGACTCGGCGGCGACGGGGCCGGCCAGGGACGCCAGGCCGAAAGCCGCCAGCATCAGGGCACGTGGATTCATGGCAACACTCCCGGGAACGCGTCAGGACGAACTTTACGCCTGCGCGCGCCGGCCGGCAGCGGCCTCAGCGTTTGCGGGCGGCCCCGGCCAGGCGGGCATAGGCCGCACGCACCGCGACCTCGCCATGCACGCGCTCGAGGCGGCGCACGATGAAGTGCCCGCGCGCGGCCGACTGGAAGTGCCGCATGAAAATGAGGTTGAGCGTGGCCCCGGTGGCCGCGCCCACCAGCGGCGCCGCCTGCGCCAGCGCCTTTTGCGTGACGGGGATGGAGAAACGGCTGGCGATGCCATTGACCAGCTGCACGATGGCCGGCGCGCTGCCGGTGCCGACGCCGCTGGCCACGTAGCGCGTGGCCGCGGTGACCTGCTGGGCCAGCGCGGCGCGCGTGGCGAAGTAGCCCGACTCGGCACCGTCGTCGTCCGGGCGCGTACCACCCAGGGCCAGCACCTGCAGGCAGTCGAGCCGCGTGTCCGGCTCGCCGGGCGCGGCACCTTCGCTGCGGGCGATGTCGGCGATCGAGCGCAGCATGGTGGTGGTGGTCACCGGCAGCTCCACCAGCAGGCCCGGCAGGCCGAAAAAGCCGCCCACCGCGCCGGAACCGGCCACGGCCACCTGGTGCAGGCGCAGGCTGGGCGCCGCGGCGTTCTCGTCGCGCAGGGTGCGGCGCGCGGCGTCGAAGGCCACCTCGACCGCCTTGCGCGCGGCCTTGTCCACCAGCCGGCTGGCCGGCCCGGGCAGGCCACGCATCAGGCTCTCGATGGGCGTGCCGATCACGTTCGCCAGCTGCACCGCCAGGCCCGGCGACTCGAGCAGGACGCGGGCGCGCTCGAGTTCGGCCTGGTCGTCGGGCGGCAGGGCGCTGACGAGTTCGGTCATGGCGGCGCCGGTCAGCCGGCGGGTGCTTTCGGGGCGTCAGGGGACTCAACCACCTTGGCGCGACGCAGGCCCGCGGGCAGGTCCACGACCTCGCCCGCATGGCTGGCCTTCAACGCCTCGGCGTCGACGCGTTCGCGGTTGAAGGTGGTGGAGTAGGAAATGGCCACGTATTCCACCCGGCCAAGCGGCTGGCCGTCGATGGTTTCGACGAGCCTGCAGCAGGCCGACAGGGACTGGATCGCGGCCTGCTCGAACTGGCGCTTGTAGCGGCTTGCCCGCCGCGACGCGAACTCGCTGGCCACCACCTCCGCCTTCACCCGGTCGGGACCGGGCTCGGCGGCGACTTCGACCCGCACGACCAAGGCTGCGGCAGCGCCGTCGCGAATGGCCTCGACGGGATAGTTCGGAATCTGCTTGATGATCGGCGCCGCCGTGGCCTCGCCCACGGTGTAGTGCACCGTCCCGTCGATGTTCTGTGCCGTGAACGGGACCGAGAGCGACAACTCGCTGGGCACTGGCGCGCCGTCGCGGGTGGCGGGCTCGTAACGCAGCGCTCCCACGCGCTCGATGACCAGGGCCTGCGCCTCTTCGGGCAGCTCTTCGCCGATCCGCGGCGTTCCCGCCTGGCCTTCGGCATCCACCGGAACCAGCACCTGCAGGTTCAGGCGAAGCTTCGGCCCGACCTTCGGCTCGGCGGCGAAAGTCGCAGAAACCATCGAGAGGGAAAGCAGGACGGCGCAAAACAATCGCATGGGCGGCTCCGGGGGTGTTTTCCCGACTTTAGCCCGCCCGGCAAGTCAAGCAAACCGGTCACGGACCGGCCGCTGCGTGGAGTCCTCAGGCCGGCAGGTTCGGGTCGCCGGGCTGGAAGCTGAGCTCTTCGATCTCGTCGAAGGCCTTGGAATCGAGCAGGCCGTCGTCGAACTCGAACTCTTCGGGCGAGGGTGCGGTCTGCCAGTCCTGCACGAGCTGGCGGGCCTCCTCGGCCTCGGCGTCCTCGACCACGACGCGGATCTGCGGGGTGGTGGCGACGGTCTCGCCCGGCTCGGCCACGTTGGGCCCGAAGATGTGCGCGGCGATGCCCGACGTCACCAGCAGTTCCTGCACGAGCTGGGCGTCGAGGTCGGTTTGGGCGATATAGACGGGGATCACGGGCCGGTCCCTCCGGATGGGTCCGGGGAGTCATTGGGCGCCCGAAAACCGCGTGAAACCGTGAACCAGTTCACACTTTCCGGCGGTTTCGGGCAGGTGGTCGCTGCGGGCAGACCAACGGAATGCTCAGCGCGACTGGCCGGATTTCCACTCGGCCAGCGCGGCCTCGGCGCGGGCGCGCGCCTCGGGTTCGAGCCGGGCTTCGATGGCATCGCGCAGCCAGCCCTCTTCCTTGTTGCCCAGGGCCACGCCCATCTCGTAGTGCAGCCAGGCCTGCACCGGGTCGGCCTCGACGCCCTCGCCCACCAGGTACATGCCGGCGAGGTTGCGGTAGGCGTGCACGCCGCCGGCGTCCACGGCCTGCTGGTAGAGCGAGAGCGCCCGGGCGGTGTCCTTTTCGACCCCGGAGCCGGTGGCGTACATCACCGCCAGGCTGGTCAGGCCATCGACGTGGCCGGCGTCGGCAGCGCGGCTGAACCACGCGACGGCCCGGGCCGGGTCGACGGCGCGGCCCTCGCCGCGCACGAAGCTCATGCCGATGCGCCACTGCGCCGGGGCCACGCCCTGGTCGGCGGCGCGCTGGAACCAGTCCAGGGCCTGCGCCAGGTCGCGCTCGACGCCGACGCCCTCCTCGTAGGCCAGGCCCATCTGGAATTCGGCGAAGCGCAGGCCCTGGTCCGCCGCCAGCCGCACCAGTTCGATGCCCTGCCCCGGGTCGGCGGTGAAACCGCAATCGCCCTGCACGCGGGCCAGGCCCAGGTAGTAGGCGACGTAGGGCTGCGGATCCACCACGTCGAGGAGCTCGTTGAAGATCTCGCAGGCGCGGTCGCGGTCGCGCGGCAGGAGCTGGCTGCCTTCGAACAGGTTGGCGGCGTAGTTGGTGCGCGCGCCTTCATCCCCGGCGGCCACGGCACGCTCGAGGAAATCGCGCGCCTTGTCCAGGTCCACCGGCACGCCCCAGCCGTTGAGGTGGATCAGGTGCAGCTCGTTGAGCGCCATCGGGCTGCCGGCGGCAGCGGCACGCTCGGCCAGGGCGATGGCGCGCGCGAGGTCCACGTTTGCCACGTCTTCCGGGCGAAGTCCGTCGATGGCCTGCATCACCAGCAGGCTGGCCAGCATGGCATCCAGCTCCGGGTCGGCCTCGGCCTCGAAAGGTTCGAGGACGGCGATGGCCCGGCCGTATTCGCCCTGCGCCCACAGCTCGCTGGCTTGCCCCAGGGCCGCTTCGCGGGCCTCGCTGGCCCACGCGGCCGGGGCCAGCAGCAGGCACGCCAGCAATAGCCCCCGGAGCCACGTCATCGAACACACCCGATTCCATCCACTCGTGCCCATCATGGCGTCAGTTAAGCACAGGGCGACGAGAAACGGATGCAGCGCCGGGCGCCAGAACGTATCCTTGTGGCGTGGCTCCGACAGGGGGAGCACGCCACGGAGTCCGCCACCCATGTCCACGCTCAAGGCCATCAACGCGCAGGTCATCGCGCCGCAGGAAAGCCCCGACGCGATCCCGCTCACGCTCAAGCCGGGCGACACCGTGTTCGTGCAGCACGCCCACCCGGACCGCCCGGGCTACGTGTGGGCCGAAGACGGCCAGCTCAGCGCCGGCTGGGTGCCCCTGGACCTGATCAGCACCAACGCCGGCCGCCCCCAGGCCACGGCCGAATACTGCAGCGCCGAACTCACCGTGCAGCCCGGCGACACCGTCCGCCTGATCTGGGAAGACCCCAAACACGGCGCCTGCTGGTGCGAAGACCGGCACAGCGAGCGGGGGTGGATCCGCAACGAGAACCTGCGGTTCGAGCCCAAAGACTGAGGCCGCCCGAAGGCGGCCTCGTGTGTGGTTAGGCAAAAGGCGCTACCGAATCCGGCGTGCCCGTTGGGCCGTGGCGATGCCGGGTGTGATGGACGCTACCAAATGGAAGGCAAAAGCCACTATTTCCGGCAATAGGGGCAGGCATAAGTCACTATTTTCCTCACCATGCCGGAAAAATCTTTTCGATCAACAGCTTAAGCCGTGAGGGTGTGCTGGCTCGACCGTCGGTACCGGTCGAGGCTGACCAAGTTGTGGGGGCGAAGGTACCGGAGGCCGTTTACCCTTGGAGAGCTTGCAGGAGCAGGCTTTAAGGTGGCGTTTCACCCAGGCTCATTAATTTAATCAATCGCCACCCTGCCCCCCCTTGATGCAGGCGCTTGGCGGGTCCGCGATGCGCCGCTGCCGGCCGCAAGCGCAAATCGGCCCCGAAGAAATTCCAGTCGTGATCGCCCCAGCGGGCAAACTCAGGCATGGCCAGTGCTGCCGGTACGTGCTGATCGGCGGTTCTGGAATTGACTGAGTCAGCGCGCCGGGGCAACAGCCAATTGCCGTTACCGGCCAGAAGCGGGGTTCCCCCGCTCGGGCGATTCCACCGAGTTAGGTCGCGTTGATCAACGGGACGTCCCAGATATGCCGCCGTCCGCGATCAACTTTTCGATCCAGTCCGCGTAGTTCCCCAGTCTGACGCCAAAGACTGTCTCCCCGTACTTACCGGGATGTAGCTCAGTGCCGGTGACTACGACGCGCTTCCACGCCATGAGACCCGCGACGTGCCATTCGTCTCCAGTTGCGACGAGGATCGGACCGCCGCTGTCCCCGCTGCCAGTAGACGCCTCGAGGGGGAGCGCGTTCGGCGGTTTGTCAAAGCGATAACCGATCCACCGGTCCTCCGAGACGCTGATCTTGTTGTAACCGTGGCGAAGGTCAGTCCGCTGTGGAGCGTACAGGTGGTGACCGGTCACCCCTGTTCCCGTGGCACCCCGCCCCATGATCCGAACGACCTTGCCTAACGCGTCGCCGTTGTAAATTCGTGCTGGCGCAACGTCCAGAACCGGCTCGGCAAGCTGGACCAGCGCAATGTCATCGGAAGACGCCATGAACTCAAAAAAAGGCTCCCAATCGCCCGACGCAAGTGCGGAGTCGATCATCGTCTGGGGAGGCTTCCTGAAGCCGGGATGGATGAAAACATTGCGCACGGCACGGGGAGCACCGGCGACTACGACCACGCCCACAGCATGGTGCCGGTCGACTACGTGCGCGGCGGTAAGGACCCATAGCGGCGCGATGAGGACGCCGTGCCCCTCGCCGGGCATGTCGGCCAGCGCCGGGAACTCGGATGCGGCCATTCGATACTGCAGGTCCGGGACATCGTCACGAATGACGACTGCACTCGCACCGGAGGAGACAAGGAGAAGGAGAAGGACCGCGGAGCGCATGAGGAAAATCCGTTCTTGTGCCAACTTAGTGTGGGGGCTCAACACCTTGTTGCGCAATCCGAGGCTCTCGTGAGGTCCGCTTCGGCTCGGGAGGTAACATCGATCAAGCCCGTCTGGCGCAGATATTCAGCCAGCCAGTGCTGTACTCGCTACTGAAATGCGCCACTGAGTATGGATCCCAAAGCACGACTGACTGAAGCGATGCCCTCGTCTGTTGAGATTAGCTCCGCTGGCTGTCTGCCACCCAGCGCAGGCTGTGGCCGATGAAGCCAATCTTGGAGCCAAAGATCAATGTCAAATTCGGGCGGAGTATCTTCCTGGACCTCTAGTCGTTGCTGAATCTCACGCTTCACCGCTTCAATCTGCTCCGGGACGGGAATAACTTTTACCATTTATCATTCTCCACGGAACACTCGGCATGAGGCAGGCTACTAGGCCGATGCTATAGCGCTCTTCCCCTAGCACGCAGCACGATTTCTACTTCAGCAGCCAAGAGAGCTTTACATCGCCACCATCCTGCAGGGTCACAACATGGTCTGGTTCGGCTGCGAACCAGACAAAAGAGCCCCATGCGAGGTCAGGGACGTTCTTCTTGAATACAGCGGAACTCCGATCCAAGTAGGCCGACACAAAAGCGAGATGGTGTAGCTCGAAACCGGCGTCCACAGCCAGCTCAGTCAGCACCACCTTTCGACTCGCGTGAATAGGTCCATCGGTCGCGACCACTTCCGTGAACACGAAGAGCATATCGGAACCGCTCTCCTCATCCCCCAGATCGACCAGGATGATATCTGGCAGAGCCTTCGATGCATCGATATTTAGCCCCAGCGATGCCGCCAGATCATCATCCCTTTTTACGACCTTACTGCCCGACTGGGAGAGCCACAGCACTGCCGGTCGCCTCAAAAACCTTGGCGCAAATTCTTCAATGACTGCCTTCGCGATAGCACTCGAAGGGCCAGCCTCAAGGGCCCGCACCTCGCCATTAGGAAATGTCACCGAAACTACATCCGCAGCCTGGACCAGCCCCTTCTTGACTAGCCGCTGCCGTGAAAGCGCTGCCTTGGATAAATGGGACGTCTGCCACTCCGAAATTGCACTCTCGAGACTTGCACCGACAAGCCCTTCATCAAACAAGGCTGCAAACTGGGCCTCTAGCGCGTATCGCGGTTTGTCGGACGTGGTCGGTATGTTCGTTCTCTCTACGACTGCACGTGCAGGAATCAGTGCATGGCGCAACGTCTCGTCGCGAATCGGCTCACGCGTATCGCCGGCATACCACGTAACCGCCGGCCTAGCCTGCTTCCTGCTCAGCGACATCTCAACCCATGCCAGCCTGTCTGAATCCTTCAACATCTCTGCCTGTTCGTCCGACATCACCGTCACTTGATTGGGTCGAATCCAGCGATCCGTGCCTTCCACAGCCCCGGCATAGAACATGACATAGATAGTTCGCGCGGCCATCTCGCGAATTGCATAGTTTCGATGGGCGCTCCCCTCTGGAAAGATTAGGGGGAGTCGCTGTGCGATGAGCGCCAACGGCGGAACTGGGATTAGTTCTCCCACGAGACACCGTACCAGCCGGCCACTCGCCGATCGATTAATGCCAACGACGCCCCACTTTCCACAAGACGCTCCAGCTCTCGCAGCTTACCAAGAGCGGGCAGCGGCACGGCGTTCAACTCGAATGCAGAGACAGCAACACTTCCGCTGATGCAGCGAAACAGGCGATCGACAACCGAAGTGTTCAGGAGTGCAGCTATCGTTCCTGGCGAAACTGGCGCGTCCGGCAGCGGCCTTACAACATTCAGGTGGTTCTCGACGACCACCCCACCGTGCTCATCCAGAAACGGGCGCGGCAGAAGGGCCGCGAGCACCCTGCGGTTTTGTTCCTTTGAAGTCGTTCTCTGCACCAACACACATGGCTCTGTGGTGATCAAATGATCTTGGTTTGGATACACCTCAAGGAACGGCACGTGATTCCTCCGCTCAGCGCTAAAGCTGAAGCCAGAGGCCGTCACGGACTCCGACCAAATGAGCGGATATGTGTTTCGATTCTTCTTCGTCCTTAGTTGCTCTCTATGCCTATTCCATACGAGTGGCCCCGTAGATACGGCATAGCCAACGTCGATCAAGCGATTTGGCATGGAACGGACGTTCTCGAGCAACTCGGCATCCGAGCTGGAGCGAGGAAGCAGCCATGGAGATCCGTCATCTGAAACCCTGGTCGTCGCAATGGGCGCGACATCGGCACCGCCCAGGCCCCTCGTCAAGACCCTTGACACATTTGATGCTCGATCATTGCGCCCTATCGAATGGACGAAAAGAATTGTTTCCTGGAGAACGTCGTCGAAGACTCCGTCTCGATCAGCAACGAAGTCGAGCGAAACCGGAGAACCATCCAGGCAAAGCAGCCTGCGCAGCGACTTGAAGTACTGCCCTCCAAGGAATGACGTAGGGGTGACAAATGCTAGAACACCACCGTCGCGGACGTGACGCAGCCCCCAATCCATGAAGAGACCGTATAGGTTCGCGTGACCGTACAGCGATCTAGAAAAATACTTCCGTTGCTGCGCGTCTAGTTGCACCCTTCCGTATGGCGGGTTTCCAATCACCAATCCATAGCTTGAGACGTCTCGGCGCTGTAGCGTGTCGCTCACCTCAACCACATTCGGCATCCGACGTTTGGCAGCCACGCAAATCGGAAGAACCGCTGCCTCCACCAGAACTGTGGTCATCCAGGCAGCAAAGGGATCCAGTTCAATTCCCTTCAAGCGTCGAGCCAGACGACCAAGAATTAGTTCGGGGGACTGGCCGACCCATGCCTCCACCATCCGGCTCGCCAGTGGTGCTAGAAACGCACCGCCGCCGCACGCGGGATCGATAGCACTATCAGTTGCAATGTTGAAACCCGCTTCCTGTGCTTGGCTGATCAATCGCGCCACAAGCGGTGGCGGGGTGTAGTATGCACCCATGGATGTTCTGTGTGCGTCTGGCAACATCACGGTGTAGATCGAACCAATCAGATAGCCTGCATGGTCTACCGGAAACTCCGCGATTAGCCGACCTGCGCTCACCGCTACAGCCTTCGCTTCTCGCGAGAAAGCTGGCAGCTGAAGTGGTACCGGCCTGATTCTCATTCGGGCGCCACAACGCTCGACAAGGGAAGCCCAAAACGATTCCAAGACAACGGCAGTAAAGGCTCTCGCTAGAGATAGACGGGTTCGCTCATTGGCGCGCGCCTGAGCATAACCCCGAGCCATTGCCTTGCAGGCCCCGTAGCGCTCGAGCAGGCCATCATTCGGCTCAGTGGCGGCGAGAGCGTTCAGCATTAACGTTCGTTCTCAGGCGTAGGACGGGGCGTCCATGCGTTGGCCGGGAGTGGTTGCCCGGATGCTACCCGATGGGGTGTCTCAGGAGAAGAGAATCGTTCTCGGCGCCACTGAAAAGCCGTGTTCAATAGGCCCATGAATCCGGGAGATCGAAACGAGCCTGGTTCGGCTCCCAAGGGGCTCGCGGATCCGAGCCTACTCCTGACCACACCCACGTCTAGCGGCTTCGATCAGGGCACAGATGCGTTTTTAGCGCGGTGACGAGTCGGCCGGACGTGAGGGACTTCCCTTCCGGATGAGCGTTGGCGCAAACCCACCCGGCTTTCAGCACCGCCTCAACTGCTCTAACCTTGGTCATGTCGCCCGAGAGCCAGCCTTCGGGGAGGCTATCGATGGCCCGAATCGCCTCTTGGCCGGACAAGTACTGGATCGCCGTGAGTAGCGACCACTGGACGCCCATAGCCTCACGCAGCATTCGACCGGCCTCCTTGTCGTCTACAAGGCCGCTCTCGACAGCGAGCAGCACCCGTGCAGCGAGCAATGCCCGCTCCAACGGTGGCAGCCGGTTCAGGCGCTTTGCAGAGGTGTAACGTGAGGCCATGTCGGACGCCGGTGCTCACATTCAATGTGATCCTGCCACCTATACTGAATGCGCCACTAACCAGATGGCAATGCCTGAACCCCCTGGTGAACGGATCTAAGCCCAGCCGCACTGGCTATCCAGATACTGACGAACGGCGGACAAGTCGGCCACCTGCCCGCCCAGCATCCGGTCCAGGGCGCTGCCGCCATCGAACAACGTGGCCAAATTGGCTCGCTTGATCCATCCGTCGGCCTGCGCCGGCTCCACGAACAGGATGTGGAGGGCCTTGTAAATGCCCAGAACACAGCTGATGCGCTCAAGGGCATCGTGGGTGAGCACCCCTGTGCGAACCCGCCTCCATCGATAGAAGGTTGAACGTGGCGGGCGGCCCAGAAGGGTGCGGGTCTGGTCCGATGTGAGGCGCCATTTATCGCAGATGTTGAAGAACGCGCTCAGGGCGGGCCTGGCCAGGTCGCGTCTGGCGGGCGATAACGAGCTGGTGTCGGGCTTCATGGAGACATCTCGGCGGATCCGGGCGGTGGGTGATCAGCCACCTTCGGCGCGGTGGTCAGGAGCGACACTAGCGTCCAGAGAGCACAGCGCGGATCTCGCTCGCATGCCTCCGATGGATGAAGACGGTCGTGTACTGCGTCGTCTTTACCTTCACATGGTCGAACCCAGTGTAGTCGAGCCTCGCGTAGGCCGATTTGGCCGTCACGCCCAGTCGCTCCGCGGTCCTCGCCAGCGCCTCATACTTCTTGTGAAATGCGTTGACCGACTCAAGTGATGGCGTTTGACGGCCATGCCGCGGCTTGGTCTTCAGGTGCCCGCCTCGCTTCAACCACGTTACTACGGCCGCTGTGCATCCCAGACGCTCCGCCGTCTTCAGAACCGGCAGGCATTCGGCGGCACCGTGGCGGGCACTCTGGAAATAGTCCGTCAGAAAGTCATTAGCCACCTGAAGTCGACCCACGCCCCTGCCTCGCTTCTTGCCGACCACCATGGTGGGATGGGCGAGGAGCCGCGCCAGAACGCCGGCCTTCTCTTTCGGAGATGCGGTCCAGGCCGTGAACGCGTCATCGAGCGTTACAGCACTCGGATCATTGAGAGCACGCCTGTTGGTGCCGAGGCCGCGCACCCTCTCGGCGAAAACCTCCACATCCTCGTGGGTCAAGCTGCCAGGGAAGGCCGACCGGTAGTCCTCCGCGATCACACCGCTGGCCCGCAGCGCCTTGAGCGTCTCAATCGATACGCCGATCCGAGGTGCAGCATCGCGCATCGACACCGCGGGGTACTGCGTCAGCTGGAGCGATCGAATCGAGTCCAGGTCGACGACGATGGCGCGGGTGGAGTTCTTCTTGATGCGCCGACTCTTTATCTCGCCGCTGGCGATTCGCTTCTTGAGCGTGAGCTGGTGGAGTCCTGTCGCCTCGCACGCTTCGCCCATAGTTCCCCACCGAACCCTCTCTGGAACAAGACGCTGAGAGTCCTCGTCTCGGGCCATCGATCCCCGTGTCCAGTACTGCGCGCCGAACCGATAGACCTCCCGCTCGAGGAACTCGAAGCCGGATCGCTCCCCCTCATCGTTCTTGATCAGCCGCACCAGCAACCAACTGAACACGGTGGGGAATCGAGGCAGTTCTTCGGCGTTCTGGAGAACATCCTCGTAGGTGGCAGAGAGAAAGTCGCGGAAACCGACAGGCCAGTTCGTTAGGGCCGCCGCCACGACATCCAGTTGGTCCCTGTAGTGGCAGCGCGCCTTCGGTGCCCGCCGGCCGCCCCGGGCCTGGTGCACCACGCCGCTCATGACCCAGATCAGCTTGCAGAGACGGCGGAGATCGAGGTGCGCCAGATGGCTCATTGTCTGGGGCAGCGGCGCCAGGGCTTGATCCTGGTATACCCGGCTCCTAAGAACGGACATGAGTTCCGAGAGCGCCGGCGTCGCCGGCGCGACCGGGGCCGTGGCCAGATCGAACCCACACTTGCATTGCTGCACCTTGGAACGCGCCCACAGCAAGCGCTTGCTGCATCCCGGACATTCCGACGCAAGGTGAACCTGGTGCACGGGACAGACGGCCGCCTGGGCGAGGTCCCAAAACGCTTCGCACGGCCGGCCCTCCGCCAGGCAGGCGGGGCAGACCCTGGAGTGCCGGAGGTTGACCTCGTAGCTCGGCAGGTCCGACCCGTAGACCCGGACATAGGCCCGCGGCCGCTCCGCAGGCCTATGCGTCAGTCGGTTGATGTCGCCCTGGTCCAGTCCCGCGAGGGTGGCCAGTTTGGCGGCATCGAGCCGACCCACGTTCGGCAGGTACCACTCCTTGCCCATGGCGGCGAGCACATAGGACGTGCTCGGATAGCCATTGAGTTCCGTCAGCCGCAGAACAAAGCCCATCAGCGACTCAGTCGGTGCCGGTCGCGCCGTGACGACCAGCTTCATAGGGCTTTCCTCAGCTCTTTCTTTGGGTCGGGCCGCCGACGCATCGGCGGGCGGCCTTTCGCCTTCTTCGCTTTTGGCGACGCCTGCCGGGCCCGCCGCGGGCCCGCGGGCGGCTCCCGCTGCTGCTCCTCTTCATCGTCGTCGTCGGCGGCGGCGGCCGGGACGGGCATCGGCTTGTTCTTGCCGTAGACCGCGACGGCGGCGCTCTTGTCCGCCACCTCCTCTAACGCCGCATTGGCGAAGACTGTTTCCTGCACACCCTTGGCCAACAGCGCTGTGGTGTCCGCGCCAAACGGACCGCCGGGCACCGGGAAGAGACGGGCAGACCAGATGGCGCGGGCATACGCCTTCTTCAGGTCGTCCAATCCGATGTTGACGGTTCCCGCGCGCACGGCATTGCGCACCGCTCGGTCCAGCAGCTTGGCCACCAGGCCAATGCGGCCCGCGCTGGCGAGAAAGACACGGAGCGCCATTTCTCGACTGTCGAGCGCCGGGAGCTGGAAGGGGTGAACTTCCTTCTGGAACTGGCGCAGGATCGCCCGGAACTGGGCGGACGAGCCTTTGTCCCGCCAGTCGAAGAGCGGCATCTTGAGCTCGTCGTCAAAACGGCCGGCCAATTGGGGGTGACCATGGACAACCGAGGCCGCCGTCGGCAACCCCACGGCCACCAGGCCGTACTTGCGGCTCTCCAGCAGGACCTTCAGCCAGTCCGCGAGCATGTGCAGTAGCTGCTTTTGCCCCTTGTCGCACAGGTGCTGGAACTCATCGAGGATGATCATCTTGCATTGCACGGCGTCGAGCAGGGTGTACAGACGCTGGGTCATGTTGCCCAGGGAGCCCCGGCTCCAGTACGGATCGCCCAACCCATGGAGCAAGGACTCGAGCAGGGACTTCACCGTGGCTTTCGCCGGCGCCACGGCGTAGACGACGGTCCGGATGGTGCGGTCATCCACCTGGGTGGGCAGGTAGGTTTCCAGGAGATCCCGGACCACGCTGGACTTGCCGGTGCGACTTTCGCCGGTGATCAGCAGGCACACCGGCGTCGCCGTCGTGCCCACCGCGTCATACGCTTCAGTCAGCTCATCGAGGATATCCGCATAGGCGTTGTGGTCGATCCGGATTCGGGACACGATGTCTCGATACTGGGTCAGCTCCTTCTTGCGGCTCATGCAGCCACCCCCTGCCTGACCTTGCGGCTGGTAAAGGTCGGAACGCTGTCGTCGTCCTCGTCCTCCGCGCGAGGTGCCTCGGGCGTCGACTTCGGCCGCGGCGACGGGTTGGCCGCCGCCTTCTTGGGCTTCGCGACCGGCGCGGGCGGCACCGCGGAGGTCGGTGCGGGTCCGGCAACGGCGGGAGTCGCAGTTTCTGCAGGCGCCTGGCTGGCAGCCCCGGATGCCGCGGTGTCCGCAGCCGCTGCCCCTTCGCCCATGAATCGCTGCTGGGTCTTGCGCGACTTGCGCGACCCCAGCCGCATGTCCTCCTCAATCAATGCCCGGATCCGCTGGCGAGCCTCGAGCAGCGTAATCTCGCGCGCATCGTCCTCCTGGACGCGGCGCTGGAATCGCTTGCAGACCTTGTGCTGCCAGCGCGTCAGGCCGAGCGCGTACTCGGGATCCAGGGCCGGCACCTTGATCAGGGTGACCTGGTCGGGCGAGACCACTACCACGTGGCCGAGGTCGTCGTCGCAGGTGCGGACTTCGACCTTGATCTGGCTGCCGTGAAGCTCACGCAGGGCGCCCAGTTCGCGGGAGTTGTAGAGCAGCGAATCGAACTCGATACCCTTGTGGGTCAGCTCACGATGGCACGAGGCGCTGAAGGCGGCGTCCATCGCCACCGAGGACGGCGGGAGGTAGCGATCGACCTGCTGGATGCCGTTGTTCCAGGCTTCCTGAGGCGTCATGCCCAGCCCGGAGTGCACCTCCTGATGGTAGACGTCCACGATCCACATCTGCAGCACCCGGCGCAGCGTGGCCAGACTCATCACGGCGTGCTTGGCCGGGTCGTAGTCGCCCTTGAGCAGGACGCTGGAGAAGGTCTTGCCCTTCATGTCCACCAGCAGCCCGGTGTTCATCGTGCCGAAGAACCGCTCCACCTTGCCCTTGTACCAGGGCTTGCGGCGCGGGCAGAACTGCACGTCGATGCCGTAGCGGCCGGCGCCGGCTTCCAAGGCGCGGGCATGAAACTCCAGACCGTTGTCCACGACCAGCAGCTCCATTACGCCCCAGGCGTCCCAGGCACAGCGGGTGTCGGGGCACTCATCCTTCGGGGCCAGGGCATGGCGCAGCGCCCGGGTCATGCTGACGTTGCTCGGCTCCTCGAACCCGAGGTAGTAACCCAGCACATAGCGGCTGTATTCGTCGATGACCAGCGTGAGCCACGGCCGACCCAGCGGCAGACCGGTGCGGTCGTCCACCACAAACAGGTCCATGCGGCTGTGATCCATCGCGGCGCGGCCGAGCGGTCGCACGGCCACCACGCCGCGACCCGCGGCCCGGAACTTGATGTCGGCAGCGCGCTGGCCGTAGCGCGCCCGATAGACATCGTACGGGGCCAATTCCTGGACGAGCGACTTGAAGTAGTTGTAGCTCGGGGTCGCCAGCTGCTCAGACTTCAAGCGCGTGGCGTTGCGTCGGGCAATCAGGCCGGCCGCCTCGCGTCGCACCGTCTTTAGCGACGGGCGCTCCTGGGTCAGATAGCGCGTCTCGATGAGTTCGCGGGCAAGGGTCTGGACGATCTCGGGGTGTCGCCCGGTGCAATTGCCTTTGCGTTCATGCCCGTCGACCAGGCTCCGGATATCGCGTCCGCTGCCTTGGTAGGCGACCATCCAGTTCACCACCGTGGTGAAGTGCGGACACTTCTTCAGTGGCTGCCCGTTCTTCCAGAGCTTCTTGTCGTCCCAGATCTCCTGGATGATCGGGGTCATCACTTCACAGGTTCGCGGCAGCTTCTCCAATCGCTCCACGAACGCCAGCCGGGCCTTGGCCCGGTCCTGCTCGGCCTCGTTGTAACTCTGGCGGAAGGCGTCCAGATGGGCGCTGTCGATCGCCTTTTGCCGGGCGCTGTCCGGGGTCGTGGCCCCGCCATCGAGGACTAGACTCCCCGCCTTCCATTCCTTGAGCAGATCCGCCACGGTGTGCTGGGCAATGCGGCCGGTGGCGAGGTCCTCGACGGCAATGACCCCCTCGCCCAGATCACGCAGGACGCGATGGCGCTGGTTATTGAGCGTCAGGCGTTGGCCGACGCTGAAGCTGCCGCCGATCATGCGGCACCTCCGGCGCAGGCGGTTTCGCGGGCGAGCCAGACGCAGCTGCGGTCGGACAGCGGGCCGTTGGGATCGATGGCCGCCTGGCCGCTCATGATCAGCTTGGCGATGCCGACGGCCTCCTGGCTGTCGGCAACGCTCCAGCCGAACGCGGCGAGCGGAACGCGGTCCGCGGCGCGCAGTTTCTCCAGCGTCGCCAGCAGCTGAACCTCGCTGATCGCGTGGCGCGCCCGCCGTAGCACGCGCAGTGCGTTTTGGACGTAGTGCCCTTCGCGCAGATGACGCTCGGTCAGCAGGCGGTAGCCGACGCCCAGGGCACCGAGCTGCCCCTCCAGATAGCAGGTGCGCTCACGCACCTCGGTGTCGACATCCTTCTCGAACTTGATCTCGACGAACATGAGCCCGTCCGCGACGAGCATTGCGAAGTCGGGGATGTGGCTGCGCGACCCGTCCTGCGTCGGGTAGTGGATGCGTACCGGCTGCTCGGCGAAGGCCTGCACGGCGGGGCTGACATCGAGCAGCAGGGCCGCCTCGTGCTCGAGCGCGGACTCGCATTGAACGACGCGGCCGAGCTTGACGGAGGTGGTCTTGAACACCGGCCGCGGGGCGCCCCGGTGCACGAGATTGCGGATGCGCACCTCGCCCGGCGGCGGAAGGTCCAGGCGCAGATCCTCCGTCGATTCGGCGCCACGCTGGGCTTGCAGCAGGGCCTGGGACAGCAGGCGCTGGCGCGCAAGGCCAAGGGGCGCGTCGGCCGGTGTAGGTGAGGTCGGACGGCGCCCGGTGGGCGCGAGATGGGAAAGCATGTTCATGGGCAAAAGGCTCCCGTCATCGCCGCGGTGCGGCGATGGCATGTCGGTAACAAGGCGTGCCCGCCGGCGGCGGGCACGAATCGGCGCAACCAGGCGGGCCGTTGGACGGGCGCGTCCGGTCTGCTAGACTGGGAGTCACTGCGGTGGTCCAAGTGCAGTGCCTCAACAGCGGCCCGGGTCTTCACCCCGGGCCGTTGCCGTTTCCAGCCCCTACACGCTGGGCTAGGTAGTCATGGGGCGGTGCTCCTGTCGGGGGGCGAGGGGTTCAGGCTGGCCAGGTAGTGGGCCAGGTCATCGGACCGGGCGTAGACGCCACGCGCCTGGCCCGGGAGCGGATAGAGCGGGATCGACACCTGGTTGGCCTGCCTGGCCCGCTGGAACGCCCGCTCGTTGGCAAAGCCCAGGGCCTGCCACAGCGCCCGCCCGGACACCGGGACGATCGAGGGAGCAATACAGGGTTTTGTGCGCATGGGGCGCTCCGTGTCGGATGCCGTGATAACCCCCCTATTCCAGCGAGCGCGGTTGGCGGGCACAACCCGGGCATAATTGGGGAGTTCTCCACTCCAAGCCACCGGCATGCGCCCCACGCAAGATCTGGCCTACCGCGCCCGAAACTGGTTCTGGTACTGGCGGGTCCGCCAGATCTCCGGCCTGACCAACGAACAGCTGGACCACAAATGCTTCGGCACCCACGGTCGGCGCCGGCACTTCGAGCGCCTCGAAGCCTCGGCGTCCGACCCCGACGAGATGCCGCTGGTGGACGGCAAGACCTTGCTAGAGCTCGTGGACGCCTGGGACCACCCGGAGGACGGGGGGCCAGGCCCCTATGCCGGCGCGACCCGCGCCTTCGAGTCGACGCTCTGGTCCTTTCTGGCCACCCGCGACCTGGCTCCGGCGGTGTATACCGACTTCATCCAACAGTACGCGGCGGAGCGCGGCTGGATGCGTGCCCATGACCGCGACTACGGCCTGTACGCGATGTTCCTGGGCGCCGACGAACCGGCCATCGAACACGGCGTGGAGACCGCCTACAGCGCGATGCTGCACAAGCTGGTGAACGAGGCCTCTCCGGACGCCACCGCCGTACTCGTCGCCCTGTTCCGGGAAGCGATGCACCAAGTCGAACTGGAGAACGCCATCGCGATACGAAAAGCACTGACGGCGTCGATCGTGTGGATGGGCGAACTACTGGAGATACCCCGGAACGTCACGCAGCTGATCAAGCAACTGGCCAGTGACCGCGTGCTGTCGAATCGATGGATCACCGAGGCCGATTGGCGCATGCAGACCAACACGCCCGTGACACCGAAGCTAGCCACGCGGGCCCGCATTCGCGAGTTCAACGCGTGGGTCCGTTGGTACACAAAGCGTCCCCCCGCGTTTGATGGCAATGGCTACGGTCGCTTTCCCCTCGTCCCGCGGTCGGCCAGGACTGACTGGTTGGAGGAGCATCGGAACTTCCTGGATGAGGTTCGCGGGGAAGTTGGCGCGATGCGGCAAACCCATTGGAATTTCCGTGACTCACAGGTGCCGGAGAACCGGGCCCTGGCTGAGCAGGCGCGGATCTATGCGGACGGGCTGCTTTCTCACATCTGTCCGCCCAACGCGGCCCCCGAACGGTTCTACACCACTCGGCCGAACCTGGAGATGGGCGGACTGCCGCCCGCTTTTCCGGGTCCGCGCCGCGCAGCCTCGAGCACTGAATAAGAGTCCCGCGAATCGCGACTGGACGCCAAGGCCATTCGCACAGCTTCGGCCAAACCTATCCGCGGTGCGGAGATCACAGAAAAGGCACCTCACCGTTAGTCCACTTGATGGTCAGTGCCCCAGAGACTGGCCAAACTGATGACGTGACTGCAGCTACCGCCCCGGCCTGCACCAGGAGGGAAACAGCCAGTGGAGATTCTTTCTTCAGATGCAGGAGTTGAGTACGCCGGGCGCGCATCAGGTCCACACTTAGCGGCACATACCAGTAGCGGCCGCGGCGCTGGCTAGCTGGACTACTGAAAGTAGGGTCAATTGCAGGCGCCGACGTTTCCATCCCATCGGGTTCAGAGCGGATCTTCTCAGAACGAGACTACTCGGGCCGGATTGAGCTGGGAGATTCCTAGGCCCAGACTATCCAACAAATCCGCTAGAAAGAGAGCCGAGATAGCAGATGACATCGTCCGTCCGACCCGAGGCGACAAGCGCCCGCGGCGTCTGACCGCCGAAAGCAACCAGAGGACGCTCCAGCCATGCAACAGACTCTTCTCTGTTCACCGTCACCAAGTCTGCAGCCGCCAAAACCCGGACCAGTTCGGTATCGCAAGCGGGTGTAGTCATTCTACTGCCTCCATAGCTAACGACGTCGTCGGAAAGTCTCTCATGACACTTGCCAAACTTCCGAAGCTCCTGAAACGTCAGCTAGCGGCCAAGAGCGGAAATGCTCTGGCCGTTGAGTCATCGCTAACACTCGGGTGCTATCAGTAACTCAAGACAATCTCGCTGCGGCCTGGCGCTGCCGAAGGCTGTCCGTCCATGTCGCCAAAGCTTCGATCTCGGCTGTTAGAGCGTCTGGCCGAGGTAGCGGGCGATTCAACGCAGCGGCGGCGCTATGCAGTAGTTCGGAACAGCGCCCAAACCCGTCCCGCATTGCCTCGCAGTCTAGAACCGTGATCGCGGTCAACTTGACCAGGCCAGGCGTCGACACTTTGTTGGACAGTCGCCGGATAACATGACCGACAGCTTCTTCAACCGCAATCTCCCACGCATCCCGTAACGTTGTCGCGATGGATTTGACAGTTTTTCGCCACTCATCTTGATTGCCTTGTTCGAAATGGTAGCGTTCACCCGCAAGCTGATTCCTCAGGCTTGTGGTGATATCGCTGACCCGACGCGCTTTGAATGGTGGCTCGCTGCGGCAGAAGCCCGCCTTATCAGTGCCCCGGCTGATGGAGCTAATTGCAACCATCGGCTTGGGCTGCGCATCGTCAGCCGCGCTATTCAACTCGAACAGGAACGCCAAGTCATGCGTGAAGACAATGACTTGGCGATGAGCAGCCTCAGCAACTAAGCGTTTAGCCACGGCCTCCCGGTGCATGTGGTCTGGCGAGGAAACGGGATCATCAAAGACGATCCCGGACTTGTTCTCGGTGGTGGCGAGTTCGGCCATGAACGCGGCCAACGCAACGCAGCGATGTTCACCCTCACTCAAGACTTGCCCCACCGCAGCCGCGGGCTTCCGAGTAAGTGCGACCTTGAAGCGCGGAATGCCCTGAGCGCTGTTTTGCTGCCGAAGTTCCACAGCGAGATCAGCAATCTCGAATCTCGCCACCTCGCTAGCAAACTGTGCGCGTAGCGCGTCCGTCACCAATGCCTGAGCGATCTCAGTGCTCTTTATGGTGACGCGGTTGGTAGCAGTGCTCCGCTGGGCCTCCTCGAGCTCTTCAATCTTCTTCTTGCGTCCAATCTCGGCCATAACATCGGCCTTGATGCCACCAAGCCATTGCCGATCCAAAAGCTCGGTCTTTTCGGCAATTAACACGGCATGAGCTGGGGAGCCCGCCTCTGCTGCAAGGGCGTTCGCCCGCGTCTCAACGCCCGCCGCTCGATCGACTAGTGCCTGACGCGCATAATGCGTAATGGGCACGTCAAAGGTGGCGCCTGAATCTGCGTGGCGTCGCCTGATTTGGCGATGACGCCACAAGGCGCGCATGGCCGCACCCCTGATCTCGAGCGCCAGGTCCTCCTGACGCAGTTCGTCGCGGACGGTCACCACAATGCTCTCAAGCTCGGCCAGCCGAACAGCTTCGCCCTTGAACGTCGCCTGTGCCCGGTCATAAGCGATGCGGGCAGCCTCGGCGCGTTTCTGGCTGTCGTCGCGCACAAAGACCTCGAAGCGATTGAGACGATCAGCGGCTACCGGAGTCAGTTCCTGCTGGCAAAGCAGGCAAACGCTGCCGGGCTCTGTCACGGGGAATTGCAGCTCGGGATAGGCCTCCACCTCAGAGAATGCTCGGGCGCTGACCCATAGCGCCTGCCAAACCTCCGAACCAATCTGCGGCAACGGTTCGTCGCGGAAAATCGCGCTGGACGCAGCTTCTGCGGCGCGAAAAGCGGCGTCGCAATCAACAGCAAGGCGGCGCAGGTTATTGGCGTTATCTTCGCTGATCGAGGCAAACAGCCGATCCAGGCGTGCAATCTGCCCCTCAATCTTGGTTTTCAATGCAATAAGCTGGCGCGCCGCGCGAGCTGGATCACCAGCCAAGTCTGCTAATAGCTGCGCCAGTCGGACTTGCTCTGCCTGTATGAGCGTGGCCAACGCCTCGACGGTCGCAGGCGCAGTATTGGCGGCGAGCCGAGCCATGAGCTTGCCCACCGCTGTGTCTCGGCTGCATACGGGCGTCCTGATCGCTTCGGGCGTTTGCGCCTTTATCTGCGCAATCTCGGCTGCCAGCTTGTCCTTAACCGACTTGCAGAGCTGCGCCAGATCGCCCAACAGTCTGAGCGGAAACGGCGTGTAAGCCACGTCATTCATTTCATCAACGTGGACGTTCGCAGTGCGGGAATCAAACACGCTGATGCCTGTAAGAGCAGCATCAGCTGCCTGCCCCAGCTGCCTAGCGCACGTGCGGTTCTGGCCGCTGATGGCGTACTCAATCGTGGCGCACGGCGTGCCTGGTTCTGCGTCATAGATGTCGGGGATGATCTCCTCGGCTCGGCCAAGAATACGGGCGCGACACACCTTCTTGAGAATCCGCGCGTAGCCGGATTTTCCGGAACCGTTGTCGCCATAGATGATCGTCAATCCAACACGGTGCAGCGTCAGCCGTTCGTCGGGCGCCAGAGCATTGATATTCCGGACGCCATGCACCTGCCGCAGATAGACCTCCCCCTGATCTCGGTTCGGGCCTCGAAGATGGCCCGCTTCCAGCGGGGCAGCCGGATTGTCGCCCTTGCAGATGGAAGCCAGTTCGTCAGTTTCGGCTGGCCCTAGAACCTGTTGCGTAGCCAGTCGGCGCAGTGCGTCGCGCTGCCAGGCGGGACTATCAGCAGACCACTGAAGGATGTTTGCGAGCGTTTCTGCTTCGGTCGTCATGGCTTTCTGTACCTAGCACTTAGTGTCGACGTCGATTCCATCTGCCGGCAACGATGGTAACTGCGATCAGCGCACGAGAATGTCCGCTTCGGGTCTATTCCGTTGAAAAACTCGGTTGAATCGGCCTCCTGAAGCTGGTCCACTGACTTCCCATCGATCCAGCGGAAATCGCAGCGATGATGGGAC
>NZ_MEDO01000005.1 GCF_001724815.1 Arenimonas sp. SCN 70-307 | reverse complement strand
CCCACGATTCCCTCGGCGATCTGACGCCCGCCGAGGTCCGCCAGCAATACGAGGAAAGTTCTACTTTTGCCTTGTGTGCTTGACGGGGAAGCTTACGCCGGGTCCGGTAGTGGGTGCGGTAGACGCGCTCCCGCTTGAGCACCCCGAAGAACCCTTCGCATGCCGCGTTGTCGCCGCAATGGCCGACTGCGCTCATGCTGCAGACCAAGGCGTTGCCGCCCAGGAATTTCTGGTACGTGCCGCTTATGAATTGCCCGCCGCGATCCGAATGCAGGATCACTTCGTTCTCGCCTTCCCGCTGCCACACCGCCGCCTGGATGGCGCGCACGACCATGTGGCGGTCCTGACGATGGTGCATCGACCAGCCCATTACCCGCTTGCAGTACAGATCCAGCACGACGCACAGGAACAGCTTGCCCTCATCCGTCAGGATCTCGGAGATATCCGTGACCCATTTGGTTTCGGGCTCGAAGGCATCGAAGTCACGCTCGAGAAGATTCTCGACGCCGACCGGACGCGTGCCGGGCTTCTGGCCAAACCGCCGCTTTTTGCGCTGCGGCCAGCCCTGAATCCCGTTGGCCGCCATCAGCCGGGCGACCCGGTTGAGGCTGGCGGTTTCGCCCTCGTCGCCCAGATCCTCGTGCATTCGCGGCGCACCGAGAATGCCCCTGCTGTCCTCATGCATCTCCCGGATACGGACCAGCAGGCGCGCGTTATCCCGCGCCCGCGGTCCGGGCTTGCGCCCAGACCAGGCGTAGAAACCGCTGGTCGAAACTTCAAGGCAACGGCACATCAGTCCCACGGGAAACTCGCTGCGGCAATACTCAATCACTGCGTACCGTTCGGTGATTGCTTCGCGAAGTACGCCGCCGCGCTTTTTAGGAAATCACGCTCCTTGGTCACCCGCGCCAGCTCGCGTTTGGTGCGGGCGAGCTCCTCGTCGCGCGGAGTTCCGCCGCCTGGGAAGGCCTGCGTTCCGCCGGCGTCGGCTTCCCGCACCCAGCGGGTCAGCAAGGCCGGGGTGACCCCGACCTCCAGGGCAATCTTCCGGCAGCTCGACTTCGACCGGCGGACCAGTTCGACCAGCTCGTGCTTGTATTCAGGGCTGTAGCGCTTGCGCTTGGACATGGACACTCCTTTGACCCAGTATGGATCTTAGTGAAAGTGTCCGCAGAATCGGGGTAGAACCCGTCCACTATTTTCTCGATTAGTCGACATGTGACTTCGCCATCCTCTAGTCCGTTACGGATTTGCTCGCGTTTAGAGCCTTGGGCTGATTTCTACTTAGTCAAACTCAGAAGATTGGAACTTCAAGGTACGACTGTTCTCCTTGGCCGCTCGCACGGTTCCATCGTCGAAGCCGCTGATTGCTGTTGCCTCGATGTCCACCTTAATCTTCACTCGCGCGCCAGGCGTCGCCGTAAATAGTTCAACGACCTCATTAACGATGCTCGAGAACTGCAGCGACGCCTTGACCGGATCCAGCTCCACGGTTGCGTAGAAGTGGGTTGGCTTAGATGCCGGACCCTTCGTGCCAGTCGGCGCGGGCGGTGGGTTCGGTCCTCCGGCCCCGCCAGTTCCTCCGGTGGGCTGCGTCCCGCCTGGTTGGCTAATGGGCGCCGGAGTAGCAGCACGTTCCGCATCAAGCTTCTGCTGGTACGCAGCCGCATGCTTCGGCTCGATGAGGATCAGCTCCTCCATCATCGGCGTCGTGCTCTTGCCCAGGCTGAAGCTGCGATAGATGTCGCCTTCCTTGCCGTAGGCGAGGCCGAAGACGTCGGTTGCAGCTGCGCCGGCCGCCACGGCGTTCTGGACGACCGTGGATTTTCGAAGCCTCGGGAAGTACAGGTAGCTGCAGGACTTCTGCCAGAGGTCTACCGCCGAGCAGTCCGGCTCGTTGGGCTTCCAGAACCAGGTGGCGCACAGGCGATGGAGGTGGATGGGTGCCCAGTCGGAGATGACGAGTTCATTCTCGTGAAGAAGCTTGTCGATCTCCTTGCTCATCGGGTCGGCGGTCTTGGTCAGCGAATGGGCTTCCCACTCGATTTCCCCTGCGCCGCTGCCGGGCTTGGCCTGCTGCATGGGGGTCAGCACCCAGCAGTAGGTCTCTCGGACGGTCCTTGCTAAGGCTTCCTTCACCTGGTCACGGTTTTGCGCAGCCTGTCTGGCCTGCAGGTTGTCGAGCGTGATCCGGTTGTCCCTGACGTCGTTGACGATGCTGGTCCAGGCCAGCAGCGTTCGGACGGTGTCCATCAGATGGGAAACGCGATCGGCCTCGGGAGCGAGGAAGATCAGGCGGTTCTGCTTCAAGCGTGGCTGGTCGCCCCGGTTCTTCAGGATCGACAGGGCCGCCGGGATGGCCTGGCTGGCCCCGGTGCGGGCATGGGTGGCCTGGGGCGGCAGCACGACAAGACGAAGCGCCCAGTCATCGGGGATGTCGGAGCTGGGCGTGAAGATGTGGGCGGCATCGAGTGGGCCGCCGCCCAACGCGGACTGCAGCGACTCGCGAATCCCCGGGACCACGTCCTCGGCGTCCTTGAAGCGGCGTTTGCGATCTTCCATTTCGCGCCGCAGGTTCGGGCGCACATCCAGCCACCAGCGTCCGTTGCCCTTGTTGAGGTAAGTGAGCCGGTTCTCCAGGCGCGGCATGGCATCGCGATAGACGTGCGGGGCCTGGCCAGGCTGCATGCAGCCAAGGAGGATCCGCTCCGTCTCGAGGCCCTGGGCCATCTGATTGACCGAGGTTGGCGCGCTCCCCAGGAAGATTGAGCGGGCGAGGCGGCGGCAGGCCTGGATGGCGCCGAACTTCGGCTCGCGCCGCTCGATCTCGACCGGCTCGGAATGCTCGCCGTCGACGTCGCGTTCCAGCACCGGATCCCAGCCCGGGGGCAGGTAATTGAGCATCTCGGCCCGGACCGTGGCGTCATACAGGGGCGTGCTACCCGGCATCAGCAGCAGATCCTGGTTGCCGTCCTGCCAGAGCCGGTGGATGACCTTGGCCATCAGCTTCAGCACGCCACGCGTGCGCTGGAAGGTGGGCAGGGATGACCAGTCCTTGTAGAGGCGCTCGAAGTACTCGGGGTGGATCGGGTACGCGCTGCGCATGCGCGCCAAGTACTGGCCTTCCTGGGTTTCCGAGGGCAGCTCGCCGCCGTACTCGATGTAGAGATCGGCAAAGGCCCGGCAGACGTCGTCCGCAGCCGATCGGTCCTTGATCTCGGCAAAGAGGCGGCGACGCACAATCTCAAAGGCTTCCTCGGTACCCACCGGCTTCCAGATCGCCTGGACGCGGCCGAAGTAATGCTCCAGCGCACGGAGGGCGGCCACGCCGCGATCGCTGCCGGCCTCGCGCTCGGACTCGGGCAGGGAGGCGAGCATCAAGGCGTTGGGCACGGCCTTCAGTGCCTCGGTCAGGGCCTGGATGAAGGACAGGTTGGAATCGTAGGTGCCGCCGGTCAGGGCCTTTCCGGCCTCGAACTGGCGGACGTAGGCCACCAGCTCGTCGACGAGGATGACACAGGGCGAGTAGCGCTTGATCAGGTCAGCGAGAACGTCTTTGCCCGGCGAGGTCCCGGCGCGGTCCGACTCGGCAATCATCGCGTAGCCATCGGCTTTGCCCAGCTGCCAGGCCAGCTCACCCCAAAGGGTGCGAATCTCGTGGCCCTCAACCTTTCGGGGCTGGTTGGGTGCCTGCTGGTTGCCATCCAGAACGATGACCCGAGCCTTGGGAAGGTCAGTGATGCCTGCCTTGTCGAGGATGGCCGGGATTCCATCAAGGTCACGGGCAGCAGCCTCGCCCTGGGCGAGGTGGAGCACCGCGAGCATGGTGTGGGTCTTGCCACCACCAAAGGCCGTCTGCAGTTGGATGACAGGATCCCCTCCCTGGCCATTCAAGCGGCGTACGACGGAATCCAAAAGAAGGCCCATGCCTTCCGTGATGAAGGTGCGGCGGAAGAACAGCACCGGATCCTGGTACTCGGAAGTTGCCGTCCTAGCCTGGACGCGAGTGATGTCCGCAGCGAATTCTGCCTGCTGGAAGGTGCCCCTCAGGACGTCCGCGTGGGGAATAGCAATCTCGCGCCAAGGCTTTACAGTCATATCCGTAATTTCCAGTTTCGACAGGTCAGATTGGAGACAGGGCCGATCTTTGCGTTAAATATCCAATGTGGTTTGACCGCCCACATGTCCCACCTGGTGAGACGCTGCATCAATTGCATGCCATGACGTCGCCAGTTCGTTGTACCCCCGCGCGTCGTCTGCCCATCCTTTCCGCTCACATCGAGTGTAAAGCCAGAAGGAAAGGCGACGAATGTCACCACTCAGCTCCGGCATTTGGGCAAGTAGGGCTCCGGCAGCTGATTCGCCACCTTGATTCAAGGCGCGAATGAGTTGGTGAAGAGCCTCCCACGCTGGCTTGCGATTATCGCGTCTAGGATCCCAATCGGACGGATACTCTGCCGATTTGAGTAGTTTGACTTTTCCGCCTTGAGCTCTAATTACTCCCGCCTGCTCCACCGAGGCAACCGACGTCGCCTTGGCTTGAGCTAGGACGTTTGCTGTCCCGAACTCGCCTTCAGACCAACCGTACTCTTGGAACCATCCGAGACAAAAATTGGTGTCGGGATCAAAGTTCTCGCCGCCCAAGACCTCGTCGACTTGCTTGTTAATTAGAGTGAGGGCGGTATGAACAGTCATCGGTTCGCCATTCGCCTCTAGTACGGCACTGTAGCGGGAGAAAACTGACATCCCTGGCCCGATTGCGGCCTGTGCCAGATCAACCGGAGCGATTGGAGATGCCCCACCTTCCCCACCGAGCATCGCCTCTATTGACTCGGCCAACTCGTTCTTTAGCTCGCGAATGAAGTCTTTTCGTGAAATGGCGGGCGCATCTGAAGGTCGGCGGCGACATACCAGAATAATGCTAGAAGCAAGCGCGTTGTTGCCTACGCCGACTTGTCGGTTATCGCCTTCCGTCTGAACAGGCCACGTCCCAGAAATGCTCAGGCCTGCTCGAATTACGGCTGACAGAAAGGTTTCCCAGCCGGTCGAAGCGGTGCCCTTGTCTTTGGTTTCTGATTGTTTGAAGGCGTAATAAATGGTGACAGGGAACGCAGGATGTGCTCGCTCACTTATGCGTTGCATTGCTCGGGTCATGCCATCGAGAAAGAAGCTCTCCGCTTCGACCTTTCCCCCATGGCGATAGGAGGCTGCTACCAGCTCTTCGGCCTTCGGCACCGCGACGGTTGCAAACAAGGATGGGTAAACCGACCTCAAGGCCCTACGCAGGCATACATAGAAGAAATCCGACAGATCCGCATAGCCGATATTGTCGTAGTAGGGTGGGTCCGTGCTGACCACCATTGCAGGTGTCCAAGGGAGAGGCCGTTCGCTTGCAGCATCAATTTGCTCGGCCAGACCCGACTGAGACGACGGGGGCGCCAGCGCTACTTCCAACACTCGCGCCACGACATACGCGCATTCGATAAGTCCAGAGCTGGAATCACCAAAGGGATTTCCCTCGGCGAAGTCCCAAGTCATCGGAATGGCTTGCTTCGACATGCCCGACCTCATGGCATTATCTTTCGGTCGCCAAGTAGCGATCGAACAGCCGTAATCAAAGCAACGACTCGCTGCAAATGCCAGAAATAGACTCACCGCTTCGGCGTATGCAGATGCACCCGTGCCGCCCGCGTCAAGACCGCGGCCGTCGTCTTTTACGCCGGCATTGATGGCATCAGCACGAATTCGATCGCGGCATTCAGACACAAGATCAGAGAAAGTGGTCAATGCGACCAACTGGCGTGCGGTGAAAAGATCACCCCATTTCTTGAGGCCGTAGTTGTAGCAAGTTCCACCCGTTAGTCGAGATGGAACCTCACCATCCGGCTTCCAGCTGGGTATTGCCGATCCTGCTGTTGCTGACTGCGCTTCGTCTGGCGATAGATAGACGCGGCTTCGGCCCCCTTCAGCTACAACAGCCATGAGCCGCTGCCCCATTCTTCCCGCCTGACCCTCTTCCTTGATGTAGTCACCGCTGATCGGCGAACCCGAAAGCACGCATAGGAAGTTTGAACCTCGGCCTGAAGCTTTCGTTCCGTCTTTGGCGTCTGCGGGTGGTCTGACTTTGCCACTGGCAACCTTGACATCGAAGTGGTAGCGGTCGCCTTCAATTACTGGCTCGACCCAGGCTTCTTTTCCAGCCTTACTGGATAGTAAAAACGTCGAAGCGAGGGGAACCTCGACATGCGAGTAGGCTGGGTTTGGACTTCTGACCGTACGCGCCCACAACCATGCGACGACACTCAACTTTTGCCCTACCAAGGGCTTCAAGTCTGGCCTTTCCGCTGCCATGGGGGCAGTGATCTCAACTGTCGGATAAAGACGCCCGATTCGTTGATGGGCCTGTTCGCGTATCCAGTGCCCGTAGCGCCTGACATCTTCGGCCATGCCGCGCACGCGCGACCAATCTTCTGCCATCTTGCTCTGCTTCTCAGCGGGCGGAAGTGGCCCCACTGGCGCTCGACCCGCGAACTTTGGCGGTATTTCGATCATTGCTTTGTTGATCAATACAGCTACCGGATTCAAGTCGGAGGCATGTGCCGTAAGCCCAAGGCGCTGAGCCTCAAGCGGAATCGCGCCGCTGCCACCAAACGGGTCGTGGAAGGGCAGGGGTGCGTCCGGATTGAAGAGCTGTGCAGCTAGCGGGTGCTTTTCATTGAGCTTGCAGGTCTCGCGCCAGCTCTTGCTAATCTCCTCTCGTGCTGCGTTTAGTACAGCCTCGTTGTTTGTGTTCTCCCATTTGACGAGATCACGGATGATGCCGAACAATCGCTCGCGCTCAATCGCTGCCAGTTTCTTGTTGACGCCGCGCTGGAAACCGCTTCCCGACTCATAGCCAGGGTCGTTGACAAGTTGGGCGAACAGCACGGCCCGGGCGGCCGCAGGCGGGCGCTGAGCCCACCACTTGTGGAGCGCCGTCGGGTATCCGGCTGGAGCTTTTCGCTTTCTAAGCGACGCCTCCTCATTGATGTCGTCTAGAGGCAAGGCGACTTCGATGAGTTTCTTGGGTGATCGGATCTGCATTACGACTGCAACCTGGATTGAGTTTCGTGAGGCCGCTCAAGCGCTAGCTTGGGTTGGGCGCAGTGAGCCAAAGATGGCCATGTTCAGAAAATAGTCCATCTCGCTCTTGGCGAGCCCTTCCATTTCCCTATGAGAAATTTTCTCGAGGAATTCCCGACAGTGATCCCGGAGCCAGTCCATGGACAGGCTGCTGATGACTGCCGTTCGCTGGGTTGAGTTCGCGCCTTCGATGGCACAGACAAGGTAATTCTCCCCGCGGATCAGGATGCGTGCCGAGATGTGGAAGTCCTGGACGCCCTGTGCATAGAAGGCGTTGTAGAACGCGATATCCAACCAGCCCGCTCCCGTCTTCTTCGGAACCACCCTCTCAATCCGGATCGGCGAGAAGTAAGGGCTAAAGCCGGTGGTGTAGCCCGGGAGCATCTGCCAGCCGTACCACCTACCGGGGCTCAGGATGAACCGCCCGTCCGCATCTACAGAGGGGTAGACCGTCGGCTCGATCACTTGGCCACCACCTGTGCCGTGGCGAAGCCAGGCCATAGCTGGTTCTTGGCATCGAGATGCATCAGGTTGAGTTCGTACAACCCCCTAAGATCGCGCTGGCGAGTCTTGTCCGTCTTCTTGAGATAGAACGCCTGGTATCGAGGGTCTGCACGCAACACCGTCAACGGCATCGGACGGCCGTACTCCATCACGTGCTTCACGATGGCGTACTGGCGCTGGTTGATCTCCTTGGCGTCCACATGCTGGCGCACCACCGCCTCGAACAGCAGCATGTTCACCATCTCGTTGACGCGGTCGTGCAGCCGGTCGATGACGACCCTCAGCCCTTCGAGATGGAAATGGACGAAGGGGGTATTCGGGTTGCCGGCGTGCTTTTCGGCGCCCTTGCGGCATTGGTTGAACAGGGCGAAGTACTGGTGGATCTGCTCCTGGTAGTACTTGGCCAGGGCAAACGGGGCGTACTTGTAGCCGGCGTGCCGCAGCAGCGTGGCCTCGAGGACGCGGCCCACGCGACCATTGCCATCCCAGAAGGGGTGGATGAGCTCGTAGTAGAGGTGGACCAGGGGGGCGCGAATCAGCGGCGACACCTTGGCGTCGACCAACTGCTGGTGCCACTCGACCAGACCCTCCATCAGCCGATGGATGTCCCGCCCAAACTGGGGCGGCTTGTAGGTCCCGCCATGGTCGGCATCGCCGACCACCGTGGGCCGCTCCTTGGGGTTGTCGCGGAACAGGCCTGGCCGGTTGTCCGCGTGGGCCAGGTCGCGGCAGATCTCGGCGTGGACGGCTTTGACGTAGTCCACGGAGAGGCGCCAGGCGGGATCCTCCGAGGAGCGCACCGCCAGCTCGTAGGCCGCCTTGATGTTCCGGACCCGGATCTCCTGCTCGGCCTGGACCGTGGCGGGGTCCAGGTCCAGGGCCCTGCCGGTCTCTTCCTCGGTGAGGTTGGCGCCCTCGATGGTGTTGGTGCCGAAGACGGACTGGACCAGCACCTCGCGCTGCAGCCGGTTGGCCACGGAGGCCAGGGGCGAGGTGCTGAACCGGTGCCAGGCGTCCTCCGCCCGGACCAGAGGGACGGCCACCGCCTCTTGGTCGACCCCGACCTGGAAGGTGAAGGGGCCGAATCGCTCGGTTTCGATGCGGAGGACGGGGGTGGTCATTCGGGGATTATGGGCCTCTATATGTCCACTTTCAAACGCACAATGTTCGCTTTATAAACAATGCTTTAGCGCCTTCTTGAGAGGCGCTTTGTCCCACAAAATGTCCTAGACTTCGGCCCTGGCCTTCGCCAGAAGGGCGCCCAGGTCCAGATTGACGCTGGCCACGGCCCACCCCGGTTCGGTGTCAAACGGACGGGAGAGGTAGTACGGGCCCTCCGCCTGGCCGGCCTCGTCCACCAGGACGATGGCCAGCAGGAACTGGTCGGGCTTGTTGAGGGCGGTGATGATCTCGTTCCGGGTCACCGTCAGGGTGGTGGCGCCCTTGGCCCGGCCCTTCACCTCGATCAGGCGGGCGTCCTGGAGCACGCCCCCCGCCGTCGGGGCATGGGAGGTGATGTCCCAGCCGCACTTTTCCGCGGACACGTCCTTAGTGACATGGCCCAGGGCTGCCTCGGCGGCGATGACGGCCTCCATGGCAATGCGCTCGATACGGGCCCGGGCCTCGGCATCCGCGGCAAACAGGCCCGGATCGCCACCTTGCTTGGCGAACAGGCCGGCTGGGACCACCAGCGCGCCGCCCACGATGACCGGGGTGGCCGGGACCAGGTGGCGCATGGCCTCCAGCTCTCGCTCGCGCTCCTGCAGACGCGCCGTCAGCTCCTCCGACCTCCGCCGGAGCTGGTCCGGCTGCATCCGTGGCTGTCTGCCTGCTTTGACCTCGGCCTCGAGTTCGATGACGCGGTGGTTCAGGTAATTGATCTCCTTCACCAGCCGCTTGCGCACCGCCTCGTGGATCTTGTCCGTCTGGGCCAGCCGGCGCGTGCGCACCTCTTCGAAGTGCTCGGGAACGATCGCGCTGGAGGCGTAGGCCAGGGCCTTGGCCTCGATGCCTGACTTGAGCCAGGGCTGGTCCAGCAGGGACGACACGGCTGCCACCTGGTCCTTGCCCAGGGGCACCAGATCAAGGTGCGGGGCCCAGCCTGCGAAGTGTGTTTCGCCACTGGGCGACACCGAGACGAACTGCAGGCGCCGAGAGACAATCTTGGCGTCGTCGGCCGCCCCTTCCTTCACACTGTGGTCGATGAGCAGCAGCAGCCGGGGCTCGGTGCCGTCATCCGAAGGGTCGAGCAGTACGGCGCCCTGCTTGAGCCGGGAGCGCTGGTTCTCCAGCATCAGGTCCAGTACGGAGCCCATGAGCGGATGAGCCGGATGGATCAGGTCGGCCAGCGGCTTGCCATCCACGCGCACGTCCTTCTTCTCGAAGCAGATGCGGTGATACGCACGCAGGACGGGGGTCCGGGTCTCGCCGATGGTCCGGTCGCGCTCCCGGATGATGCTGGGTACATGGGGGATCTCGAAACGTCCCGTTTCCCGCTGCCTGGCTTCGCCGCCGAGGCGTTCCAGCGCCTCCAGGAAGAAGGACCGGATGAAGTGAGGCTGGAGCTTCCTGGCCTCGGCCTTGTCCATTTCTTCCTTGATCGCGTAGAGATTCTCCAGCGACATGTGGTTGTCGACCAGCGCGTTACGCTTGAAGATCTCCTTCAGCTTCTCGGTGTCGAAAGTGTTGTCGATGACCTCGTTGAGCCTGGCCTTGACCTCGGGGCTCTCGCCATAGCGGATAGCTTCGACGAGCAGGTCTTTCAGGGATTGGTTGTCGAAGGCCTCGCCCAGGACATCGAACACCCGCCCGCCCAACGCCTGCTTCTCGATCTCGATCTTCTCGAAAAGACGGCGGAACACATCGCCCTCGCGGGTCTCGCTGGCCACCAGGTTCCACAGGTGGCAGACCTCGCGCTGGCCGATTCGATGGATTCGGCCGAAACGCTGCTCGATGCGGTTGGGGTTCCAGGGAAGGTCGTAATTGACCATGAGGTTGGCGTTTTGCAGGTTCACGCCTTCGCCCGCGGCATCGGTGGCCACCAGGACGAGAACCTCCTTGTTCTGGCGGAACTCCTCCTGGGTCTTGCGCCGCTCGTCGCGGTTGGTGCCGCCGTGGATGGTGACCACCGCAGCCGGGTTCCCCAACATGTCGCCGATCTTGGCCTGCAAGTAGTTCAGCGTGTCGCGGTACTCGGTGAAGATGATGATCTTCCGGCGATTCCCCTGGGCATCCCGCATCTCGGGCTGATCCTGGAGAATCTGGGACAGCTGCTTCCACTTCTGGTCTTTCTTGGAAGCAACAACGCCCGCCGCCTCCTGTTCGAGGGACTTCAGGGCGAAGATCTCGGCCTCGAGCTCCTGGATCGTCTCGGCGGCGGTCGCCTGGTCCACGACCTGCTCGGAGAAGTTCTCATAGTCCTCCGGGCTCAGCGCATCCTCCGACTCATCGATGTTGTCGGGAACATCCATAACGACGGGGCGATAGGTGGTCAGCGTCTGGCCGACACGATTGCCCCGGGCAATGATCTTCATCTCCTCCAGACGGTCCTCGAGGCGCTTCTTTCTGCGCTTGAGCGACTGGAAGATGGCCTCGGGGCTGGATGCCAGGCGCCGCTGAAGCTGGGTCAGGGCGAACCCGACGTTGCCCTTCTTCTTTTGGTCGTCCAGCTTGTCCGCACGGTTCATCTCGTTGCGGACGTAGTCGGTCACGTGGGCGTACAGGGACGCCTCAAGGTCTGACAGCTCGTAGTTGGCTGTGTAGGCCCGGCGCTCGGGAAACAGGCGAGTGCCGTCGAACTTCAGCAGCTCTTCCTTGACCATGCGGCGCATCAGGTCGGTGACGTCGACCTTGTGGGCGCCTTCCCGGAATTTTCCGTAGAACCGATCGCTGTCGATCAGCGACAGGAAGAGCTGGAAGTCTTCTTCCTTGCCGTTGTGCGGCGTGGCGGTCATCAGCAGGAAGTGCCGAGTAATCGAGCCCAGCAGCTTGCCCAGCTTGAAGCGGAGCGTTTCGTTGACCTGGTTGCCGAAGTAATTGGCCGAGAGCTTGTGGGCCTCGTCGACGACGATCAGGTCCCAGTGGGTGCTCTTGAGCTTCTCCTGAAGGTCCTCGCTGCGGGACAGCTGGTCCAGTCGTGCGATCACCCGGTCGTTCTCGTCGAAGTAGTTGCCGCTGGCCGACGACTCCTGCTTTTCCTTGCTGAAGATGTCGAACTTGAGTCCGAACTTCTCCCAAAGCTCGTCCTGCCACTGGCCGGACAGGGAGCCCGGGGAGACGATCAGGATCCGGTGGGCATCCGAGCGCATGATCAGCTCGCGGATCAGCAGGCCCGCCATGATGGTCTTGCCGGCGCCCGGGTCGTCCGCCAGCACGAAGCGCAAGGGCTGGCGGGGCAGCATGGCCTCGTAGACGGCCGAAATCTGGTGGGGGAGCGGCTCCACGTCCGAGGTATGGACCGCCATCATCGGGTCGAACAGATGGGCCAGCTTGATGCGGTAGGCCTCGGTAGCGAGCTTGAATTCCTCCGCCGGCGCATCGAACGCCCAGGGACGACCTACGGTGGCGGCGCTCAGCGAGGCCTCGTGGGACCGGAACAGCATCTGCTCGCCGAACCGGCCGTCAGACCGCCGGAAATAGATGGTCAGTGCATCGGGTCCAACGTGATCCGCCGAAACGACAGTAACGGGCCCGGAGGGGTCGATACCGGAAATCTGGGCCCCGGCCTTCACGTCCTCTAGCTTCAAAACTCTTCCCCTTCAGTGCTGCTGGTCGGGGCCACTCGCGGCTCCCGACTGCTCCCGTCCAACTGTGCCCCGTCTTGGGATGACGCGCTATCCCGACGAATTCGGCCTTTCGCGTCGAGAGCTTCGTAGTCCTTGATGAGTATCGGCCTTGACCACCGTTCAAGCGCGAGCGGGCCAAACTTGGCGTCGATGAACCCGGCGCAAGCCGAGAGCCACAACTTTATGTGGGGCCGAAGCGCCTTGGCCGGCAGGCCCGGGAAAGCTTTGCGCTCGGCCGTCTCAAGGAATGAGAGCAGCCGTACGGCGCATCGCTTCAGCTGCACGATGTCTCCGAACAAGGTCGCTTCGGCCACGTAGCCGGCCAGCAGGTCGAGATGTTCTGGCCCCAGACGCTTCAAGGGGTCGACCGGGCGGGCGCTGGGGTTCCGGGTGGTATCGGGCGATAGCCCATGCGGTATGGGCCACGCGCGAGTCGGGCGGTAGTCGACGTGGACGTCGATCGACCGCATGAACCCCAATCCCTCGAGGATCCCGCTCATTTGCCGGTGAAGCTCGAGGGCCTGGTAGTCAGCCGTGTGCCAGAGCCCCCAAACCGGCCTGTGGTACCAGGCCGTGGCCTTCGGGCAGGCGGCCCGGGTCGCTTCGATAAGGTCGACAGGAAGCTGGACGTAGGAGTGCCCCTCCCTCTCAGCCCTGGCCCGTCCCGGCCAGTCCCTTGGCGCCAGCCTGGTCTCGACCCGCACCGCGGCGGCCGTTGGGTTGAATCCCTTGTCCCGGACGTTCTGGAGCGTTCTCAGGCGCGCTCCCCGGCTGGACAGCGCTTCTCGGGCCCAGTCCGGGATCTGAGGGAGCACGAATCGCCTATGCAGGCCCGCGAAGGAGACCTCGCTGCTGTTGGCCGCCAGGTCGTCCTCATTGAGGCCCATTTCCTCAATAAGCACGGCGTACCACGTCTGGGCGCGGAGAGTTTGGGACGACTTTTCCAGAGGGTTCATGGTGGAAACCAATCTACCCGATCTGGTTACCCCTTGGTTTCCGCTTCAACCCCCTGAATCATTTCAGGAACAGGGCCAGGATTCGGGCTCCTGAAAAACCAGGGTTACGGTGGTTCCAACCGAGCGTTTGGAGCCCGCGCACCCACCGGGACTGGCGCAAGGCCGGTGCCGGACGCGCGGCTTTGCCGTTCGCCCAGGCCCATGGCACGACGAAAGAGGAGAGCAGATGCAGCAAAAAAACTGAGCCCCAGAAACGCAAAAGCCCGACCACTGCAATGGCCGGGCTTCGCGAATCTTTGAGCTGTCAGATTAGGTCCCTGACGCCCGAAGCTTCGCATCCCGACCGGACGCCGTCAACTCAGATCGGCGCCCGCAGGGGACCTGCGTGTCTGGAAAACCATTTCCTACAAGACACAGGAGCTTCAACCCATGTTTGTTCATCGAAATGCGCCGCCGGACAACCCGCCGGCCGCTCGAGTCATCGCACCCTCCGACCCTGCCGTCGTCCTTTCGGCTCGCTGGGCGGAGCGCACCATCCCCGTTTCCAAGGGATGCAACATCCGCGGCTACCACCCTGTTCGTGAAGGTCACGGAGCCATCGCCTTCGAATCCCTGATCGAGCGCGACACGATCACGCTTCTCGCCTCCGTGTCCCAGGTGAAGCGAATCGTCTCCCAGCCGGTGACGATCTCTTACCTCTACCAGAAGCGCGCCTACCGCTACACGCCCGACTTCATGGTGGAGTGGCATGAGGTTCCCGCGATCTGGGCCGACCGCGGATTTGCCAAGCGCTGCTTCATCGAGTGCAAGCCCCACGAGAAGCTCGAGTCCCTCGGGTCCACGCTGATGCGATCGGAGGCCGCGATCCTGGCCTTGGCGATGGGGCCGCGAGTCCTCGTGACGCGCCGTGAACTGGAAGCGTGGGGGAGGATCCGCCATGGGCATTGAGCTCAAGATTGGGGAGGAGTACCTCCACAAAGGTGGCCGCGTCACCCTCGTCACCGTTACCGACTCCACGGCTTTCCTCAGGCCGAACGGATCGATGCACATCTATCCGGCAGAGGTTACGGACCTGGCGCCGGTTCCTACCGCGGAGGAGCTGCTGCATCCGACGATGTCGTATGACATCCAGTCTTGGGGTCGCGCCAATCAATTGGCGGAGGCGATTGCGCTTGGCCTCAGCCAGGACACTGCCATGGCCGACCTGGCGTCGGTTATTGCGGAGACTTTCCAGGTGTCCCAGCGCCAGGCGCACAGGTACATCGCCAAGTTCCGCGAGAACAGCAGCCCGCTGGCGCTGCTTCCCGAGAAGCCGGGTCCCAAGGTCGGGTTGCGGCGAGTTGAGAGGGAGCGGGAGGCCATCATCTCCAACGAGATCGATTCCGAGTACCTGAGACGAGAGAAGCCGAGCTTCGAGCACCTCTATGAGTGCATCTCAACCGCCTGTCGAGGCGCCGGGCTCAAGCCTCCTTGCAAGAACACCGTTCGGAAGCGAATCAACAGCATCACAGCTCAGCTCAGGACGAGCAGGCGAGAAGGAGCGAAGCGCGCCAAGGAGATGCACGTCGCTGCACCAGGCTATGCCCCGGCCGACTACCCGCTTCACCGCGTGGAGATCGACCACACGCTTTGCGATGTGATCCTGGTTGCCGATACGCCGGCGCGTGAGGTCTTGGGTCGCCCCTGGCTGACCCTGGCCATCGACGTCTTCACCCGAATGGTAGTCGGCCTGCATCTCTCCTACGAGCGGCCTTCGTCTGCCAGCGTGGCGATGTGCCTGGCCAACGCGATCCTTCCCAAGGACGCTTGGCTTGCCAACAACGGCGTGGCTGGCGAATGGCCCTGTCAGGGGCTCATGAAGGAAATCTGGGTGGACAACGCCATGGAGTTTCGAGCCGTAGCGCTTCGGCGTGGCTGTGAGCAGTACATGACCAAGCTTCAGTATCGTCCCGTTGGGTCGCCTGAGATGGGCGCCACCATCGAGCGATTGATCGGCACGATGATGGGACGTGTCCACCTCATCCCGGGGACGACCCAGAGCAACACCGTCAAGAAGGGGGAGTACGACGCGCAGGCATCGGCATGCATGACGCTTCGGGAGTTCACCACTTGGCTGACGGAGCAGATCGTGACCAAGTACCACCTTGGCCACCACAAGGGCATCAACAAGATGCCGTTGGCTGCCTGGAATGAGTACTTCGGCGAGAAGGGCCCGGCTTTCAAGGGCACGCAGCTCGAAGTCCTTGGCGCCTTCCTGCCCGCAGTGGAGCGGAAGCTTCGCAGGGTTGGCGTCGAGTTCAAAGGCGGCCACTACTGGAGCGAGCGGTTCACTCCGTGGATCGGCGACGACCGTGACGTGGTGGTGCACTACCACCCCCTGGATGCTTCGGTCGTTTACGTCCGCCTGCCGTCGAACGAGTTGGCTGTCGCCGAATGCAGCTCCCGCACCTCGCGGAAGGGGCTGACCTTCGATGACGTCCGGAGGCGCGGATCGCTGGAGCGCGCGCCTGCTCGTGATCCCCGTGTCCTCCAGAGGCGGGATGAGTCGCACACCCGGACCCTGGCTCTCCTGAAGGAGTCCCAGGAGAGGACTGCAGCGGCGCGCGCTAACCCGCCCGATCAGCCCAAGCAGCAGGAGCTCGTTCCCGCCGCCCATAGCCCCTCGCCGCGCATCGCGAAGACCCTCGCCGTCCGCCTCAACTAAGGAATATCACAATGACCACTGATGCTTGCTTCAACGAAACGGCCACGTCCATCCACGAGGAATCCAACAAGGATTCGATGCAGGGCCGTTCTTATCCGCACCTGGATCCCTCGATTCAGGCCCTTGCGGATGGCTTGAACGAGGATCGCGCGAAGCGGATCCTCTCGGACATCACCGTGTACCACCCCAACTTCCTTGGCCTGCTCAATGAAGCGGAGTGGATGGTTCGGGAGCCGCGCCGCAGCCGGGCCCGGGGAATCTTCGTTTCGGCGAATCCGGGGATGGGGAAGACACTCCTCGCAAAGGAGCTTGCCCTCAAGTTCCCGTTGCGAAACCAATCCGGAGGCCGCGAACAGGGCTCTGCAAAGTGCGCGGTGCAGATTTCCATGTCCGGCGCACGCCAGACCAAGGCCATCCTGAACCGGATTCTCGAAGCCACCGGAGCGCCGATCAGCAAGTCTGTGACGGTGGGGGATCAGGAGATTGCCGTTGCGGCCCACCTGCGTAGGTTGAACTGTGGGGTGCTCATCCTGGACGAAATGCAGGACCTCGGCGGCGCCCGCGTCGGCGAGCAAGTCCGTGTGCTCGAGGTCATCAAGTACTTGATGAACGAGCTCAGCCTGCCCGTCGTTGCGTTGGGGACGGAGTCCGCTACCACCCCGTTCAAGTCGGACCCCCATTTGGCAGCACGGTTCGAGGTGCTCTCTTTGCCTATGTGGGAGGTCGGAGACGACCTTGCGGACTTCCTCAGGACGTTCGAGCAGTTCCTGCCGCTGAAGGAAGCCAGTGACTTGGGCAAGGAGTCCATGCAGCAGCTTCTTGTGAAGAAGTCGGGGGGCATCACGGATGGTGTCCTCAAGTGCGTCCGGCGGGCCGCGCTGTGGGCGATCGTTGAAGGCGGCGAAAAGATCACGATGGAGCTGATCAAGCGCTCGAGCTTCATGCCGGATGTGGCGAGCCTGCTGGGAGACATGGCCGATGCTGCTTGATTCCCGCAATGCGTGCGATTCCGTCGTCTTGCGAGCTGACCCCATGCAGGAGCACGAAACCATCTCCTCCTTCCTTGACCGCGTCGGAGCCTCCTACGGCATGAGCAGGCTCGACCTGTTCAAGCGGCTCGATTCCAGCTGGGACTGGGATCGTAGGGCGGCCGACGTCGATCGGAACTTCCCTAAGAACCTAAACACCGCGCTCGGATCGGCACTGGGCATGGAGCAGCCGGCCGTCCCGTTCGACTTCCAGAGCGTTCCCGGAGATTACCTGGCCGCATCCTGGCGGACGGAGTACTGCCCGTCCTGCTTCTACGAAGACCTTCTGGCCTCCAGGCCTCCCCACTTCAGGTGGCAGTGGGCCTCCGAGATAGCGACCTGCTGCCATATTCATGGGACCCCGCTCCTTCGTTGGAGGCGAACCAGAAAGTGCGGCGAGCGGGTGCTCCCGGTCTCCTGGGCCGCAAGCCCGTCGCCCGAGGCTATCGAGGAATGCACTTGGCTAGCCTCCGACCTGGAGCTGGTGAGGCAGGCCACGGAAGGGTCCCGGGCCGACGCAGCCATGACGCGCCTGGTCATGGCGTTCGAGCGCGGGTTCCTGAAGTTCCGTGTAGACGAGGCCAGTGGGCGCCGTGAGTGCGTCGTTGCCTGGCCTGAGTTGGTTGAGCGCATTCGCGCGCTCGGCGCGAGCATGGAGGAGGGCGCCGCCCTGCCCTTGGCGGCTCGGGTGCTCCCAGCGGAGTCCGGGCTGTTTGGGCTGCCCCAGAGGATGCCGAAGCACGGCAGGTCCCGCGGGAGAATCCAGGTCATAACCGACCCATCCTCGGTCGCCTGGCGGCGAACGTTGAACTGGTTTGTCGCAAGAACGCTGCTCGGCCAGGGTGGCAGCCGGCTGGCCCGCGATTTGGACGGGGAGGCTTGGCTGGAGACCGTCGGACAGGCGACGGCGCATCCGGAACTGCGGGACCGTCTAAACAGGGCATCAAGGCTCCTGACGACGGCCGCGAAACAGCCCGCAGGAGGACGCCTCAGGGAACGCGAGCCGGACCAGCTTTCCCGAGCCCAATTCCAGGCGGCGTGGGGCGATGCTGGATCTGCCACCGAACCTAACGGGGGCGTTCATGACCACGCCTGATGAACGCACGCGAGCCCTCGTTCAGGCCGGCGCATTCCTGAAGGAGCTGCGAGCTGACCGCACGCTGCCCGAGTCCATCCGGACAGAGGCACATCGACTGCTTCGGCACTACCCGTCAATCGGCGACGTACGAAGCATAGCCGTGGCGATTGCAGAGCAACCATGGCTGCCGCTGCTTTCCATCGAGCAGGATCCCGACTGGCTACGCGGCTACCGGCACGGCGCCCACAAAGACGGTTAGCCGGTGCCCTCGGCCGCGCCCAGGCGGCCACCACCGACTCTCAATCAAGGAATACCTATGGACGTGAACGAGGCCGTAGTGGCCTTCTCCCTCTATTACGCCACCGGCGAGGGGGTGACCCTCTTCGTAGTGATCGGATCAAGCGTCAACCACGCAGAGAAAGTGTTCAGGGACAAGGTCCCCGATTACTACCACCCCGGCCTTACCACGTTCAGGTGGGACGATCCTTCTCCGGACTTCGTGGAGGTGAAGCGCTACATCCCGCAGCCAGTGCTTGAGTTGCTCGCGAAGAACCCGAGGGGAACAACGGAACATTTCTCGCACATGCACTACAACCTGTCATGACAACCGATTCGGCTTGGTCAACAGACCGCCGCCACCTCGCTGGACCTGCCCTTCGCGCCTTCTTCAGGATCGCGAGAAAGTGGGACCTATCTGCGGACGAGGAGCGGTGCCTTCTCGGCGTGCCGGCTCGCTCTACATACTATCGCTGGAGACGCGAGCACCGCGGTCGCCTCTCCAGCGATGCCATGGAGCGAATCAGCTGTGTCATAGGCATATATGGCGCGCTTCACACCATATTCCAAGACGGCAAGCAGGCGGACAGTTGGATTAAGCGGCCAAACGCTGCCGCGCTCTTCTCTGGGCAGACCGCGCTTCATTTAATGATGGGAGGCCAAGTGACTGGCCTTCGCGCTGTCCGCCTATATCTGGATGGACAGGTAGAGCCCGATTCCCCGCTCCAGCCCGATGCAAGGTGTAGCTGAAAGCACCTGGCTAGATCCGTAACTTAGGTACGAAAAATTCTCGGTTTTTGCCCTTCGCCGTATCGCATTCGGCTCGAGGTTCTCGACAGTGTTGCGAAGCATGGAGTGCCGTGACAGTTTAGGGCTTCTCTGCTTGTCCGATTTGGGGAACGCATGGCTGCTTGGCTGTCAAACTTGCGACGTTGCCGCATTACGTGAAGTCGGGACACGCCACCATCGTAGGCGCTCCTCCGGTGCTTTCCCCCGGCGACATCGTCGCAGGTCTCGGATCCGCACCGCGAGATTTTCTTTGCGCGTGCCTGGCACTGTTTGACGACAGCACGCTTCAGCGACGTATCAACACACTTATCGATAAGTGGAAATCAAATCGCACATCAAGCAAAGAAGTTGCTGAGTCCGAAGCGGCGGCCGCCGTCAAGTGCAGTCTGGACACGTGGCGCGAATCTAAGCTGACGGACGACGAGCTGCGTGTTCTTTTGTGGATGTATCTCCGCGAGGCGCTCGAACTTCCACCACTCACGTTCGCGTCTTTGCGCGCTGCTGACACGGCTGCGGACGATCTGGTAGCAAGGGCACTGCACTCCATCCAACCGGGGCGCGCCGCAAAGCTAGCGGAGATGTATGGGCTGAAGGAGCCTCGCGACCTCCCTACCACCCTAGACTCGCTTGCACGAAAGACGATGGAGGAACTGATGTCGTCTTTCCTGCAGGCGACCGACGCCGAGTCTAAGCAGGCGAGAGAGGACCTTCTATCCGAAACCCGCGCCCGTCTTTCGCAGCTCCCTGCAGAGGATCGACAGCGCCTGATGGGTGCAGTAGGCAGCGACGAGCTGAATGATGCCGCGCTACGAAAGATCCTGATTACGGGTGGTGGCTTGGGTGCGTTCGGCGCAAGTGTCGGCTTGGCGGGTTTTTCCGCCTACATCCTTGCCGCCCAAGCGTCTGCCTTCATTCCGCTGGTGAGCGGACCCGCCCTGGTGTCGGTCGTAGCAGTCCTTTCCAATCCAATTACTATTGTCGCTGCGACAGTCGGCATGGGTTGGTGGGCCACACGCTCAGCCAACCAGCAAGTGCGCAGCGGGATAGCGATAAGGGTCGTGTCACTGCTGGCCCTAAATGGCTTGGATGCGGGTTTTGCGGGTACGCGAGCCATGCCAGATGCGTTTTCCGCGCTCAAGACTATGCGCGAGTCCGGAGGGCTGCCCCCAGAGGTCCTCGCCAGCTATCGGGCCGACTGGAAGCTGATCGAACCCGTGCGCAGAAGGGCGTCGAATCTTGATCCTCGAGTGGCAGGTCTCTTCGAGCGTCCGATTAGCATTGACCAAAGCTCGGACAGGTTGCGCGGGCTGGTGGACGACCGGCGCCGGGAACGGCGCGAGGATGTCGTGCTTGCGGGGCTCACGCTCGGGGACATCCTATACAGCGCGTGGAGCCTGAACCCCATGGTCTTGGGTGCAGCCGATTTCTCACGGGTTGAGGATTTGGATGACCCCATCGCATTCTCGGCCTTCGCTCACAAGATCGAAGTGATGCACTCTGACGCAGCGACTGGAGCCATAAGCAACCTGAAGGGATACGTCGCGGAGCGGGTTGTTGCAGCACAGTTGATGGAGCAAGGTCATGTCGTCGAGTTTCCCGAGACGTCCAACCAGGCTGGTTGGGATATCTCGGTGGATGGAACGAAGTACCAGGTGAAAGATGTCGGCGACCTTTCTTCGCTCAAGAATCATTTTGATCGCGGATATGACTATCCGGTGATCGCAAATTCGGAGCTTGCCGGTCAGCTGTCGGAGCGCTACGGAGACTCGCCGCCGGAGTGGACGAACCAAATCCACTTCGTGGAGGGCTACAGTAACAACGTCGTGGAGCACGTAAGCCGATCATCGATCGAGGCTGGTGACGACATGTTGCATCCGGACGTTCCGCTTTTTGTAATGGCCCTGAGCGGAATCCGGAATCTCGAGCGCGTCAACAGAAACGAGATCACGGGAACCCAGGCGCTGCAGGAGGTCCTGCTTGATGGCGGAACTCGGGCAGGCTTGGCTGTCGCCGGAAACTATGCCGGCGTAGGAGTTGGGTTGCTTGTTTTTGGCCCTGCGGGCGCGCTGGTATTGGGTGCGGTCGTGCCTATCCTGACCCAGCGACAATCCGGGGCGATCAAGAGCGCAATGGACGGCCTGATTAAAGACAAGACCTATCTCGTGTGGGAAGCGAGCGCCCGAGCTGCACTATCTCGGCTGATCGAGAAGGCAGACGATTTGCTGAGAGAGAAGAGTGCGCTCCTGAAGGCAAGACAACCCGAGGCTACGCCAGCCGCAATCAGCAGCTATATCAATGGGCGGATCGACGACGAGATTGCGTTCCTTCGCGAAGCATGGTGCCGCTTGAAGAGCATCCGGGATGACAAGAGTTCGTCCGTAGAGATATCTACGCAGCGGACGATATCTTGGCTAAGCACAAGCACGCTGTTCCCGCACACTTACCAGGCAGAACTCAAGGATCTTTCCACCCTTTTCCAATCCAGACCGTCGACGGCAGATCGTGTAACCGTCGCACTTAGCGACGTAACCGAAAAGACTGTTGCGGCGACAAAGAAGGCGCGGGAATCGATCGGGGAATGGTTGTCGACGAAGCTTAGGAAGGAATGAGTCTTGTGAATGTCTGATCTATCTAGATTCTGCGTTTGAGTGGGGTCGATATGAGCCGAATTCTTGTTCCAACGTCGGGACCGAGCGACTGGCGGAGACTCTTGGCTGATCCGGAGAAGCACTGGGTCAGAGGCAGGTCTGCGTTTGAGACCGCTGTTTCCTGGGAACATGCCCAGAAGACGAGCCGCGGGATTCCTGTCGAGATTGCTGCAGCACTGGACGAGCATGCCGACTTGGCCGGTGCACGGCTGCTTTTTGCGATACCAGAGCATAAGGTCAAACTTGTGGGGCCCGGAAAGGCTTCGCAGACTGACGTCTGGGCGCTCTTGAGATCCGGGGATGGCCTGGTCTCGATGGCTGTTGAGGGAAAGGCTGGTGAATCCTTCGCGTCAACAGTCGGCGAGTGGCTGAAGGAGGCTTCTGACGCCAAGAAGGTTCGCTTGGAGTATCTATGTCAGGTCCTGCAAATTAGCCATCCGCCTGCCCTCACATTGAGGTACCAGCTATTTCACCGCACGGCATCAGCACTGATAGAGGCTGATCGCTTTGGTGCAGATCATGCGGTGATGGTAGTGCAGTCTTTCCAGGAGGACCCGCACTCTTGGGATGACTTCAGCGCCTTCTGCCGAGTGCTCGGTGCAACCCCGCAGCCCGGCAGGCTATCGGAACTTCCCCGTGCGTCTGGCCCCAGACTGTACTTGGGCTGGGTGTCGTGCCAAGCCGGCTCGGATGACGTAGTGGCCGGCGTGGTTTGAGGCAAGAATTGGCGTGATTCTACGCTCCTTCATTCTTATGACATGCGTCGTTAAGACGTTTAACCAGCAGGCCAGCTTGTGAATGCTTCCCTCGGTCATTTTCTGCATCGATCAGAGGAGTTGGCCGATTACCTGGAGCAGGCGTTTGGCCTTCCGCCGTTTGAGGGACAAGCTCGTTTCCGGGTGACCACCATCGCCGGCTCCTTGGCACTTGAGCACGGGGAAGGGGTGCGAGGCCTCCTTGCGATGGGGCTCGGTGTCCCCGCCGCAGTGCTGCTGCGGGCACAGTACGAAGCTGTCCTGCGGTCCGTCTGGATCTGCTACGTAGCCAAGGATGATCAGATTCAATTGCTCGAGCAGGTTCTGTCCGCCGAGGCCGAGCAGGGGGCGAAAGGACTGCCCCAGGCCAACGACATGCTGATGGGCATCGAGCGTGCCGCTCCCGCTGCGGCCTCGCAGTCGCTCAAGAGTTTCCGGACCCATTCCTGGTCAGCCCTCAACTCCTTCGTTCACTCGGGCGTCCACGCCATCAGCCGCCACCGGGACGGCCTACCCCTGGAGCTGGCTGAGGGCGCCCTTCGGAGCTCGAACGGCCTCTGCCTCCTGGCCGCCATGCAGTGCGCCGTTGCCACGGGGAGCAAGGACCTGGTGCATAGGGTCGGCATCGCCCAACGGACGTTTGAGGACTGCCTCTCGCCGCTGGACGGGTAGCTGGATCCCTTCACGCCCCTGAACCGGGCGGGAGTTGGCCAGGCAAGCTCCTGGCCGCCTTCCCGTCTGATGCCGGGATCAGGAAGGGCCGGGCTACCCGCCAAAACCGGGTTTTGACATCGACTAGTGACCACGGCGGGGTCTTGACCGGGGATGACACCATCTAGTGAACCCCGACAGGCGCCGCGGGTCACGGGGTCGGCCCACCCCCGGCTGCTATAATTCCGAGTCTTTGCTCCAGCCCCGGAACGCCGCCGCCATGTCCGCCATCCCCCACACCCTGGTTCCGCTCGACCGCGAGTACGACCTCGAGTCCAAGTACACCCGCGAGGAGGGCCGGATCTACCTGTCCGGCGTGCAGGCGCTGGTGCGCCTGCCGCTGATGCAGCAGATGCGCGACCGCGCCGCCGGCGCCAACACCGCCGGCTTCATTTCCGGCTACCGCGGCTCGCCGCTGGGCGGCTTCGACCTCGAGCTGTGGCGCGCGCGCAAGCACCTCAAGGCCAGCGGCATCGAGTTCACCCCGGGCCTGAACGAGGACCTGGGCGCGACCATGGTCTGGGGCTCGCAGCAGACCAACCTGTTCCCGGGCGCGAAGTACGACGGCGTGTTTTCGATGTGGTACGGCAAGGGCCCGGGCGTGGACCGCTGCGGCGACGTGTTCAAGCACGGCAACGCCGCCGGCACCTCGGCGATGGGCGGCGTGCTGGCGCTGGCGGCCGACGACCACGCCTGCCGCTCGTCCACGCTGCCGCACGGCAGCGAAGGCGAGTTCGAGAGCGCGATGATGCCGGTGCTCAACCCGGCCGGCGTGCAGGACATCCTCGACATGGGCCTGCTGGGCTGGGCCATGAGCCGCTACACGGGCCGCTGGATCGGCTTCAAGACGATCGCGGAGACCGTGGAATCCTCGGCCTCGGTGAACGTCAACCCGCACCAGCTCGACATCATCCTGCCGGGCGATTTCGAGCTGCCGCCGGGCGGCCTCAACATCCGCTGGCCGGACCCGCCGCTGGACCAGGAAATGCGCCTGCACCAGTACGCGGTGAAGGCCGCACAGGCCTTCGCCCGCGCCAACCACATCGACAAGGTGGTGATCGATTCGCCCAAGGCGCGCCTGGGCATCGTCACCACCGGCAAGAGCTACCTCGACGTGCTGCAGGCGCTCGAGTACCTGGGCATCGACCGCAAGGTGGCCGAGGACATCGGCATCCGCGTCTACAAGGTGGGCATGACCTGGCCGCTGGAGCCGCTGGGCATCCGCGAGTTCGCGCGCGGGCTGGAGGACATCATCGTCGTCGAGGAGAAGCGCAGCTTCGTCGAGCGGCAGATGAAGGAGTACATGTACAACTGGGAGCACGGCGCCCGCCCGTCCATCGTCGGCAAGTACGACGAGCAGGAGAACTGGGTGCTGCCGAGCACCAACGAGCTGACCCCGGCGCGCATCGCCCGGGTCATCGCCGCGCGCGTGCAGCGCTTCTTCCAGTCCGAGGCGATGGACAACCGCCTCAAGTGGATCGCCGCCAAGGAGAAGGAGCTGGCCGCGCCGCGCGCCAACTTCCCGCGCGTGCCGCACTACTGCTCGGGCTGCCCGCACAACAGCTCCACCGTGGTGCCGGAAGGCTCGCGCGCGCTGGGCGGCATCGGTTGCCACTACATGGTGACCTGGATGGACCGCAAGACCGACACCTTCACCCACATGGGCGGCGAAGGCGTCACCTGGAGCGGCCAGGCGCCGTTCACCGAGGAAAAGCACGTCTTCCAGAACCTGGGCGACGGCACCTACTTCCACTCGGGTTCGCTGGCCATCCGCCAGTCGATCGCCGCCAAGGTGAACATCACCTACAAGATCCTCTACAACGACGCCGTGGCCATGACCGGCGGCCAGCCGGTGGACGGCACGCTCACCGTGCCCGACATCGCCCACCAGGTGCGCAGCGAGGGCGTGCAGACCATCGTCGTGCTCAGCGACGACATCGGGAAGTGGTCGGACAAGTCGATCTTCCCGAACGGCGTGGAGTTCTACGACCGCAGCGAGCTCGACGCGCAGCAGAAGCGCCTGCGCGAGGTGCCGGGCACCACGGTCATCATCTACGACCAGACCTGCGCGGCCGAGAAGCGCCGCCGCCGCAAGCGCGGCAAGATGCCGGACCCGGCCAAGCGCACGGCCATCAACTCGCTGGTCTGCGAGGGCTGCGGCGACTGCGGCGTGAAGTCGAACTGCGTTTCCGTGCTGCCCAAGGAAACCGAGTACGGCCGCAAGCGCGAGATCGACCAGAGCAACTGCAACAAGGACTTCAGCTGCGTGAAGGGCTTCTGCCCGAGCTTCGTCACCATCAAGGGCGGCGGGCTGCGCAAGCGCAAGGGCACGGGCAACAAGGAGCTGCTGGCCAACCTGCCCGAGCCGCAGTTCCGCTCCAACCTCGACCAGCCCTGGAACATCCTGATCACCGGCGTCGGCGGCACCGGCGTGGTGACCATCGGTGCCCTGCTGGGCATGGCCGCGCACCTCGAGCACAAGGGCGCGAGCGTGCTCGACCAGACCGGCCTGGCCCAGAAGGGCGGCGCGGTGACCACGCACGTGCGCGTGGCGAAGTCGCCGGCCGACATCCACGCCGTGCGCATCGCCGCCGGCGAGGCCGACCTGGTGCTGGGCTGCGACATGGTGGTGGTGAACGACTACTGGGCGCTGTCGAAGATCCGCGCCGACCGCACCGAGGTCGTCATCAACGACTACCAGGCCATGCCGGGTCCGTTCACCCGCATGCCGGACATGCAGTTCCCGGCGGCCGGCATCATCGAGGCCATCCGCACCGCGCTGGGCGGCCGCGAGCCGCTGCAGGTGGCGGCCACCGAGATCGCCACGGCGCTGATGGGCGACGCCATCGCCACCAACCTGTTCATGCTGGGCGTGGCCTGGCAGCGCGGCCTGGTGCCGGTGTCGTTCGAGGCGCTGATGCGCGCGGTCGAGCTCAACGGCGCGGCCATCGAGATGAACAAGACGGCGTTTGCCTGGGGTCGCCTGGCGGCCATCAACCCGCAGGCGGTGCTCGAGGCCGCGGGCCTGGCCGAGGCGCCGGCCACCGACGTCATCGCCCTGCCGCTCGACGACGAGCGCCTGAGCACCTCGCTCGACGAGATGATCGAGCGCCGCGTGAAGTTCCTCACCGACTACCAGGACAAGGCCTACGCCGGCCGCTACGTGGCGCTGGTGGACAAGGTGCGCCAGGCCGAGGCCCGCAAGGCCCCGGGCTCGACCAGGCTCACCGAGGCCGTGGCCCGCTACTACTTCAAGCTCATGGCCTACAAGGACGAGTTCGAGGTGGCGCGCCTGTACACCTCGGGCGAGTTCAAGCGCCGCATCGAGCAGCAGTTCGAGGGCGACTACAAGATCCACTTCAACCTGGCCCCGCCGCTGTTCGCCAAGCGCGACGCCGACGGCCACCTGGTGAAGAAGGAGTTCGGGCCGTGGATGTTCACGGCGTTCAAGCTGCTGGCGAAGCTGAAGGGCCTGCGCGGCACCGCCTTCGACCTCTTCGGCAAGACCGAAGAGCGCCGCATGGAGCGCCAGCTGATCGCCGATTACGCCAGGCAGGTGGACGCGCTGCTCGAGCGCCTCGACGGCGACAACGTGGCCCTGGCCACCGAGATCGCCTCGGTCCCGGAACACATCCGCGGCTACGGCCACGTCAAGGAAGCGCACTTCGCCAAGGCCAAGGCCCGCGAAGCCGAGCTGCTTGCCCGCTGGCACAACCCCGAGACCACCCGCTCCGCTGCCTGAGCAAAGAACGGGGTCCAAAGAACGGGGTCCAAAGAACGGGGTCAGGTTCACTTCCGGCTTGAGCATGGAAGTGAACCTGACCCCGTTTCTTTTTTGCCGGGTTGACGCTGGCTTGCGGCCGGTGGTTTGCTGCGGCCAGCCCCCGCATGCCGCGCCGCGGCCAAGGATTACCATGCGCCGCCTGCTCCTTGCCGTCGCCTGCTGCGCCGCATTTTCCGCCGGCGCGAACGAAGGGGCGCCGTCGCTCAAGGGTGCACGGATCAGCGGCGACGAGGTCTTGCTGGAGTTCGACCAACCCATGCTGACCTGGGGCACGCGGGCCCGCCCTCCTGCCTTGCGGCTGAGCCCCGCGGTGGACTGTCAGTGGACCTGGAGCGACGACACGCGGCTGGCCTGTGCCCTGGTTGAAGGCGCCAGCCTGCGCCCCGCGACGGCTTACCGCCTCGACATCGGCGAGGGCCTGTGGTCGCAGGACGGCGAGGCCTTCCCGCCAACCACGCTCGCGCTTGAATCGGATCGGCCGCGGCTGGGGCTCGAGGTCAGCTGGCCTGGGCGACAGCCTCGCCTGCAGGTCAGTTCGAGCCACGGCCACACGGCGGCATCGGTGGCCAGCGTGCTCTCTCTGCAGTTCGATGGCAGGCCGCTTTCCTACCGGCTGCAGCCGGTCCCGCGCGGACGCTGGGATGATCCGGGCCTGACGCGCTTTGCCATCGAGCCCGAGGCCTGGCCACGGGGCGCGGGCGAGCTGCTCGTCACCCAGCGCGAAGGCTTGCGCTCGCCACTCGGCGTGCTGCCGGGCGAGAAGCTGGACCTCGCGCGCATAACGCTCAACGCGCCGTTCCGCCTGGCGGGCGTCACCTGCGCAGACGACTACCGGCACGGCGAACAATGGAACTGGCAGGCCAGCTGCCGCCCCGATTCAGACATCCTCCTTGGCTTCACCCAGCCACCGTCCGACGCGGCGCTGGCGCGGCTGGCCGAGGCGCTGCCCGCGGGCCTGGCCCTGGACGATGAGCCGCGCGATTGCGGCTGGCACTGCCGCGCCGCGGTCGCGCACCAGTCGCCGCTGCATGCCGTACGCCTGAGCAGCCGCGCGGCGGGCCGCAAACTCTCGCTCGCGCTTCCCGCCGGGCTGGATGACACGGCGGGCATGCCGCTGCAGCCCGCCGAGCCACTCGCGATCACCTTCGAATCCTTTCCGGCGCGAACCCGGGTATCGCCCGGAGTGCAGGTGGCGCTCCCGGGCCAGCGGGAGCCCGTGACCGTGGAGGGTCGCAACCTCGCGACAGGCACGGTTTGGCGCGAACTGAGCATCGGTCGGCGCACCCGATACCTCGAACGAACCCTCGAACCCACCGCACCGGCGGAAACCTGGGGCGACGCGGGCGCACCCGGGCCAACCTGGGGCGTGCTTCGAAACGGTGGCTTGTCGCTCGGCGGCGGCGGCGCGGGCAACGGGCGCGCCACGGTTCGGCCGGCCTTCGACCTGCTTGTCCATCGCCATGAGCGCCAACTGTTGGCCTGGGCGACGGCCTGGGGAAATGCGGCGCCGCTGGCCGGTGCCCGGGTCGAGGTGCTGGGCCTCGACCGCCAAGGCCGCGAGCGCGTGCTCGCGACGGGCATCACCGCGGCCGACGGTACGGCGCAACTGGAACTGCCGGAGGGTGCGAACGAACCGCTGCTGATGCTCCGCGCGCGCCATGCCGGCCAGGTGTCGGTGCTGCCGGTGATGCCGGAGACCGGCCTGGACCTGGCTACGCCGCTCGATCCGCGCGATTCCGACGAGGACGCTTACCGGCTCGGGCAGCCGCGTTTCGGCGTCACCTCGCGCCTGCTGTACCGGCCCGGCGACGTGGTGCAGTACCGCCTCTGGCTGCGCGAGCGCAAGCTCAACCGCCTGGTGCCGTCGACGCCGCAGCCCCGGTCCTTCGCCCTGGGCTCGGCCTGGGGCGACGTGGTGAGCCGCTGGGAGGCCACGCCGGACGAGTTCGGCAGCGTGTCTGGCGAGATCCGCCTGCCGGCCGCAGCCACCGACGACGAATACTGCATCGATGTGCTGGACCGCGATGACGACCAGCTCGATGGCGAAAGCGGTGCCTGCTTCCAGGTCCGGCGATTCCAGGCCCAGGCGCTCTGGGCAAAGGTCGATGGGCCCCAGCAGGTGCTGAGGCCGGGTGATGCCTTGCCGGTGTCGATCGAAGGCGGCTTCTACTCGGGTGGCCCGGCCGCCGGCGCGCGGCTGCAGATAAGCGCCTGGCTCGAGCCGATGGGCTTCGCGCAGGCGCACCCGGCCTTCGCACGCTTCGTGTTCGCGTCGGCGCACGACGAGGGTTCCGAGATCAGCCTGTTCGGGCGCTCGCCCTCGCAAGCCTCGCTCGATGGGAAAGGAAGGGCCACGCTGGAGGCGCGCGTGCCTGCGCAACTGGTCGATCCCGAGGAGGAAGGTTTCGCCAGGCCCTTGCCCTTCGCGCGCCTGAGGGTGAACGCCCTGGTGGGTGGCGACGACGGGCAGCCGGCGATCGTCAGCCCCAGCCTGCAGGTCCCGGTGGCCGCGCATGCCCGCTACGTCGGCCTGCGCAGCGAACGAACCTGGCTGGCGCTGGGCGAAACCCCGCGGCTGGAAGCCGTGGTGGTTGGCTACGACGGCGTGCCCGCGCCGGCCGAGAGTGTGCAGGTCAGGCTCGAGCACGCAGGCCCCGGGGAGGACGAGGATGTCCCGGAAGTGTTGGGCCGCTGCACGTTGCGTGCGGGCCAGCCTTCCGACTGCGCGCTTGCGCCGCCGGCGCCGGGTTACTACCGCCTGGTGGCCGAGTCGGGAGACGCGGCAAGCACGTCGATCAACCTGTGGTTCGGCAATGCGCCGCCGCTTGCGGACGACGGACCGAAGGCCCGCTTCGAACTGCTGCAGCCCGCGGATGGCAGCGCGCCGGCACGCCTGCGGCTACATCAGCCGCACGCACGCGCCCAGGCCTTGTTCGTGCTCGAGCACGAGCGCGTCATCCGGCACTGGAGCCGGACCGTGGGTCCTGCCGAAGAGTTCGAGCTCGCGCTCGACGCCAGCCTCGCGCCGGGCGCTACGCTGCGGGTCATGCTGCGGCCCGTGCTCGCGTCGGCGCAGGCCGGCCTGGAGGCGCCGGCGCTGGATGCCGCGGTGGAGCTGGAGGTGCCGCGTACCCCGTCGCCGGGCGTGACCCTGGCCATCGACGACGATAGCCTCGCGCCCGGCGAGACCCTGCGCGTGACGCTGCGCAACGACGGCAGCCGCCCCCGCCTGGTGGTGGTGGCGGTGGTGGACGATGCCGTGCACCAGCAGATGGCCGAACTGCACCCGCGGCTGGCGCCGGGCAATGCAAGGTTCCTCGGCAGCCTCTCTGACTGGTCGGTCGGCCGCTGGCACGGACTGCGGGACTGGCGCCATGTGCCGGACTGGCTCGCCGAACAGGAGCCCCCCGTCGTCTTCGGCGACCCGTCCCCAATGGACTCCCTCGATTCGATCCAAGTTACCGGCAGCCGCATCAAGCTGTCGGAGGTTTTTCCCGACATGCCCGCCGGCGAGGTGCTGCCGGCGCCGCCAGGCACGCCGCCCGGCCGCGCCGGTCCGCGCGTGCGTCGTGATTTCCCGGACGCCGCGTACTGGAACGCAGGCCTTGAACTGGCGCCCGGCGAGTCGCACACGCTGGAGCTTCGGCTGCCCGACAACCTCACCCGCTGGCGGGTGCTGGCCTGGAGCGGCGACGACGGCGACGCCTTCGATTTCTCCGAGGCGACGGTCACCGCATCGCTGCCCGTGGAGCTTCGCTTTGGCCTGCCATCCCGCCTGTTCGAGGGCGACCGGGCCCAGGGTTCGGTGACCGCGCGCAATGCGACCGCGGCGCCGATGCCGGTGGCGATGCGCACCACGATCGAAGGCGCCGCGGCATCGCGCGTGCTCGACAGCGAAGGCGTCGTCGCGCCCTTTGCCCGTCGCGGACAACGGCTGCCGCTGGTTCCGGGCCGGCAGGGCGTGCTCGACCTGCTCGCGCGAGCCGATTCGCCCGGTGGCAACGACGCTATCTCCTCGATAGTGCCGGTGCAGTCGCGGTCGGCCGAAGTGACGCTGCCGCAGGCCGGCTGGCTGGCGTCACCGGTCTCGCTGCGCTTGCCGGCCTTGCCGCCCGGCGCCAGCGAGCCCAGGCTCGACCTGCAGGTGCATGCCGGCACGGCCGGCTGGCGCGCCGCCTGGCTGCACGAACTTCGCGACTATCCGCACCGCTGCTGGGAGCAAACGCTGAGCCGGGCCGTTGGCGCCGCGATCGCGCTGCAGGACGCGGCGGACCGCGCGGACTGGCCCGAGGCCCAGGCCGTCGTGGACGAAGCGCTGGGCAGTGCGTACTCGTTCCGGGACGAGGACAGTGGCTTCCACTTCTTCACGCCCCGCTGGAATGCCGGCGACGCCACCGCGCTGCTCGACGCGCACACGCTGCGCCAGCTGGGCTGGCTCGAGCGCCTGGGCCAGCCGGTGCCGGCGGAGCTCATCGAGCCCCTGCGCGAACGCGTCGACCGCCAGGTTGAACGGCGAATCAAGAAGCCGACGCGCCAGGACCTCGAAGCGCTCGCGGTGGCCGTGGCGGCCCAGGCCGGTGAAGGCCGCGTTCCGAACGCCAGGGCCCTGGAACGGCTGTGGCAGTCCTGGGACTCCCTCGGCTGGCACGCCCGCAGCGAGCTGGTGCAGGCCCTGGCGGGCGCGCCCGGTTCCGAGGCGCGACTTGACGAGGGACTGGCACGCCTGGCCGAGGCCGGGCGTGACCGCGGCCTGCGCCGGGTGATCGAATCGAGCCACGACGAGGGCTGGGCCATGGGGTCGGGCCTTCGCGACCAGTGTGCGGTCACGGCCACGCTTTGGATGCTCGACCGCACGCCGGCCCGCCTGCCGCGGCGGCAGGCCTTGCTGCGCGGGCTGCAGGACCTTTACTCGGGCGGCACCGCCAGCCTCGACACGCAGGCCAGCCTGCGCTGCCTGATGGCGCTGCGCGCGATCGATTCGGCGCTGGCGGGCGGGGTCGTGCCTACCGAACTGCAGGTTGCGCACGGCCCGTCGCAGGCAAGGCTCTCGGTGGATGGCCAGCAGCGCGTGGTGCGCTTCGAAGCGCCCGCAAGCGCCGACCCGCTCGACATCGCTCCCGTCGGCGAGGCCGATGCAACGCTCAACTACATCGCCCGGCTGCGCTATCGCCAGGACCAGGCGCAGGTGGAGGCCAGCGGCGTCGGCCTGTCGCTGCAGCGGCGCTACGCGGTGTTGCGCGGCGGTCGCTGGGTGGGCCTGGGCGAAAGCGTTCCGCGGCAGGGCGATTGGGTGCGGGTGACGCTCGTCGTGCAGGTGCCGGCGATGCGCCATTTCGTGGCGCTCACCGACCCGGTGCCGGGCGGCTTCGTGACGCGTGACGTCGGCTTGCGCGGTGTCGCCGGTGCCAACGTGCAGGCGCTGGCCGACCCGGGCAGCAGCTGGTTCGGGGAGCGGCAGACCGGAACCAACGAGGTGCGGCTCTATGCCGAGGCCCTGCCGCCAGGCCGACATGAGGTGCACTACTTCGTCCAGGCCGTGCATCCGGGCCGCTACTTCGCGCCGCCGGCGGTGGCCGAACTCATGTACGGACGCGCCAGCCGCGCCAACACGGCCGGGCAGTGGCTCCCGATCCACGCGTCGGAGTAACGAAGAAACGGGGTCAGGTTCACTTCCAGCTTGAGCATGGAAGTGAACCTGACCCCGTTTCTTTCAGGCTTGGCCGGCGGCGTCGAGCTGGTCCCAGAGGGCCGGGTCCACGACGGGCAGGGCTTCGAGGGCGGGCCTGGCGAACAGGAAGCCCTGGAAGCGGCTGATGCCCATGTCGCGCAGTTCGCGGAATTCGCCGAGGGTTTCCACGCCTTCGGCCAGCACCTCGCAGCCCAGCGAGCGGCAGGTGGCGACGATGCCGCTGGTGATCGAGCGGCGCACGCGGTCGCCGTCGAGGCCGCGGATCAGCGCCATGTCGAGCTTGACCACGTCGGGCTGGAACTCGGCCAGCAGGTTCAGGCCGGCGTAGCCGGCGCCGAAGTCGTCGATGGCGGTCAGGAAGCCGCGTCCCTGGTAGTCCTTGATGATGCGCACCACGTGCGGCACGTCGCGGATCTTCTCCGATTCGGTGACCTCGAAGATCAGCTGGCGCGGGTCGAAGCCGCAGCGCTCGGCCGCGGCAAGCGTCAGCCGGATGCAGGTGGCCGGTTCGTACACGGCGTTGGGCGCGAAGTTGATCGACAGCCGCGTCTTCATGCCCAGGCGCGCGGCGGTGTCGATGGCGGCCACGCGGCAGGTCTGGTCGAAGCGGTAGAGCAGCTCGGGCGGCACGCGCGCGATGATCTCGGCGGCGCTTTCGCCGTTCTCGCCGCGCACCAGCGCCTCGTAGGCGAAGATGCTGCGGCTGGCCACGTCGAGGATGGGCTGGAAGGCCATGCGCACGCCGAAACCGAGCGTCTCGTCGCCGCGGCAGTTCACGCAGGGGTGCGGGCTGGTGACCTCGCCGAAGAACTTCTTCAGGTACATCCCAGGCACCTCCCCGCGCCGCGCTGCCGCCGATTCTAGGGCATGGCCGGGCAAAGAAACGGGGTCAGGTTCACTTCCCGCGATGCGCGGGAAGTGAACCTGACCCCGTTTCTTGGAGCGTCAGCGCTGGCGGATGGGGACGATGGTGAGTTCGACGCGGCGGTTCTCGGCGCGGCCGGCCTCGGTTTCGTTGCTGGCCACCGGGTGCATCTCGCCGGCGCCGAACACCATCAGGCGCTGGCCGCTGATGCCGCGGCTGATCAGGTAGTTCGCCACCGCCTGGGCGCGCTGCTCGGACAGGCGCTGGTTGTAGGCCTCGCTGCCGATGCTGTCGGTGTGGCCGGCGACCTCGATCAGGGTCTGGTCGTACTCGCGCAGGGTGTCGGCCACGCGGTCGAGCACGCCGTAGGCGCGCTGGTTGAGCGTGCTGGAGTTGAAGGCGAAGGTGATCGCCTCGGGCATGTCGAGCGTGATGTTGTCGCCGTCGCGCACGACGTCCACGCCGGTGCCGGCCATGCGCTCGCGCAGCGCCCGCTCCTGGTTGTCCTGGTAGCGGCCGATGGCGCCGCCGGCCAGGCCGCCGACGCCGGCGCCGACCAGGGCGCGCTGGCGCCGCTCGGTCGCATCGTCGCCGCTGAGCAGGCCGGCGACCGCGCCGATGGTGGCGCCGATGATCGCGCCCTTCTGGGTGCGGCTCATGCCTTCGCGCTCGGCCTGCTCGTCGTCGCGCGGCGCCGACGAATAGCCGCCGGTGGTCTGGCAGCCCGCGAGCAGGGCGACGGAAACGGCGGTGGCCAGCAGCACGTGGTGGGTCTTGTTCTTCATGGCATTCCTCCTCGGGGGTGGGTGGCTTGCCCGACCAAGGATGCGCCGGTCCGGTCGCCATTCCCAGCGCGGCCGGAGTTGTCGTTCAGGTTCAGGGCGCCCGGGCCGGTTCGTCGAGGGAAACGCCGCAATACGGGCAGTGGTGGATGCGCTTGGCGGGTTGGCCGCGGTGCAGGCGCCAGGGCGGGACGACGGTGCCCAGCGCATTGCCGCAGCGCGTGCAGGCTATGCGCGCCTGGGCGAAGGCGAACGCAATGAGGAAAAGCATGGCCGCCCCGAAAACGAGGCCCGGGCGGCTGCCCGGCGGCACCATCGCCAGCACGAGCACGATGGCGGCGAACGCCGCCAGCTGGATCAACCACGCACCTCGCGCGCGCCGCCGCAGGTGCTCGCGCAGGCTCATGCGCCGTCTCCCTCGGGGCCAAGGTCGACGCCGCAGTGCGGGCAATACCGCAGCCGGTGCCGGGGCTTCTTCTCGAGTATCGCGGCGTACTGCAGGAAGCGGGTGAAGCGATAGCCGCAGCCCGGACAACGCGGGCGCCCCAGCGGAACCCACCAGGCCAGGCCGCCGAGCAAGCCCACCGGCAAGACCAGCAGGGTGGCGTGCTCGAACCCGGACTGCTCCACGAGCCACGCGGTCGTGATGAACGCGGCCAGCACCAGCAGCCCCGCCAGCCCCAGCGCCAGCAGCCCCTGCCGCGCGATGTGCCCCCGCGGCGAGCGCTCGCGCAGGCGGTCGATCAAACCGACGCCGCCTGGTTGTCGAGTACCAGCCGGGCCAGCCAGGGCTCGCCCTTTTCGGTGAGCTCGAGCGGCGTCATCTGCCAGCCGGTGAGCACCATGGCTTCGGCGATGGTGAACTCGAGCTGTGCCTTGGTGAACTTGCGCTCGCCGGCGATCACGGCCTCGAGCACCGCGCGGCCCGGCATGGGCGCTTCCATCTCGGCGGTCTTGGCCGCCTCGGCCGCGCCGGCGTCGACACCGCCGTGGCTGAGCAGCCATTCGATGCGCCGCTGGGCGTCGCTCTGCGCGTCGGCGCTGGCCGCCACCTGGGGCACGGCCGCCGCCAGGGATTTTTGCAGGGTGTTGAGCTGGCCCATCACCTTCATGCGCGCCAGGTTGGCGGCATCGCGGGCGTGCTCGGCGTCTTCCACGTCCTGCTGCAGGCGCTCGCGGCTGGCGGCCAGGGCCGCCACGGCCTTCTCGAGCGAGTCGAGCAGCACCAGCCATTGCCCCGCCTGCGCGGGCGGATCGGCCAGGATGGCCTCGCGGAGGGCTTGGACGTGGGCGCGGGGGTCGCTCATCGAGCCCGATTATAGGCGTCCGGCGGGCGGGCGCCAGCGGCCCGGGCTCAGCGCCCCGGGCCGACGTCGATGAAGCGCAGGAACTCGGCGCGCGTGCGCGCATCCTCGCGGAAACTGCCCAGCATCTTCGAAGTGACCATGCTCACGCCGCGCTTGTGGATGCCGCGCGTGGTCATGCACTCGTGCGCGCCCTCGACCACCACGCCCACGCCGCGCGGCTGCAGCACGTCCTGGATGCAGCGGGCGATCTGCGCGGTCATCTTCTCCTGCACCTGGAAGCGGCGCGCGTACGCCTCGACCACGCGCGCGAGCTTGCTGATGCCCACCACCTTGCCGGCCGGCAGGTAGCCGATGTGCGCCTTGCCGATGATCGGCGCCATGTGGTGCTCGCAGTGCGACTCGAACTCGATGTCGCGCAGCACGATCAGCTCGTCGTAACCCTCGACTTCCTCGAAGGTGCGCGCCAGGTAGTCGCGCGGGTCCTGGCGGTAGCCGGCGAACCAGTCGCCGTAGGCCTCCACCACGCGCCGCGGCGTGTCGAGCAGGCCCTCGCGCGAAGGATCCTCGCCGGCCCAGCGCAGCAGGGTGCGGACGGCATCCTCGGCCTCGGCCTTGGAAACGGGATTGCTCATGCAGGGGCTCCTGGGTTCAGGACGCCATCCTAACCCCGGGGGGCGTCAGGGCCGCGTGGTGGTGGCGCGCCAGGCCAGCAGGCCGCCCAGCGCCACCATCAGTGCCGCCAGCCAGAAGCTGGCACCGGCCAGCGGGCCGCGCACCTCGTTGGCGGCGACGAAGGCCAGGGTCTGGGTGAACATCGTCGGGCCGATGATGCCGGCGATGGAATTGAGGCTGCCGATGGCGCCCTGCAGGCGACCCTGCTCCTGCGGCGAGACGCGCGAGGTCATCAGCGACTGCACCGCCGGGTTGGCCACGGCCCACAGCGCCGCCACCGGCATCGCCGCCCAGAACCAGTAGCCCGTGGGCGCGAGCGCGTACATCGCGAAGCCGAGCGTGCCCGCGACGGCGCCGATCAGCACCGTGCGGCGGTCACCGAAAGTGCGGGCGATGCGGCCCACCAGGCCACCCTGCACGATCACCGTCAGCACGCCGACGATCAGCAGCGTCCAGCCGACCATCTCCAGGCCCCAGCCGAAGCGGTAGTCGGCGTATAGCACGAAGGTGGTGGGGTAGACCAGGTGCGCCAGCGCCATCAGGAAGCTCACGCCGGCCAGCGCGAACAACTCGGGGTGGGCGCGCAGCATGCGCAGCGAACCCAGCGGGTTGGCGCGGCGCCATTCGAAGGGCGAGCGCCGCTCGGGCGGCAGCGACTCGGGCAGCACGAAGAAGCCGTAGCAGAAATTCGCGGCGCACAGGCCCGCGGCCACCCAGAACGGCAGGTGCAGGTCCACCGCGCCCAGCCAGGCACCCATCACCGGCGAGACGGTGAAGCCGATGCCGAAGGCCATGCCCAGGCGCCCGAAGGCCGCCGCGCGTTTTTCCGGCGGCGTCACGTCGGCGATGTAGGCGTTGGCCGTGCTGAAGCTCGCCGAGGTGGCGCCCGAAAGCAGGCGCGCGATGAACAGCAGCGGCAGCGTCTCGGCCAGCGCCATGATCAGGAAGTCGATGGCCAGGCCGGCGTTGGAGATCAGGATCACCGGGCGGCGCCCGAAGCGGTCCGAGAGCGCGCCCTGGATGGGCTGCGCCAGGAACTGCATGGCCATGAAGCCGGTGGCGAACAGGCCGTGCCAGAGCGTGGCGTCGGCGATCTCGCCGCCCGTCACCTTCTTGAGCAGGTGCGGCAGCACCGGGATGATCAGGCCGAAGGCCATCACGTCCACCAGCACGGTGACGAAGATGAAGGCCAGGGCGGCGCGGCGCACGGTGGGCGCGGCGGGATCGGGGGCTGCCAAGGGCGGCGGTCCTGCGGAGCGGGTGGCGCAGTCTAGCCGATGCCGGCGCGCGCTACGGCGCCAGCCAGCGGCCCTGCCAGCCGTCGTGGCCGCGCTCGAAACGGGCGCGGCGGTGGCCGCTGGCGGCCAGCGACAGCCAGTCCAGGCGCGTGGCCTCGACCCGGGCCAGCACGAAGTGCACGCGCGCGGCCTCGAGCGCGGCCGGGTCGGCCGGCGTGCCCAGGCCCGGCAGGCCGGCGTCTTCCGGCGCGTCCACCGACGTGCCCGGCGGCAGCGGCACGGCATAGGTGCGGCGCGCCAGCGGGCGCATCGCGGCCCAGGTGGCGCGGGCCGCGTCGTCGTCGTGGTGCAGGCGCACGCGGCCCTCGATGCGCAGCTGTTCGCCGTGGCCGAAGAACACCCAGGCCAGGCGCGGGTCGGCGGCCAGGGCCGCGAACTTCGGGCTGCGCCGGTCGGTGTGGAAGGCCAGGGTGCCGGTGGCGGCGTCGGCGGCGCGCAGCACCACGTAGCGCGCCTGCGGGCCCTCGTCGCTGGTGTTGGCCAGCACGCCCTGGTGGAAGGGGTCGTGGCGGCCGAAGACGCCCGCGCGCAGGCGGGCCCAGGCGTGGGCGAAGACGTCGTCGAGCGTGTCGGGCATGGCGGTCATTGGCGCGCGCCGGGCGTGTGCGCGGCGCGAACGCTTACATCACGCGGCAGAACACGGCCTTCAGGTAACGGCTTTCCTTGACGTGCGCCATGAACGGATGGTCGCCGCCGGCGCCGGCCACCTTCAGCACCTGCACGGTGCGGCCGGCGTAGAACGCCGCGCGGCGCACCATGTCGAGGAACTCCTCCTCGCTGACCAGGCCGGTGCACGAACAGGTGAGCAGGATGCCGCCGGGGCGGACCACCTGCATGGCCAGCTTGTTCATGTCGTTGTACTTCTTCAGCGCCGGGATCACCTGGTCGCGGTCGCGGGTGAGCTTGGCCGGGTCGAGGATCACCACGTCCCACTGCTCGCCGCGCTGCTGGGCGTCGCGCAGGTAGGGGAAGAGGTCGGCCTGGGTGAACTTCACCTTGGCGTGGTTCAGGCGCGCGTTCTTTTCGGCGACCTCGAGGATTTCCTCGTCCAGGTCGATGCCGGTGACCTCGTCGGCGCCGCCGCGGGCCTTGGCATAGATGGCGAAGCCGCCCGAGTTGCAGCAGATGTCGAGCACGCGCTTGCCGGCGGTGAAGCGCGAGAGGAACTCGCGGTTGTCGCGCTGGTCGGCGAAGAAGCCGGTCTTGTGGCCGCTGCCGGGCGTGGCGCGGAACTTCAGGCCGTTCTCGGTGACGATGCTCGGCTCCGGCGCCGGCGGCGCGCGGAAGTCGAAGCTCTCCTGCTTCTGTACGTGCTCCTCGGCGAAGCTGTAGAAGCGGCAGCCCGGGAACTGCTCGCGCAACGCGGCGTAGATCCACTCCCGGTGGCGGAAGGCGCCGGCCGAGAAGAACTCCACCACCAGCAGGTCGCCGTAGCGGTCGACCACCAGGCCCGAGAGGCCGTCGCCCTCGGAGTGCACCACGCGCCAGGCGTCGGTGTGCTCATCCAGGCGCAGCACCTCGCGGCGCAGGGCGACCGCGTCGGCGATCTTGCGCAGGAAGAAGGCTTCGTCGATGGCCTCGTGGCGGTCCTCGGTGAGCACGCGCAGGGCGATGCGCGAGTGGCCGTTGTAGAAGCCGCGGCCGACCCAGCTGCCGGTGTTGTCGACGATGTCCACCACCGCGCCCGGGCGCGGCTTGGCCTCGGGCTTTTCCACCATCTTCTGGAAGATCCAGGGGTGGTTGGAGCGGCGCTCGATCTTGAGCCGGACGACGGGCAGGGCGGGGCTGTTCATCGCGCCATTCTACCGGCGCCGGCCCGGTGCCGCCGGGTTTTCAGCCCGCCGGGGCCAGTTCCACCCGGTTGCCGCCGGCGCGCTTGGCCCCGTACATGGCCTGGTCGGCGCGCTGCAGGAGGGCGTCGAAGGAGTCTTCGGCACGGGCTTCGGCCACGCCGATCGACAGGTCCACGGGCACCTCCTCGCCACGGTAGCGCGCATGCGCCTCGTGCAAGGCATCGCGCAGGCGCTCGGCCACCACCCGGGCGCCGGCCGCGTCGGTGCTGGGCAACAGGGCCACGAACTCGTCGCCGCCCAGCCGGCCCAGCACGTCCTCGCCGCGCAGCACGCGGCGGGCGCGTTCGGCCAGGTGCCGCAGCACGGTGTCGCCGGCGGCGTGGCCCAGGCTGTCGTTGACCTGCTTGAACTGGTCCATGTCCATCAGCAGCATCGACAGCGGCCGCTGGTAGCGCCGCGACTCGGACATCAGCCGGTGGCCCTGTTCGGCCAGGCCGCTGCGCGCCAGGACGCCGGTGAGCGGGTCGAGCGACGCCAGCCGGCGAAGGTCCTCGTAGGCGCGCTCGGTGTGCATCAGCACGAATCCCAGGCTCAGGAAGGTGACGCCGACGCAGGCGTAGCTGAAGACGGCGATGTCGCTGGCGCCGGCATCGTAGAGGCTGCCTGTGGCGCGCGGATCGAGCGAGTGCTCGGCGAAACGCCACAGCGCGATCAGCACGCCCAGCCCGGCGAAGGCGCCCGTGAGGCGGGCCGCGGTGAACCCCCGGCGGGTGTAGTCACGCGACAAGGCCAGGGCGATCGAAGCCAGGAGGATCGCGGCGCAGCTGGAATTGACCAGCACGCGCGCGCTGTAGTGCGGCCAGCCTTCGGCGAAGACCATCAGGGCCACCACCACCAGCGACACCAGCGTCCAGTAGGCCAGGCGCCGCTCGGGCAGGCCCTGGAAGCCACGCACGGCCCGGGCCATCTCGGCGAAACCCAGCAGCAGCAGGCCATTGCCCAGGGAAATCGACAGGGCGTCGCTGACCAGGCCGCGCGTGGCCAGCAGGGCCCAGGCCACCGGCTGCAGCAGCAGGCCCACCGTCCAGATCCGCAGGAGGCGCCGGCGTTCGACCGGAAAGGCCTGGCCGGCCTGCGCAAGCAGGACCACCGTGAGGATGCTCAGCAGCACCCCCACCAGCATCACCGACCTGACGTCCAGCTCCATGCCCGCCCCGGATCCCGCGGCCTTCCGGCCCAACCGGGCTAGCCTAACCCGAGGCCGTCCGGGGCGGGCGTGATTGACGTCAAGGTAAGGATTCGTGGCAGACTCTGCCCCCCGAAGGGGAGTAGCTCCCGCTGCCGAGATCGTCATCACGGGCCCTGGCACCTGTCCAGGTCCCCGGTCCGGCAGGCAGGCCTCGCCTGCGAGCAAGACCTTCGCCCGCCCGCCACGCTCCTTCCGGGGAGCGCGTTGCGTGGCGGACGACAGGCCCGCACCGGAGATCTCCTTGGAAACCATCGGCACCCCGCTCATGTGGACCGCGTTCGCGGTCCTCGTCGTCGCCGCGCTCGCGGTCGACCTGCTCGTCCTTCGCCAGAACGGCCCGCACAAGGTCAGCACCCGCGAGGCGGTGATCTGGTCGCTGGCCTGGATCGCGCTGGCGATGGTCTTCAACCTCGGCCTGTGGTGGTACCTGTCCGAGCGCCTGCCGGGCGAGGAAGCCAACCGCATCGCGCTCGAGTTCCTCACCGGCTACCTGGTGGAGAAGGCGCTGGCGGTCGACAACATCTTCGTCTTCCTGATGCTGTTCACCTATTTCGCGGTGCCGGCGCAGTCGCAGCAGCGGGTGCTCATTCTCGGCGTGCTCGGCGCGATCGTGCTGCGCGGCATCCTGATCTTCGTGGGCGCGGCGCTGATCGCGCAGTTCCACTGGATCCTCTACATTTTCGGCGTGTTCCTGCTGGTCACCGGCGCCAAGATGCTCTGGGCGGCCGGCCAGGAGCCGGACATGGACAAGAACCCCGTGCTGCGCTGGCTGACGGGGCGCTTCCCGATGGTGCGCCGCTACCACGGCGAAGCGCTGTGGATCGGCCAGGGCAAGCGACGCAAGTACACGCCGCTGTTCATCGTGCTGGTGATGATCGCGGTGACCGACGTGATCTTCGCCGTCGATTCGATCCCGGCCATCTTCGCCATCACCACCGACCCGTTCATCGTGCTCACCTCGAACGTGTTCGCGGTGCTGGGCCTGCGCGCGCTTTACTTCCTGCTGGCCGGCGCGGCCGAGAAGTTCCACCTGCTGGCCTATGGCCTGGCGCTGGTGCTGATCTTCATCGGCGCCAAGATGCTGCTGGTGGACATCTACAAGATCCCGGTGGCGATCTCGCTGGGCGTGGTGGCCGCGACCATCGCCACCTCGATGGTGATGAGCCTGTGGGTGAAGCCGCGCCCGCCCAAGGACGTGCTGCCCGGCGCCTGAGCCGGGCCTTGACGCGGCGGGCCCCGGCCCCCACCTCGGGTTGATGGACAGCGACCGCCTGCAACACGCCGAGGCCGTGCGCGGCCACTTCCGCCGGGCCCTGCTGGCCTCGATGGCGTTCGTGGCCCTGCTCGGCGCGATCTTCCACGCCGGGGCCTGGCTGGGTGAGATGCGCTTCCTGGCGCTGGTGCCGCTCGAGCCGGCCGGCCTGGTGGGCATCGTCACCGCGCCGCTGCTGCACGGCTCGGCCGGGCACTGGCTGGCCAATTCGGTGGCGCTGCTGATCCTGGGCACCCTGCTGGGCACGGTGTATCCGCGCGCCGCGCTGCGGGCGCTGCCGGTGCTGTGGCTGGTGTCGGGCCTGGTCACCTGGCTGATCGGCCGGCCCTCGTTCCACATCGGCGCCAGCGGCCTCACCCACGGGCTGATGTTCCTGCTGCTGTTCCTGGGCCTGCTGCGCCGGGACAAGGCCGCCATCGCCGCGGCGCTGATCGCCTTCTTCTTCTACGGCGGCATGGTGCTGACGGTGCTGCCGCGCGAGCCCGGCGTGTCCTGGGAATACCACCTGGGCGGCGCCCTGGCGGGCATCCTGGCGGCCTTCATCTGGCGCCGGGCCGACCCGGAGCCGCCCCGCAAGCGCTACAGCTGGGAAGACGAGGAAGACGAGCCCCTGCCCGGCGACGACGACGGCGAATTCGCCATGCCCCGCCCCGACGACGTGCCCGTGCTCTGGGAGCTCCCGCCGGAACCCCGCGGCACCGTCCTCCCCTTCCGCCGCCCCACCGACGACTAAAAAAACGGGGTCAGGTTCACTTCCGGTTTCACGAAAGTGAACCCGACCCCGTTCTTGTCCCCATGGCGCTTGCGCGCGCGTGGTTGCAGTGAAAGGCTGGGGAAAACCAGGCCGTCGCCACAGGGGGCGAAACAGGCAGATGGAGTGGACGTTCGACATCCGGTCGGGGCTTCTGGTGGGCGCCGTGCTCACCCTGCTGGTGGGCCTGCTGCTGGCCGTGGTCGCACGGGCGATGCCGGCGGCGTTCCGCCCGGCGCTGACCTGGTGGGTGGCCGCCACCCTGCTGCAGCCGGCCGGCTTCGTGCTGCTGACGCAGCGCGACCACCTGTCGGAATGGCTGACCATCGTGGGCGCCAATGCCTGCATCGCCCTGGCGTTCGCTGCGTACGCGGTGGCGCTGCGGCGCTTCTTCCACCAGCAGGTGCGGCCGCTGCTGCTGGCGGTGATGGTGGTATTGGCCGTGGCGATCTCCACCTGGTGGGGTCTGTTGGAGCCCGACCTGACCCTGCGGCTGATCACGATCTCGCTGGTCCTGGCCTGGATGCTCGGCTACAGCGCCTGGACGGTCTACCGCAGCCCGGAGGCCACCGGCCCGCTGCGCCACGTGGCCGGCGGCGCCTTCACCTTCTCGGCGGCGGTGATGGCCTACCGCGCCGGCGTGCTGGTGGTGGACCCGGGCCAGGTGCTGACGGTGTTCCAGCTCACCCACGTGCAGGTGCTGACCTACGCGGTCGGCAGCATCCTGCCGGTGGTGGCGACGCTCGGCTTCCTGCTGCTGTGCACCGAACGCAGCCAGCGCGAGCTCGAGCGCGCGGCGCGCATGGACTTCCTCACCGGCGTGTACAACCGGCGCGCGATCGAGGAACTGGGCACGCGGGCGATCGCCGGGGCGCGGCGGCATGGCATGCCGCTGTCGCTGCTGGTGGTGGACCTGGACCACTTCAAACGCATCAACGACGAGCTCGGACACGCCGCCGGCGACCTGGCGCTGGTGCAGGCGGTGGCGCGCATCCGCGAGTCGCTGCGCGCCGAGGACCTGCCGGGACGCCTGGGCGGCGAGGAGTTCATCGTGCTGATGCCCAACACCGACGGTGCCAGCGCGGCGGCGGCGGCAGAGCGCATCCGTGAGTCGTTTTCGGGACGGCCGCTCGAGCTCGACGGCCAGCGCCGGGGCGTGACGCTGTCGATCGGCGTGGCGGTGCTGGCGCCGGCCGACCGCCACTTCTCGCAGCTGCTCCAGCGCGCCGACCGCGCCATGTATGCCGCCAAGCACGCCGGCCGCGACCTGGTGATGTCCGACCCCATGAGCGGCTGGGAGTCCTGAAGAAAGGGGGTCAGGTTCACTTCCGGGCGCAGGAACTTCGCGTTGCACCGGTGCCGCGTCCCCGGAAGTGAACCTGACCCCCTTTCTTTGCCCTTTCTTTGCTAGCTTCGGTGGACTTGTCCGGAGCCTGCCCATGAAGCGCGTCGTCGTCCTGCTTGCCCTGTCCCTGTTGGTGGCCTGTGGCCGCGAGGCGGTCCCGCCGCCCCAGGCCGGGGCAGATGTGCAGGGCGGCCTGGCCGGTGGCGAGCGGCGCATCGAGGCCGACGTCGCCTTCCTGGCCGACGACCTGCTCGAAGGCCGCGCCGCCGGCACCCGCGGTTACGACCTGGCCGCGCTCTACGTCGCCAACCGATTCCGTGCGCTGGGCCTGCAGCCCGCCGGTGACGCCGGCAGCTATTTCCAGACGGTGCCGCTGCTCGAGGGCCGGCGCCAGCGCGAGGGCGCGGCCTTCGTGGTGCGCCGCGCCGGCGGCGACATCACGTTCGCTTTCCAGGACGATTTCCTGCCCGGCATCAACTTCAACGCCGGCACCCATGCCGTCACCGCGCCGCTGGTCTTCGTCGGCCAGGCCGTGCATGCGCCCGAACTCGGCCACGACGATTTCGCCGGCGTGGACGTGGCAGGCAAGATCGCGGTGTATTTCTCCGGCGCGCCCTCGACCTTCCCCAACACCCAGCGCGCATTCCACGCCTCCGGCCGGCAGAAGATGGAAGCCCTGGCCGCGCGCGGCGCGGTGGGCGCGGTGAGCCTGGGCAACCCGGTGGACGAGGCCAAGTACCCCTGGGCGCGCGGCGCGCGCAACTGGCAGATGCCGGGCATGCGCCTGCTCGACGAGGAAGGCGCGCCGATCGACGCCTACCCGGGGATCCGCGCCACGGCCAGCCTCGGCGTGCACGCGGCGCGCCAGCTGTTCGAGGGCGCGCCGATGGACGCCGACGAAGTGTTCGCGCGCCGCGAGTCCGGCACGCTCAAGGCCTTCGACCTGCCGGGCCAGGCCACGCTCTCGGGTTCCACGGCGCTGTCGCGGCTCGAAAGCAGCAACGTGGTCGGCCTGCTGCCGGGCAGCGACCCGGCGCTGGCGGCCGAGCACGTGGTGTTCACCGCCCACCTCGACCACGTGGGCGTCGGCGCCGAGGTCGATGGCGACGGCATCTACAACGGCGCCTTCGACAACGCGCTGGGCACGGCTGTGATGCTCGAGGCCGCCAACGAGCTGCTGGCCGGGCCGGCGCCGCGGCGCTCGATGCTGTTCGTTTCGGTCACGGCCGAGGAGCGCGGCCTGCTCGGCGCCGAGTATTTCGCCACGCGCCCGACCGTGGCCGGCCCGCTGGTCGCCAACATCAACATGGACATGCCGGTGTTCCTGGCCGACGTCACCGACGTGGTGCCCATCGGCGTCGAGCACAGCACGCTCGAAGCCGACGTGCAGGCCGCCGCGGCCGGCCTGGGCATCGGCCTGACGGCCGACCCCAAGCCCGAGGAAGTGGTGTTCGTGCGCTCGGACCAGTACGCCTTCGTGCGCCAGGGCATCCCGGCCGTGTACCTCGACGCCGGCATCAAGGCGCGCTCGCCGGACGTGGACGCACTGGCGCTGTACGAGGATTTCCTCACCGGCCACTACCACCAGCCCAGCGACGAAGCCTCGCTGCCGATCCACTACCCGAGCGCGACGCGGCTGGCGAAGCTCAACGCCGCCATCGGCCGGCGCGTGGGCGATGCCGAGGCGCGCCCGAAGTGGAAGGACGGCGACTTCTTCGGCCGCACCTTCGGCCAGCCGGCGCCGTAGGGAAAGGCCTGGGGTCAGGCGAGATGGCCGAGCGGCAGGCCGCGCGGCGGCTTGACGGTGCGCAGCACGAAGCTGGAGTTCACGTCGGCCACGCCGCTGGCGTTGAGCAGGTGGTCGAGCAGGAAGCGCGAGAAGTGCTCCAGATCCTGCACGACCACGTGCAGCAGGTAGTCCATCTCGCCGGTGAGCGCGTGGCAGGCGACCACTTCGTCCCAGCGGTTCACGCGGGCGGTGAAGGTGGCCACGGCGTCGGGCTCGTGGCGCGCCAGCTGCACGCGCACGAAGGCCTGCAGGCCCAGGCCCACCTTCGCCGGGTCGATCAGCGCCGCGTAGCCGGCCAGCACGCCCGCCTGTTCCAGCCGCTGCACGCGGCGCAGGCAGGCCGAGGGCGAGAGCTTCACCCGCTCGGCGAGGTCGGCATTGCTGAGCCGGCCTTCGCGCTGGAGCTCGCCCAGGATGGCCAGGTCGGTGCGGTCGAGCCGGGTTTGCTCCATTTCCTGCGGCCTTTCTGTCACTGGACGCAATGATGTTGCGCCTGTTCAGGCATGTCGCGCAACTACGCAAGCCGATTGCGCCCACCCGGCGCTAGACTGGTGTGCAAGGTACGGAGGCCAGGATGCAACAGCCCAAGCGCGTCGAACACCAGCTCACCGACAAGGGCTACGTGCCGGTCTACACCACGGCCGTGGTCGAGCAGCCCTGGGGCGACTACACGGCCACCGACCACGAGGTCTGGGCCACGCTGTTCAAGCGCCAGCGCGAAATCCTGCCCGGCCGCGCCAGCCGCGAATTCCTGGCCCAGCAGGAAGCGATGGGCATGTCGCCCGACCGCATCCCGAAGTTCGACGAACTCAACCGCTCGCTGCGCAACGCCACCGGCTGGGAGCTGATCGGCGTCGAGGGCCTGCTGCCCGAACTCACCTTCTTCGAGCACCTGGCCAACCGCCGCTTCCCGGTGACCTGGTGGATCCGCAAGCCCGAACAGCTCGATTACCTCAGCGAACCCGACCTGTTCCACGACCTGTTCGGCCACGTACCGCTGCTGATGAACCCGGTGTTCGCCGACTACATGGCCGCCTACGGCCGCGGCGGCGTCAAGGCGCACGCCATCGGTCCCGAGGCGCTGGTGAACCTGACGCGCCTGTACTGGTACACGGTGGAGTTCGGCCTCATCCGCGAGGACGACGGCCTGCGCATCTACGGCAGCGGCATCGTCAGCTCCAAGGGCGAGTCCATCCACTGCCTGGAGTCGGCCGCGCCCAACCGCATCGGCTTCGAGCTCGAGCGCATCATGCGCACGCGCTACCGCATCGACACCTACCAGAAGACGTATTTCGTCATCGACAGCTACGAGCAGCTGATGGAAGCGACCGCGCCGGACTTCACGCCGATCTACGCCCGGCTCGCCACGCTGCCCTCGTTCCCGGCCGGCAGCGTGCAGCCGGGCGATCAGGTGTTCAACCGCGGCACGGGCGAAGGCTGGCTCGACGACGGCGACGTCTGACCCGGCGCCACCGGGCGGCCGTACTTGCGGCCCAGCCACCAGGCCGCCACCAGCGAGCCCGCCAGCGGCGTGAACCAGGCGAAGTGCTGCAGCAGCTGCGGGTCCACGCCCGGCAGCAGGCCGCGCAGGCCGATGCCGAAGAAGGCGATGTGGGTGGCCACGCCGTTGCCGATCATCGCGCCGTAGTGCTCCTTGAGCCACCACTGGGGGTCGGTGGCCGAACGCCGCCAGCCGCGCAGCGCGCCGACGCCGGCGAACACGCCCACGCCTCCGAACACCTGCAGCAGCACGGCGCCGGTCTGCAGGCCCAGCGCGATGATCGCCAGGCCGCTGCCGGCGGTGAGCGCGGCGACGAACCAGTACATCGGGCCGAAGTAGGCGGCGCGGTCGCGACGGTCGCGGATCGCGCGCCAGGCCGACCAACTGGCGTTGCCCACCAGCACCAGCAGGTAGGTGAGGAACAGCGCGCCCACCGGCTGGCCGCGCGCGGTCACCTGCAGCACCAGCGGGATGCCGGTGAGCACGATGGCGAGCATCGCCAGCAGGTAGACCTGGCCGACGCGGCGGTGCAGGGGCGTGCCCTTCTTCACCAGGCCGGCGGTCCAGAACGTGGCCAGGGCCACTGTGCCGGCGGCGACGTGCAGGACCAGGGGCAGGGTGGCGATATCCATGGCGGGTTCTCCGGTGACGTGGCGCCAGTCTCGCGGGCGGCGGCGCCGCGCTCAGGTGCCGGCGGTCAGCAAACCCGGGTGCCGGAAGTCACTTTCTTCGGCGCGACCCTTGAGCGGACCGCGGCGCCGGCCCAAGCTGGCGCCATGACCTCTTTCGCCAAGCGCCTTTTCACGCCGCTCAACCTGGCCGGCCTGCTGACCTGGGCGGCGATCGGCTGGGAGGTGGTGGTGCTGGGCGCCGGCGTGCCGCCCTGGCGCGACGCGCCGGCGCCGGCGTCGTGGTTGGCCGCGCTGCACCTGGCTTACCTGGTCCTGTTCGCCGCCGTGCTGGGCCACGAGGAGACGCCGGAGCCGCCCCGCTACCTGCGCACGCTGGTGCTGCTCCAGTACGCGCTCGTCTTTGCGCTGATGCTGCTGGCGCGCAGCTCGACGCTGCCGATCCTGCTGATCCTCTGCGCCGTCCAGGCCATCCACGCCTGGGCCCCGAGGCCCACGGCGGCGCTGTTGGTGCTGGTGAACCTCGGCCTCTACCTGGTCTATGCCTACGTATGGCGCTTCACCTCGCCGGCCGTCGCGGTGCTGATGGTGGCCTGCTTCCAGGCCTTCGCCGCATCCGCGGCGTGGTTCGGCATCAGCGCCGAGCGCGCCCGCGCGGAGCTGGCCGTGGTCAACGCCGATTTGCTGGCCACGCGCTCGCTGCTGGCCGAAAGCGCCCGCGACGGCGAACGCCTGCGGCTCTCGCGCGAGCTGCACGACGTGGCCGGGCACAAGCTCACCGCGCTCAAGCTCAACCTCGCCGCGCTGGCGCGCGACCCGCGCTACGCGAACGAGGCGCCGGTGGCGCTGTGCGCGCGCCTCGCCGACGAGCTGCTGGCCGACATCCGCGGCGTGGTGCAGCAGATGCGCGCCGACGAGGGCCTCGAGCTCGCGCCGGCGATCACCGCACTGGCCTCGCCCTTCCCGCGGCCGCGCCTGCACCTGCAGATCGACGAGGACGCGCGCGTGGGTTCGCTGGCCCAGGCCGAGGCGCTGCTGCGCACGGTGCAGGAAGGCCTGACCAATGCCGCGCGGCATTCGCAGGCGGGCAACCTGTGGGTGGTGCTGCGGCGCGAAGACGGCGGGCTGCGCCTGGACATCCGCGACGATGGCCGCGGCCGCGGCGAGCTCAGGCCCGGCAACGGCCTGGGCGGCATGCGCGAGCGGCTCGAGGCCGCCGGCGGCGGCCTGGACGTGCGCCGCACCGACACCGGCGGCGTGCACCTGCAGGCCTGGCTGCCGGTGGCGGCGTGAGCGTGGCACGCATCCGCGTGGCGCTGGCCGACGACCAGGCCCTGGTGCGCAGCGGCCTGACCGCGCTGCTTGCCGGCTTCCCGGACCTCGAACTGGTGGCGCAGGCCGGCGACGGCCAGGCCCTGCTCGACGCGCTGGCCGACACCCCGGCCGACGTGATCCTCTCGGACATCCGCATGCCCGGCCTCGACGGCTTCGGCCTGGTGCGCGCGCTGCGCGCCCGCGGCGACCGCACGCCGGTGGTGCTGCTGACCACCTTCGACGACGAAAGCCTGCCGCTGGCCGCGGCCGAAGCCGGGGCCCAGGGTTTCCTGCTCAAGGACGCCTCGCCCGAAGACCTCGTCGAAGCGATCACCCGCGTCGCCGCCGGCGAAACCCTGCTGGCGCCCGTGCCCACCGATCCGGTGCGCGCACGCTACGCCTACCGCGACCAGAGCGAGCCGACCGATACCTTCAGCGAGCGCGAGGTGGCGATCCTGCGCCTGATCGCCGGCGGCTATTCGAACAAGGAGATCGCGCGCGCGGTCTTCCTGTCGGAAGGCACGGTGAAGAACTACGTTTCCGAAATCCTCGACAAACTCGGCACCCGCGACCGCACCCGCGCCGTCCTCAAGGCCATCACCCTCCGAATCATCTGAACCAATCGAACCAGGTTGGATAAAATCAACCTGGTTCAGTTGATTCAGTCAGAGCAGGAGTACTACGGCGGCGCTGGCCGCGACCATCGTGGCCAGGCCCAGGCCCACGCGCCAGCCGTAGGCCACGCCGCCGCTGGCGAGGGCGATGACCGTCTTGGCCAGCGAGCTGGCCGCCAGCAGGCCCACCACCGCCCAGCGCGCCTGCTGCGCGTCGAAGGTGCCCGACTGCCAGAGCTTGGCCACGGTGGCCGCCGCCGCGTGCAGCTCGGCCAGGGCCGCCACCACCGCGGCCACCATCGCGCCGCGCGGGCCCAGCCAGGCATTGAGCGCCGCCGCGGTGAACAGCACCACGGTGATGATGGCCGCGAAGGCGAGGGCGTGGCGGAAGCGGAACATGCGGCTTTCGGACGTGGGCGGCGGCACGCCGTCGCCATCGCGGCGAAGGCCCAGCAGGCCGCCCGCCAGCAGCACGCCGCAGGCCACCGCCAGCTCCGCGGCCAGCAGCGGCAGCAGGCCCGGCGACACCGCCAGCAGCACCGGCACGAACAGACTCACCGAAGCCAGGTTGGCCAGCAGCGCGGCGCCCACGGCGGCCGATCGCAGCCCGGGCGTTTCGCGCACGCGCTGGCCGAAGCCCGCCACCGCGGCGGTGGACGAGACATAGCCGGCGAAAAAACCCGCCACGGCCATGCCCCAGCGGTTGCCGACCAGGCGCAGGGCGACGTGGCCAGCGGCGCTGATGGCCATCACCAGCACCACCAGCAGCCACAGCATCTTGGGATTGAAGACGTCGAAGGGGCCGATCGCGCGGTCGGGCACCAAGGGCAGCACCACCAGGGCCGAGGCCAGCAGCACCAGGCCGTCGCGCACCTCGGCTTCGCTCACCCGCTCGCGCGCCAGCCGGTGCAGCGGCGCCTTGAGGTAAACCAGCGCGGCCACCACCACGCCCAGGCCGCCGGCCAGCGGCGGCAGGCCCACCGCCAGGCCACCGAGCAGGCAGGTGAGCACGAGGGTGATCTCGCCGGTCAGGCCCGGGTCCTCGGCCTGGCTCTGGCGGTAGCTCATGGCTGCGAACACGCCCACCAGGGCGAGCACCACCGCGAAGGCCACCGGATCGAGCCACAGCGCCACCGTGCCCGCCAGGGCGGCCAGGGCGTGGGTGCGCAGGCCGGCCGAGGTGGGCCGCTCCGGATGGCGGCGCTCGCGCACCGCGCCCACCAGCAGGCCCACGCCCAGGGCCGTGCCCAGGGGCAGCAGCGGCAGCGATTCCATGTTCAGCGGCGTCATGGCCGATTGTGGCGCCAACCGGGCCCGCGCTTGCAAGCCCGGCCGGGTCGGGGACAATGCCCGGGTCCGTCGCCACCCGCTGGAGCGCCATGAAGCCGATTTCCCTCACCCGCTACCTGATTCAGGAGCAGCACGCCGGCCGCATCAACGCCGACCTGCGCCTGCTGATCGAGGTGGTGGCCCGCGCCTGCAAGTCCATCTCGATCGCCATCGGCAAGGGCGCGCTCGGTGGCGTGCTGGGCGATGCCGGCACCGGAAACATCCAGGGCGAGGCGCAGAAGAAGCTCGACGTGCTCAGCAACGACATCCTGCTCGAGGCCAACGCCTGGGGCGGCCACCTCGCCGGCCTGGCCTCCGAGGAGATGGACCACAGCCAGCCCATCCCCGACGCCTTCCAGCGCGGCAACTACCTGCTGCTGTTCGATCCGCTCGACGGCAGCTCGAACATCGACGTCAACATCTCGGTCGGCACCATCTTCTCGGTGCTGCGCTGCCCCGACGGCGTCACCGCGCCGGGCGACGAGCACTTCCTGCAGCCGGGCACGGCGCAGGTGTGCGCCGGCTACACCACCTACGGCCCGAGCACCCAGCTGGTGCTGACGGTGGGCCACGGCACGCACGTGTTCACGATGGACCGCGAGGTGGGCAGCTTCATGCTCACCCAGCGCGACGTGCAGATCCCGGCCGACACCAGGGAATTCGCCGTCAACATGTCCAACCAGCGCTTCTGGGAAACCCCGATGCAGCGCTACGTGGGCGACCTGCTGGCCGGCAGGGAAGGCCCGCGCGGCAAGGACTTCAACATGCGCTGGGTGGCGTCGATGGTGGCCGACGTGCACCGCATCATCACCCGCGGCGGCATCTTCAGCTATCCGCTCGACGCCAAGTGCCGCGACAAGGGCGGCAAGCTGCGCCTGATGTACGAGGCCAACCCGATGGCCTTCATCATCGAGCAGGCCGGCGGCGCCGCCAGCACCGGCCGCCAGCGCATGCTCGAGGTGCAGCCGTCCGGCCTGCACCAGCGCGTGCCGGTGTTCCTGGGCTCGCGCAACGAGGTGGCCGAAGCGGTGCGCTACCACCAGCAGTTCGACAGCAACGGCTGATGGCCACCGACGACCTCATCGAGGTCTACCACGACGCCGTGCCGGCCGAGGCCTGCGCGGCGATGCTCCGGCGTTTCGAGGCCAGCGGCCAGGACCAGCCGGGCCTGGTCGGCGGCGGCCTGTTTCCCGAGCTCAAGCACAGCCGCGACATCAGCATCAGCGGCCAGGACGCCTGGCGCGACGTCGAGGCTTCGTTGACCCAGGCGGTGCTGGCGGGCCTGTCGAAGTACGTGCGCCGCTACCCCTACACGCTGATCGCGCCGCTGATGCTCGAACACGGCGCACCGGGCCAGCGCCGCCGGCTCGACGCCGACGGCGTGGTCGCGCTCGACGACGCCGCGCTCGACGGCATCATCAAGACCATCTTCCGGCCCGGCCGCATCAACCTGCAGCGCTACCGCGCCGGCGAAGGCGGCTACCCGTACTGGCATTGCGAGCTCTACCCGCGCGACCCGGGCTGCGACACGCTGCACCGGCACCTGCTGTGGACGATCTACCTCAACGACGGCTTCGAGGCCGGCGAGACCGAGTTCTTCCACCAGCGGCGCAAGGTGGCCCCACGCACCGGCAGCCTGCTGATCGCGCCGGCCGCGTTCACCCACACCCACCGCGGCAACCGACCGCAAGGCGGCGACAAGTACATCGCCACCAGCTGGGTGCTGTTCAACCGCGCCGAACAGATCTTCGGAAAACCGGCGGCATGATCGACGCCGGCGCCTGGTGGCCCGAGCTCAAGCCCTGGCTGGTCGGCACCTGGGCGCTATACATCGTGGTGCTGGCGGGCTGGATCGTGCTGCAGAAGCGCGAGCCGATCGCCACGCTCAGCTGGTTGCTCTCGCTGGCCCTGCTGCCGGTGGTGGGCCTGGTGATCTACCACTTCCTCGGGCCGCAGCGGATCGTGCGCCAGCGCCGGCGCCGGCACCTCTCGCGCGACCGCATCGGCGAGGCGCTGCCGCCCGACCTGCACGCCAGCGACGATGCCGCCACGGTGGCGCGGCTGGCGCAGCAGGCCACCGGCTTCGCGCCCTGCTCGGCCTCGGATGCCCGCCTGCTGGTGGGCGGCGCGGCCACCTTCGACGCCCTGCTCGAGGCCATCGCCGGCGCCACCCACCACGTGCACGTGGAGTACTACATCTTCGAGCCCGACCACACCGGCACCCTCGTGCGCGACGCGCTGGCGGCCAGGGCGCGCGATGGCGTGCGGGTGCGGGTGCTGCTCGACGCGCTGGGCTCGTCGCGGCTGCGCCGCGGTTTCCTGGCGCCGCTGCTCGAAGCCGGCGCCGAGGTGGCGTGGTTCCATCCGGCGCGGCTGCGCTGGCTGTGGCGGCCGCGCATCAACCTTCGCAACCACCGCAAGATCGTCGTGGTCGACGGCGCGATCGCCTTCACCGGCGGCATCAACGTCACCGACGAAGAGAACGAGGCGGTCAACCCCCGCGCCTACCACGACCTGCACCTGCGGCTCGAGGGCGCCATCGTGCGCTGGCTGCAGCTGGCCTTCCTGGAGGACTGGCATTACGCCACCGGCACCGCGCTGCGCGATGCACGCCTGTGGCCCGAACCGCCGCCGGGCAGGCTGGTGGCGCAGGCGCTGCCGGCCGGCCCCGATTCGCCCTGGGAGCCCATCCACCGGGTGAAGGTGGAAGCCATCCACCAGGCCAACCACCGCGTCTGGCTGGTGACGCCGTACTTCGTGCCGGGCGAGGCCGCGCGCATGGCCCTGACCTCGGCGGCGCTGCGCGGCCTGGACGTGCGGGTGGTGCTGCCGGCGCGCAGCGACTCGCTGCTGGTCAGCGCCGCGGCGCGTTCCTACTACGACGAACTGCTGGCCGCCGGCGTGCGCGTGTTCGAGTACCAGCCGCGCATGCTGCACACCAAGGCGCTGCTGGTGGACGACGACTCGTGCATCATCGGCAGCGCCAACTTCGACCACCGCAGCTTCCGGCTCAACTTCGAACTCAGCGTGGCGCTGCACGACGCCGGCGTGGCGCGCGGCCTGCAGGACGAGATCGGGCAGACGCTGCACCAGTGCCGGGAGGTGAAGGGCGACGATCCGCCCGGCCCGGCCTGGCGGCGCCTTGGCGACGCCTGCGCGCGCCTGCTCTCGCCCCTGCTCTGAGCCGCCCGGCTGGACAGTCCGGCGGCTTGGGCTAAACTCCGGCCAAACCCGCGAGGTGCCCCATGCACTGGCTCTACCTGCTCGGATCGATCGCCTCCCTCGGCCTGGCCATGCACCGCTCGATGCCCGCCATCGGCGTGCTGGTGCTGCTGGCCGGCTCGCTGGCCCTGATGGTGGCCTTCCTGCTGGGCTGGCTCAATTCCCGCATCAGCTCCAGTTCGCGCGACGCGGCGCACATCATGAGTGCCGAGGAACTGCGCCAGCTGCGCGAGCAGGCCGAGGCCCGCAAGGCCGCCGCCCGCGGCGACGGCGCCGAAAATCCCTGACGGAGGACGCGACATGAACCTGATCATTTTCCTGCTCATCGGCGCCCTGGCCGGCTGGCTGGCTGGCATCGTGATGAAGGGCCGCGGCTTCGGGCTGCTCATCAACATGGTGGTGGGCGTGCTGGGCGCCTTCTTCGGCGGCTGGCTGCTGCCGAAGTTCGGCGTGAGCATCGGCGGCGAGTTCGGCGGCTTCCTCACCGCCTTCATCGGCGCGGTGATCCTGCTCGCGCTTATCGGCCTGGTGAAGAAGGCCTGATCAGGCCGGGCGCACGCCGCCGCGCGGCGTGCCGCGCCGGCAGGCATCGGAGCAGTAACGCACGTTTTCCCAGTCGCGCTCCCACTTCTTGCGCCACTGGAAGGGTCGCGAGCAGACCGGGCATATTTTTTCAGGCCGCGGCGCGCCGCGCTTGCCGCGCTCAGCCGGCATCGGTCGCCACGCGGTTGCGGCCGGCGCGCTTGGCGGCGTACAGCGCCGCATCGGCGCGGCGCAGCAGGCTGTCGGGCTCGGCCTGCACTTCCGGCACGGCGCCGGCGACGCCGATGCTCACCGTCATGCCGGCATCGCTGGCGGCGATGGCCAGGCGGATGGCTTCGGCGCGGCGCGTGGCCTCCGCCAGGTGCACGCCCGGCAGCAGCAGCGCGAACTCCTCGCCGCCGTAGCGCGCCAGCAGCTCGCGCTGCGGGTCGTGCTCGCGCGCCAGGCGCTGGGCGATGCCGCGCAGCTGCACGTCGCCCTCGAGGTGGCCGTGGGCGTCGTTGTAGGACTTGAAGTGGTCCACGTCGATCATCAGCACGCTCAGCGGGCGGCGCTGGTCGAGGCAGCGGTACCACTCGCGTCGCAGGCCGTTCTCCAGCGCGCGGCGGTTGGACACGCCGGTGAGGGCGTCCTCGGTGGCCATCTCCGCCAGCCGCCGGTTCGCATCCTCGAGTTCGTGCGTGCGCTCGGCGATGCGCGCCTCGAGGCGGCGGTTGTCGGCCAGGAAACGTTCGGTGCGCAGGCGCACGCCCCACAGCGCCGCCAGCACGCCGGCGCCCAGCAGCGCCAGCAGGCCCAGGCCGCGGACCCACCACTGCTCGTGCCAGCGCGGCAGCACGCGGAAGCGGTAGGTCATGGCGGCGGGCTGTCGCCCGGTGCCGGTGCGCGCCTGCACCTCGAGCGCGTAGTCGCCGGCGGGCAAGGCGCGGATGAACAGGTCGCGGTCGGCCCACTCGCTCCAGCCCGGCGTGACACCGTGCAGCAGGTAGCGGAACTCGGCACCGCTTTCCATGCTCACCATGGCAAAGCGCAGGGTCAGGCTGTGGCCGGCCGGCACGGTGACCGGATGCTCGGCATCCGTACGGGTGGGGAGCGAGAGCTTCTGGCCCTGCTCGTTGCGCGCGGTCACCAGCTCCATGCCCAGCTGCAGCGGTTGCGTCGCGGCCTGCGATTCGGCCGGGTCGTACTGCAGCAGGCCGGTCCAGGTGGCGATGCGCAGCACGCCGTCGCGGCCCACGCGCAGGTAGGAATAGCCGCCCAGGCCGCGGCCGCCCGGATACAGTGGCCGCCACTCCTGTTCGCCGGGCGCGCGGTGCCACAGTTCGCGCGAGGTGTAGGCGTAGTCGCCCAGCGGCGTTTCTTCCACCGCCAGTTCATTGGTGCGCTCGACCAGGGTCGCGGGCGGGGCCAGGTCGGGCACGAAGGCATCGCCTTCGAGGCGGAAGCTGCGGTCGCCGCTGGTGGCGCGGATGCTTCCCTCGAAGCGCAGCACGCTGGTGCCGAACTGGCGGTTCACCACCAGGCCCTGGGCGTCGTCGTAACTGCGGCGCCCCAGCACCTCGCCGGTATCGAGGTCGATGCGCCAGCGCTGCACGGGGCCACGGGTGTCGCCCATCCAAAGCTCGCCTTCGGCCGACTCCTCGATGCCCGACAGGCTCAGGCCCTCGAGCGGGATGGTCTGGCCCAGCTGCCAGCGGCCCGCTTCGAGCCGGAGCAGCATCAGGTTGGGCCCGGAGAGGGCGTAGAGGCGATCGGGCCGGAACGTCGAGGGCAGCATCGCGTACACGCCATGGTGCGGATGGCGGAACAGGCTGCGCGGCTCGCGCTCACCCGGCTCCAGCACCAGCAGTCCTTCGCGCACGCCCATCAGCAGGCCGGCGTCGGTCGAGTGCAACGCATAGCCCTCGTACTCGGTCCAGGGCAAGCGCTCCGCGCGCGGCTGGCCATCCTGCGAAGGCTGCAGGCGCTGGATGCCCTGGCTGGTGGCCAGCCAGAGCACGCCGTCGTGCCACTCGAAGTCCTGCGGATTGCCCGCGATGTCCTGGCTGTCGCCCAGCAGCGACCAGCGCGAGGGCAGCGACAGCCGCAGCAGGTCGTTCTCGGTGGCGACCCACAGCCCGCCTTCGCGGTCGATGGTGAGCTCGATGACGGCGTAGCTGCCGAGGTCGAGGTTCTCGCGCACGACCAGGTCGCGGTCGAAACGGATGAGTTCGCCATCGAGGGTGCCGACCACGATGGTGCCGTCGTCGAGTTCGCGTGCGGTGTAGCTGCGACGTCCGTCGAGCAGGCGGCTGGCGGGACCCTCGAGGCGGCGCAGCCCCTGCGGGCTTGCCACGTGCAGGCCATCGCGTGCCACCAGCAGCAGCCCGTCCTCGTGGCTGAGCACCGCCGGCAGCGGTACGTTGGCCAGTGCCTCGCCGCCGGGCAGCAGCTCGAAGCTGCCGCGCTGCGGATCGAAACGCACGAGGCCCCGTCCCTCGATGCGGGCCAGCAGCTGTCCGTCGACCAGGTAGAAGCTGCGCACGTCCTCGCCGAGCGGCCAGTGCCGCGCCTTGCCGCCTTCGCCGGGCAGGAAGTACAGGCGCTCGTCGGTGCGGAACCAGATGCCGTCTTCGGCGGCGATCACCTGGTAGACGAAGCCGAGGTGTCGCTGGTCGCCGAGCAGGCCGGCCGCATCGAGCAGCTCTTCGTACACCAGGCCGCCCTGGCCATCGGGCGCGAGGCGGCCGAAGGTGTCGTAGCCGCCGACGTAGACCAGGCCGTCGCTGCCGGTGGCCAGCGCGCGCGCCGGTGAACGGCCCGGCAGCGTGGTCAGTCGCCAGTCGATGCCGTTGAAGCGCAGGACGCCTTCGTTGTTGCCAGTGAAGAGTTCGCCGTCGGGCGAAGTGGCCAGCGCGAGGTGGCCCGGCTTGGCGCGCGTCTGGTCGGAGTCGTAGCTTCGGCGCAGGGGTTCGCCCGGCACCTTGTCGGCCAGCGCGGTCGCCGACAGCGCCCAGAGGGCGAGCAGCAGCAGGGCAAGCCAGGGGCGGAGCAGGCGCATGGGCGGATTATGGCTGAACGCGGGCCGGGGAATCGCGGGTCCGCGCAGGTTTTCCGGCGGCCGGCGGCGCGGTAGGCTGGTCGGATGACCGTACTGAGCGTCAACGTCAACAAGATCGCCGTGCTGCGCAATTCCCGCGGCGGCACCGAACCCAGCGTGACCGCCGCGGCCGAGGCCGCGCTGCGGGCCGGGGCCGGGGGCATCACCGTGCACCCGCGCCCGGACCAGCGCCACATCCGGCCCGGCGACGTGCGCGACCTGGCCCGGCTGGTGGCCGGGCGGGCCGAGTTCAACATCGAGGGCAACCCCTTCGCGCCGGCCCGGGGCGACTACCCGGGCCTGCTCGAGCTGGTGCGCGAAACCCGCCCGCAACAGGCCACCCTGGTGCCCGACGGCGACGGCCAGATCACCTCCGACCACGGCTTCGACCTGGCCCGCGATGCCGGGCGGCTGCGGCCGCTGGTGGCCGAGCTCAAGGCCTGCGGCGCCCGCGTTTCGCTGTTCATGGACGCCGGTGCACCCGACCTGCACCTGGCCGCCGGGGTGGGCGCCGATCGCATCGAGCTCTACACCGGCCCCTATGCCGAAGCCCACGCCGCCGGCGACGCCGCGGCCATGCTGGCGCTGTGCGCCGGCACCGCGGCCGAAGCCCGGGCGCTGGGCCTGGGGGTCAACGCCGGCCACGACCTGAGCCAGGCCAACCTGGGCGACTTCCTGCGCGGCGTGCCGGGCGTGCTCGAGGTGTCGATCGGCCACGCCCTGATCGGCGAGGCGCTCTACGCCGGCCTCGATGCCACGGTGAAGGCCTATCTGCGGATCATCGCGGCGGGACGCTGAGGCCTTCGCCCCGGCGCCCCGCCGCCTCCGGCCTTATTCGATGCTGATGTTGGCCACGCCGGCGCGCTCGGCGGCGGCCAGGGCCGTGGTCGCGCCCTGGTAATCGGCCTGCGGATCGACCACGAGCTTGAGCACCAGGCCCGGCTCCTGCGCCTGCCGGCGGGCCAGTTCCGCCTGCAGGGCCGCGGGCGCGTAGGCCTGGCCCTCCAGGCGCAGCACGTCGCCGGGCTCCACTTGCAGCCGCAGCTGGGTGGGCGGTGCCGGGGGAGTGATGCGGCTCTGGGGCAGGGGCATCACGAACCGCTGGTCGAGCAGCGGCGTGGTGACCATGAAGATGATCAGCAGCACCAGCATCACGTCCACCAGGGGCGTGACATTGATGTCGGCGATCGCGGGGCGGACGGATGCAGCGGAAGCAAAAGCCATGGCGCTCTCCTTCGGGGACCCGCTTCCTAGGTACGCCCCGGACCCGTGCCCCGGCAAGGCGCACCGAGGCGCCGGGTAGGCCGGCATTCAGGCAAAAAAAACGCCGCCCGGAGGCGGCGTTGCTGCAGGGTGTGGAAGGCGGCCGCTCAGTTGCGGGTCGGCTCCACGAAAGCGATCTTGGCCATGCCCGCGTTCTTGGTGCGCGAGAGGACCTTGGCCAGCGCCTCGTACTGGGCGTCCATGTCGGTTTCGATTTCGACGGTGGGCTGGCGGGTGACGTCGCCGGCGGCGCGCTCGACCTCAACCTCGAGGGCGGACTGCAGCGTGGACATCGGGATGGGCGTGCCGTTCCAGGTGACCGTGCCACCCGCATCGATGCGCAGTCGGATCGGCTCGGGCGGATCCTTCGGCGGCGGCGGCGGGTTGGAGGTGCGCTGGGGCAGGTCCACCTGGATCTGGTAGGACAGGGCCGGCGCCGTCACCATGAAGATGATCAGCAGCACCAGCATCACGTCCACGAGGGGCGTGACGTTGATGTCGGCCATCGGGCCGGCACCGGAGTTCGAGGAGAAAGCCATCTGCGGTTGTCCTCAGCGCTCGGGGGTGGAGACGAAGCCGACCTTGCGGATACCCGCCTGGCGGACGTCCTGCACCACTTCATGGATGACGGAGTACTTGGTGAAGCCGTCGGAACGGATGTCGACCTGCGGCTGCGGCTGCATCTGGGCAACCACGGCCAGTCGCGCGTCGAGGAGGTCGGGGGTGACCGCCTCGTCGTTCCAGTAGACCTGGCCATCCGCGGTCACCGCGAGGGTGACCGGCGGCTGGAGGATCTCGGGCTTCTGTTCCAGGGTCGCCGAGGGCAGCTCAACCTTGACCTTGTGGGACATCAGGGGGGCCGTGATCATGAAGATGATCAGCAACACCAGCATCACGTCCACGAGGGGCGTGACGTTGATGTCGGCCATCGGGCCGCCGCCGCCGGAGTTGTTTGAAAAGGCCATGCCTGCGACTCCTGGTTATCCGTTCGACTTAGCGCTTGCTGCCAACGTCGCCGACGCGCGAGCCGGTGGCGAAGAAGTCGTGCAGGTCGTGCGCGAAGGTGTCGAACTTGGCGTAGGTGTTGCGGTTGGCGCGGTTGAAGGCGTTGTAGGCCAGCACCGCCGGGATCGCGACGAACAGACCGATGGCGGTCATGATCAGCGCCTCGCCCACCGGGCCGGCGACGGCGTCGATGGAGGCCTGGCCGGTGGCGCCGATGCGGATCAGGGCGCCGTAGATGCCCCACACGGTGCCGAGCAGACCCACGAACGGGGCGGTGGCGCCGACCGTCGCGAGCCAGGTCATGCCGTTCTCGAGCCTGGAGCTCTCGCGGGTGACGGCCTGGCGCAGGGCGCGGTCGATGAACTCCGAGCGGTTCAGGGCGTCGACCAGGCGGCTGCCTTCGTGGCGCTGGTGGTGGGCAGCGGCCTGGGCGCAGTCAAGCGCGATCTTGGAGAACGGCTCGTTGGCCGGCTGCTCTTCCATGAAGCGGATGGCGTCCTGGGCGTTCGGGGTTTCCCAGAAGGTGCGGACCACGGCGTCGGCGCGCTTGGTGATCACGGTGTTCTTGATGAAGTTGACGACCGTGTACCACCAGGAACCGATGGACATGACGATCAGCATGATGAAGACCACCCACTGGACGAAGAATTCGGCCGGGTCGGACATGAGCATTTCCATCATGTGACCGAAGCCCATCTTGGACAGGGCGTTGGCGTTGTCGGCCGCGCCACCAGCGGTGGAAGCGACGGTGAGGAGGATGTCCTGCAGCATAAGGAGTGCCTTTCTTTTGAGTGGTTAACCGTTTACGTGGGAACTGCTGGCGTTACTGCGGTGGCGTGAACTTGACCGGGACAAGCACCGCGCCGCCGACCTTCTGGCCATTGCGCATACCCGGGTTGAACTTCCAGCGACGCGCGGCATCCATGGCCGAGCGGTCGAGGTTGCGGTTGCGGCTCGAGCGCTCGATGGCGACGTCGAGGACGTTGCCCGAGGCATCGATGGTGACGCGGAGGACGACGGTGCCGCCAACGCCATCGCGGGCCTCCTTGGCCGGGTAGCGCGGCTGGAACAGCGCGCGGCCCGAGATGTCCTCGGAGGGGGCGAAGTCGGCGGGCGGGGCCGGCGGCGCGGGCGGGGCCGGCGGCGGGGCCTCGATGTCGATCGGGCTCGGGTCGTCGAACACCACCGGCGGCTCATCCGGCGGCGGCGGGATCGGCGACGGCTTGGGCTGCTCGACGATGCGCGTGACCACCTTCGGCGGCTCCGGCGGCGGCGGCGGCGGCGGCGGGGGCGGCGGCGGCGGCTCGATGAAGGAGACCTGGGTCACCTCTTCGCGGGCCTTCTTGACCTCGGGCGGATTGACCGGCGCCATCATGAACATGAACGCGACCGCATGCAGCGCGATGGCGAACGTGTTGCCGGCGATGCGCGCCCAGCTCATTCCCTCGGGAGGGGTGTCGTACTTGTAATTCAGGTCCGTCATGCGGGTGGCGGCTCGAGATCTCGGAATTCGTGCGGCGGTCAGCCGTGGCCCGCCGGGGCCCGGCGGGAACTTGTTAGCTTATACCACAGGCTCTTGGTTTACCAACCAGTCAGCGTGAAATCTGCGCCAGGGCCTTGCGCGCCGCCTCGGCGGTGGCAGGGTCCTTGGCAGCTTCGCGGTAGGCGTTCTGGGCGGCGGCCAGGTTGTCCGAGTAGTACTCGGAGCGGGCGATGACCATCCAGGCCTCGCCGCGCTTGGCCACGCCCTTCTCGATGGCCCGGCGCGCGGCCGCGATGGCCTCGGCGTTGCGGTCCTCGTTGGTCAGGATCTGCGACAGCACCAGGTCGGTGTCGCCGGTGGTGTCGAGCGGGGCACCCTTGCCGTAGGCGGCGATGGCGGCCTCGACCTGGTCGCTGAAGTACAGCGACTGGCCCAGGAAGCTGTAGGTGCGCGCGTCGGCCGGCAGGATGCCCTTGTCCAGGCCTTCCTGGATGACCTTGGCGGCCTCGGCTTCCTTGCCGTCGAGGTTGAGGTAGGTGGCGTAGAGGTTCTCGTAGTCGCGGCGGTCGGTCAGCAGGCCACGGGCGCGGGCGTCCTCGAGCAGCACCACGGCCTTCTCGGTCTGGTCGTTCTGGGCATAGAGCGAGGCCAGGTTGAGGATGGCGCGCTTGTCGTCCGGGGCCTTGCGCTGCAGCTGCTCGGCCAGGGCCAGGGCCTCGGCGTCGCGGCCGGTCTCGTTGTACGAGGCCATCAGCATCTGGACCCAGTTGTTCTCGGGTTCGCCGGTGGTGGTGAGCTCGATCGCCTTGTTGAGCGCGGTGATCGCCTCCGGGTACTGGCCGGCGTTGTAGTGCACGGCGCCCTTGAGGGCGAACAGCTTCGGATCCTGCGAGCGGGTCTCGGTGGCGATGCGCTCGACCAGCGCGACGGCCTGCTCGACCATGTCTTCCTGGGCGTAGACCGAAGCCAGGGTGTGCATGGTGGCGAAGTGGTTGTTGTTGGGCAGCGCGTCGGCCTCGAGCGCCTTCTCCAGGTAGGGAATGGCGCGCGGGTAGTCGTCCAGGCCCAGGGCGGCGTTGCCGGCGATCATGTTCGACACGGCCACGTCGTAGGGCTTGGCGATCGGGTTGGCCAGCACCTTCTCGGCCAGGGCGATGGCGCCCTCCATGTCCTCGCCGTCGTTGTAGGTGTCGAACATCTTCTGGATGTCCTTCGCCAGGCGCGGGGTGTTGGTGACCTTCGGCGAGACGCGGGTGGCGTTCGGATAGTCGACCTTCTCTTCCTGCTTCTGGCTGCCGCGGCGCGACTGCGCGTCGGCGTCGCCGATCGACAGCGCGGCCGCGAGCACGACCAGTACGGAGAGCTTGAGCACGTGGGCAATCTTCATTTCAGGGACTCCTTGCCTCCGCGGATGCCCGCGGACGGTGGCCGACTAGGGTAAGGGGGTTAGAGCAAACGCTCAAGCGACGCAGTGTCCGGTTTTTCCGTCCGCTGCCGTATAGGAACCCCTTCGGCGCCAAGAATGCCGTCGGGCGGCGCCGCCGATCTTAAAAGCTCGTTAAGACGTTGCCGTCCATTCAGCCAGTGGTGGGAAAGTTCGCGATCGCGAAATCGACCCGCTCGGCCGGATCCTTCGACAGGCCGGGGCCGTCGCGCAGCGCCTCGACCTTGCGCAGGCGGCCCTCGAGGCCATTGCCGTTGGCCATCTGGATGGCCAGGCCGGGGCGGGCGTTGAGCTCGAGGATCAGCGGGCCACGTTCGCGGTCGAGCACGAAATCCACGCCCACGTAGCCCAGGCCCGAGAGCTCGTGGCAGCGCGACGCCATCTCCAGCAGCTGCCGCCAGTGCGGGATCGCCAGGCCGACGATGCTGTGCTCGGTGTCGGGGTGCTCGCGGATGATCTCGGTGCCCCAGACGCCGCGCTTGGTCTTGCCGGTGGGGATGTCGATGCCCACGCCGATCGCGCCCTGGTGCAGGTTGGCCTTGCCGTCGGACATGCGCGTGGGCAGGCGGATCATCGCCATCACCGGGTAGCCCATGAAGACGATGATGCGGATGTCGGGCACGCCCTTGTAGCTGACGTTGTCGAAGATCGGATCGAACTGCACGCAGTATTCGACGATCAGGTGGTCGGGCTGGCCGCCGAGCGAGAACAGGCCCGACAGGCCGTTCGACAGGTGGTGTTCGAACTCCTCGCGCGACATCAGCGAGCCGCTGGCGCGCCGGTACTTGTCGCCGCGGCGGCCGGTGATGACCAGGATGCCGTCGCCGCCCGAGCCATGCGCCGGCTTGACCACGAAGCTCTCGCGGCCCTCGAGCTTCTTGTGCAGCTCGGCGATCTCGTGCTCCTCGCGCACGACCGCGTACAGGTCGGGCACCGGCAGGCCGGCCTTGAGCGCGAGCTTCTTGGTCAGCAGCTTGTCGTCCACGCGCGGGTAGAACTTGCGCGGGTTGTGCATGAGCACGTAGTGCGCGTTGCGCTGGCCGATGCCCACCAGGCCGATCTCACGCAGGCGCCGGGCGACCTTGAAGGGATTGAACAGCGCCATGGCTCAGGCCTTGGCGCCGTCGTCGGCGGCCTTCGCGGCGGGCGGCGGCACGATCGGGTCGGAGTCGCGTGCCAAGGCGCGGAAACGCAACAGTTCGTTCAGGCGGTAGCCCGAATAGCGGCCCAGCAGCAGCGCCATGGCGAACAGCACCAGCAGCGTCTCGGGATAGACGAACACCAGGTGCTCGAGCGCCGGCCAGGTCATCACGACGTAGGCCAGGGCGGCCACGATCAGCGTGCCCACGCCCTCGCGGATGGCGGTGCCGGCGCCGCGCTCGTCCCAGGCCACCGACATGCGCTCGATGGTCATGGCCATGATGACCATCGGGAACAGCGCCACGCTCAGGCCCACTTCCAGGCCGAGGCGGTTCGAGAGCACGCTCACCGCGGCCATCAGCAGCACCACGAGGATGAGGATGGCGGTCAGGCGCGGCACCAGCAGCAGGCGCAGGCGCTCGAGGTAGAAGCGCACCAGCAGGCCGAAGCCCACCACCACCACGAACAGCGCGATGCCGGCCACCAGGGCCGTTTCGCGGAAGGCCAGCGCGATCAGCACCGGCATGAAGGTGCCGTAGGTCTTCACGCCCACCAGGTTGCGCAGCAGCAGCATGATGAAGGCGCCGATCGGCACCATCAGCAGGATGCGGTAGGTGTCCTGCGCCTGCAGCGGCAGGCTCAGCAGCGAGTAGTGCACGAGGCTCGCGTCCTCGACCTCGAGCCGGCGCTCGACCGTGGCCATGGCGTCGGCGAGGTTGCGGCCGATGGTGAAGTTCAGCGTCGCGGGCGTGTCGCCCTCGAGCGAGAGCACCGGGCGCTCGCTGGCGCTCCACACCATCACGTCGGCCGGCAGGCCCTCGGCGGTGGTGCGCGGGTCGATCACGCTCCAGGCCAGGCCGTCGTGCACCATCAGCCAGGGCTGCAGCCTGCCCTCGCCTTCGCGCGGTTCGTCGGTCAGGCGCAGGCCGTGGATGACGCGCGCGGGGATCGAGCGGCGCGCCAGCAGCTGCACGGCGAAGGCCGCGCGGGCGGACTCGTCGGCGCCGTAGCGCTCGGCCAGCAGCGTGACCTCGTCGCTGGGGTTGGCCGCGCCCAGGCGGCGCAGCAGCTCGCGGGTGTAGGTGATGTTGTTGACCGAGCCCTCGCGCACCTGCGCGAGCAGGGTGTCGGCGGCGGTGGCGTAGGGCTCCTCGAGTTCGGGCGGCGAGGGAATCACCGGCTCGAAGTCGGGCATCGCCGGTTCGCGCTCGTCGGAGCGCACGACGGTGGCGCGGTAGTAGAGATCCTGCTCGCCGACGGCGCGGCGGATCGCCCACTGCACCTCGCGGCCTTCCGGCTGCGGGATTTCGTTCTTGGAATAGTTGCGCGCCACGAAGCGCTCGTTGAGCACCGTCCAGCCCGGCGTCTTGTCGGGCAGCTGCAGGGTGACGGCGTTGGCGCTTCGGCGCGGCTGGAACTCGACGTGGGCCTGCACCGTCCACACGCGCACCTGGGTGTCGGGCTGCAGCGGGAACTCGAGCACTTTCCACTTGTAGTACATCGCCGAGAGCGCGGCGGCGATGATGGCCAGTGCCAGCAGGTAGAGGTGTCGCTTGCTCATAGGGTTCCCGGTTCGATGCCGGCGGTGCCGGCAGGCCGCAAGCGCGGCGCGCGCCAGTGTAACCCCGCCGTCAGCCGCCGGAGAATGCCATCACCGCGAGCGCGGTGGCGTTGCAGGCGGCGTGCGCCAGGAAGGCGGCCGACAGGCGCCCGGTGCGCAGGTAGACCAGGCCGAAGCCCATGCCCATGCCGGTGTAGATGGCCATCAGTCCGAGCCACTGCAGCAGGCTGTGCGCACCGCCCTGGCCGACCTCGTGGGTGGCTGCGAACAGCACCGAGGTGAGCACCAGGCCGGCGAAACCGCGGCCGGCGACCATGAAGCGGTGCAGCATCACCCGGCGGAACAGCAGCTCTTCGGCCAGCGGCGCCACGGCCACCACCATCAGCCAGTTCAGCACCGGCGAAGCCTCCTGCAGCGCCAGGATGGGTTCGACGTTGCTGGGCTGGGCCGGGCTCTCGCCGCCCAGGGCCTGGAGCACGTGGAACAGCGCCACCACCACACCCTGGATCAGCACGCCGGCGGCGATGGCCCAGGCCGCGGCGTGCGCCGCGCGGGTGGGCGGCACGGGCCGGGGCAGGCTGCGGCCGCGCAGCCACCACACGCCCAGCGCCACCAGCAGCATGGCCACGAGCGCGGCGAAGGTGACTTCGGCCATCGCGCCGCGCATGAGCAGGTCGGGGTCGGCGGTGGCGCGCAGGCGCTCGGCCTCGGGCAGGCTGACCAGCTCGAGCAGCAGCAGCGGCGTGATCAGGATGATCGAGACGATGAAGATGCCGGCCACCGCCAGCAGCACGTCCAGCACGATTCCCGCCCAGGGATTGCCCGGGCGGGCGGGGGCGGGCGGCGGCGCGGCGGCCGCCGTCTCCGGCTCAGACGTCAAGGTTGGCGACCCGCAGGGCGTTTTCCTCGATGAATTCGCGGCGCGGTTCGACCACGTCGCCCATCAGCGTGGAGAAGATCTGGTCGGAAGCGACGGCGTCCTCGATGCGCACCTTCAGCAGGCGGCGCGTTTCCGGATTGACCGTGGTTTCCCACAGCTGCTCGGGGTTCATTTCACCCAGGCCCTTGAAGCGCTGGATCATGCGGCCCTTCTTGGCCTCCTCGAGCAGCCACTCCTGCACCTGCAGGAAGCGCGTCACCGGCTGGCTGCGATTGCCGCGGGTGATGCTGGCGCCGGGCTGCAGCAGGCCGTCGAGCGCCGCGGCCACTTCATTGACCTGGCGCAGCTCGCCGCCCAGCAGCTGGTTCGCCGGCAGCGTCTGCACCGAGGCCAGGCCGTGGTGCTGCTTGTGCACCAGCAGCGCGGCCGGCTGGCCGTCGTCGTTGCCCGGCTGCACCGAGATCGTATAGCGCGGACGGCCCAGGCCGCTGGCGTTGAGGCGGCGCTCGAGTTCGGCGCACCAGCCATCGAGCGCGCCGGCGGTGGCGAACTTCTCGGCCGACAGCGGCGGCATCTCGAGCATCGCCTCGAGCACGGGCGTGTCGATGCGGTGGGCGAAACGCGGCAGCTGTTCGCGCGCGGCGGTGAAGTCCAGCAGCAGCTTCTCCAGCGCCGCGCCCGACACCGGCGGCGCGCCGTCGGCCGGGCGCAGTTCGGCGCCCTCGACGGCGTTGTTGGCCAGGTAGGCGTTGAGCGCCGCGTCGTCCTTGAGATAGAGCTCGTTCTTGCCCTGCTTGAGCTTGTACAGCGGCGGCAGGCCGATGTAGACGTGGCCGCGCTCGATCAGCTCCGGCATCTGCCGGTAGAAGAAGGTGAGCAGCAGCGTGCGGATGTGCGAGCCGTCGACGTCCGCGTCGGTCATGATGATGATGCGGTGGTAGCGCAGCTTGTCCGGGTTGTACTCGTCCTTGCCGATGCCGGTGCCGAGCGCGGTGATGAGCGTGCCGACCTCGGCGCTCGCGAGCATGCGGTCGAAGCGCGCGCGCTCGACGTTGAGGATCTTGCCGCGCAGCGGCAGCACCGCCTGGCTCTTGCGGTTGCGGCCCTGCTTGGCCGAGCCGCCGGCCGAGTCACCCTCGACGATGAACAGTTCGCTCAGCGCCGGATCCTTCTCCTGGCAGTCGGCGAGCTTGCCGGGCAGGCCGGCGATGTCGAGCGCACCCTTGCGGCGGGTGAGGTCGCGCGCCTTGCGCGCCGCTTCGCGCGCACGCGCGGCGTCGACGATCTTGCCGGCGATGGCCTTGGCTTCGTTCGGGCGCTCCTGCAGGAACTCCTCGAGCTTCTGTCCGATGACGGCTTCCACCGCCGGGCGCACTTCGGAGCTGACCAGCTTTTCCTTGGTCTGCGAACTGAAGCTCGGGTCGGGCACCTTCACCGACAGCACGGCGATCATGCCCTCGCGCATGTCGTCGCCCGACAGCGAGATCTTGGCCTGCTTGGCGATGCCGTTCTGCTCGATGTAATTGCTGAGCGTGCGGGTGAGGGCGGCGCGGAAGCCGATGAGGTGGGTGCCGCCGTCCTTCTGCGGGATGTTGTTGGTGAAGCAGAACATCGTCTCCTGGTAGGAGTCGGTCCACTGCACCGCGATATCGACGACGATGCCGTCCTTTTCGCCCGAAGCCGCGATAACTGATTGATGCAGCGGGGTTTTTAGGGTCGCCAGGTGTTCCACGAAGCTGCGGATGCCGCCTTCGTACTGGAAAACGTCGTGCTTGCCCTCGCCGCGCTCGTCCACCAGCTCGATGCGCACGCCCGAGTTGAGGAAGCTCAGCTCGCGCAGGCGCTTGGCCAGGATGTCGTAGTGGAACTCGACGTCGGTGAAGATCTCGGCGCTGGGCAGGAAGCGCAGCTGGGTGCCGCGCTTGGCGGACGGACCCACGACCTTGAGCGGGTACTTGGGCTCGCCCAGGGCATATTCCTGCTGGTGGTGCTGGCCGTCGCGCCAGATGTCGAGCCACAGGCTCGAGCTCAGCGCGTTGACCACCGACACGCCCACGCCGTGCAGGCCGCCGGAGACCTTGTAGCTGTTGTCGTCGAACTTGCCGCCGGCGTGCAGCACGGTGAGGATGACCTCGGCCGCCGAGACGCCCTCTTCCTTGTGGATGTCGACCGGGATGCCGCGGCCGTTGTCCGACACCGAGCACGAACCGTCGGCGTGCAGGGTGACCACCACCTGGTCGCAGTGGCCGGCGAGGGCCTCGTCGATGGCGTTGTCGACCACCTCGAAGACCATGTGGTGCAGGCCGGTGCCGTCGTGCACGTCACCGATGTACATGCCCGGGCGCTTGCGGACGGCTTCGAGGCCGCGCAGGACGGTGATCTTGCTGGAGTCGTAGGTGGTGTTGGCGGGGGACTGCGGCGGATTCGGCGTTTCGGTCATCGGAGGCGTGTGCTCTGGGTCCACGAACGGCCCGCCGGCCACCCGCGGTGCGGGAGCGGGGCGCGCCTATAAATAATGAGTCCGAGTATACCGCGCCGGGCTTTCACGTGGGCGCCACGGCCGCGCCGGCGCTGGACGCTACCTGGCGGCGCTGCGGGGTCTCGCGGGCACCTGGGGCCGGGCAGGTGGCCCGGGGGCGATCCCGGGGTTCTGGGGGCCCCTGGTTGGGGCTTTGGCCGGCTGGGGCGATGCCGCAACCGGCGCCGGGGGCCTCAGCCCGGCCGGAGTACCCCGCGTTCCACGTGGAACACGGCAGCCGGGGCCAGCGCGCCGGCCAGGATCGCCGGAGCCTCGGTGGCCGTCAGCAGCACCTGGGCGCCGGAGGCCAGCACGGCCTCCAGGGCGTGGCGCAGATGCTTCTGGTCGAGCTCCGAGGCCAGGTCGTCCAGGCAAACCAGCGGCCACTCGCCGCGGTCGGCGGCGAAGGCCCGCGCCTGGGCGAGCACGCAGGCCAGGGCGGTCAGCTTTTCCTGGCCACGCGACAGGGCCTCGCGGCCCGGCAGCCCGGTGTAGTCCACGCGCCAGTCGGCGCGGTGCGGACCGACGCTGGTGTAGCCCAGGGCCAGGTCACGATCCCGGGCGATCAGCAGGGCGTCGGCCAGGGTGGTCTCGGCCCGGCGCCAGCCGGGCAGGTAGCCGAGGCCGGCGGTGCCCAGCTCGGGCAGGAACTCCGCGGCCGTGGCGGCCAGGACGGGCTCCAGCCGGTCCAGGTACTCGGCCCGGAGGCGGGTGAGGCGCTCGCCCGCCTCGGCCAGCTCCTGGTCCCAGGGCGCCAGGGCCGACGGGGCGGGGCCGCGCTTGAGCAGGGCGTTGCGCTGCTTCAGGGCCCGGGCGTAGCGGCGCCACACCGGCAGGAAGGCCGGTTCCACGTGGAACAGCGCCCAGTCCAGGAAGCGCCGGCGGTGCTCGGCGCCCCCGGCGATGAGCTCGTGGCTGCCGGGTTCGAAGCTGACCACGGCCAGCTCGGCGCACAGCTCGGTCAGGCTGGGCGCCGGGGCGCCGTCGAGCCGGGCCTCCCACTCGCTGCCGGTGTGGCGCAGGCCGGCCCGGCGGCTGCGGCCCTGGCCATCCACCCACTCGGCGTAAACCGAGAGCGCCGGCTGGCCGCTGCGCACCAGGCCATCGCGCACCCGGCCCCGGAAGGAGCGGCCATAACCCAGCAGGTGCAGGGCTTCGACCAGGCTGGTCTTGCCGGCGCCGTTGCCCCCCGTCACCAGGTTCAGGCCGGGCGAAGGCTCGAAGCGCACGGCCGCCAGGCAGCGCAGGTCCTGCACGTCCAGGCGGGTCAGGCGCATGCGGCCTCCCGCGGCCGGTCGGGCCGGCCGGGGCCCGCCGGGGCCCGGAAACGACACCGCCCGGCACGGGCCGGGCGGTGGCAGGCAACGGACAGCGGGACGGTCACAGGCGCAGCGGCATCACCACGTGGCGGCTGCGCTCGTGGCTGGCCTCGCGCACCAGCGCCGAGGAGTTGGCGTCGCGCAGGTTGAGGATGACCGTGTCCTCGCGCAGGGCGCTGAGGGCGTCGAGCAGGTAGGTCACGTTGAAGCCGATGCTCAGGCCGTCGACGCGGGTCTCGGCCTCGATCTCTTCCTGGGCCTCTTCCTGCTCCGGGTTGTGGGCGACGATCTTCACCTGGCCCGGGCTGATCTCCAGCTTCACGCCGCGGTACTTCTCGTTCGACAGGATGGCGGCGCGCTGCAGGGCGGCACGCAGGCCCTCGCGGTCGAGCTTGACCTCCTTGTCGGCGCCGATGGGGATCACGGCGTCGTAGTCGGGGAAGCGGCCCTCGATGAGCTTGGAGGTGAAGGTGACATCCTCGCGGCGCATGCGCAGGTGGTTGCGGCCCACCTCGAGCTCGATCTCGCGGTCGCCGCCTTCCAGCAGGCGCTGCAGCTCGAGCACGCCCTTGCGCGGCACGATGATCTGCTTGCGGGTCTGCGCGCCAGACGGCAGCGAGGCTTCGCACAGCGCCAGGCGATGGCCGTCGGTGGCCACGCAGCGCAGGCTGTCCTCGCGCAGGTCGAGCAGCAGGCCGTTGAGGTAGTAGCGAACGTCCTGCTGGGCCATGGCGAACGCGGTGCGCTCGATCAGCTCCTTGAGCGCCGCTTCCGGCACCCGCACGCGCTCGACCAGCTCCAGGTCCTCGACCGCCGGGAAGTCCTTGCCGGGCAGGGTGGCCAGCGTGAAACGGCTGCGGCCGGCCTGCACCGTCACCTTGTCGCCCGACTGGGTGAGGGTGACCTTGCTGCCGTCGGGCAGGGCCCGGACGATCTCGAAGAGCTTGCGGGCCGGGATGGTCGTTTCACCCGACTGGGCGTCGTCGACGTCGGCCCGGGCCACCATCTCGACTTCGAGGTCGGTGCCGGTCATCGACAGCTTGCCGCCCTCGACCGTGACCAGCAGGTTGGCCAGCACCGGCAGGGTCTGGCGCCGCTCGACGACGTTGACGACTTGCTGGAGGGGTTTGAGCAGAACTTCTCGCGTCAGGCTGAAACGCATGCAGGTCCCCAAGCTCCAAAGAGTGGATAAATCAAAAACTGGTGGTGGTAGAGCCGGAAAAAACGCCGGATAACACACACAACTTGTTGATATTAAACATTTTTACTTGCTGCCCAAGCCTGTGGGTGGTGCCCCGGCCTGGCTGTGGAAAGCTGTGGATAGTTTTTCGCCCTTTCCGGCGTCCCCAACTTATCCACAGGCGGCGAGAACCTTGGTTCCACGCCGCGGTCGTTCCACGACTTACTCGCTCAATTTGCGCAGCAGCTTGTCCCAGTCCTCGCGCAGCTTGCCGTCGATCTCGCGCAGTTCGCGCATGACCTTGCAGGCGTGCATCACGGTGGTGTGGTCGCGGCCACCGAAGGCATCGCCGATTTCCGGCAGGCTGTGCTCGGTCAGTTCCTTGCTAAGCGCCATCGCCATCTGCCGCGGACGCGCCAGGGAGCGCGTCCGCCGCTTCGACAGCAGGTCCGCCATGCGCAGCTGGTAGTAGTCTGCCACCGTTTTCTGGATATTGCTGATCGACACCGCCTGCTGCTGGGCCCGCAGCAGGTCGCGCAGGGTTTCCTGGGCGAAGTCGGCCGTGATCGGCCGGGCCATGAAGTTCGAGCGGGCCGCCAGGGTGTTGAGCGCGCCCTCGAGGTCGCGCACGTTCGAGCGCATCCGCTTGGCGATCAGGTAGGCCACGTCCTCGGGCAGCTGCACCGAGCGCTCGGCCGCCTTGGCGGTGAGGATGGCGGCGCGGGTCTCGAAGTCCGGCGGCTCGATGGCCACGCTCAGGCCCCAGGTCAGGCGGGTCTTGAGGCGGGTCTCGAGGTTCTCCACCTCGCGCGGGTAGCGGTCGCAGGTGAGGATGATCTGCTGCTTGCCGTCGAACAGCGCGTTGAAGGTGTGGAAGAACTCTTCCTGCGTGGTGTTCTTGCCGGCGAAGAACTGGATGTCGTCGATGAGCAGCGCGTCCACCTGCTGGAACTGGCGCTTGAACTGGTCCATCGACTTTTCCTGCAGCGCCTTCATCATCGCGCTGAAGAACTGCTCCGAGCGCAGGTACAGCACCCGCATGCCCGGGTTGTTGCGGCGCATGAGGTTGCCGGCGGCGTGCATCAGGTGGGTCTTGCCCAGTCCCGAACCGCCGTAGAGCAGCAGCGGGTTGTAGGCCTTGCCCGGGTTCTGGGCCACCTGCAGGGCGGCGGCGCGGCCGAGCTGGTTGCTGCGGCCCTCGACGAAGTTGTCGAACGAGTAGTGCGGGTCGAGGTTGCCGGTGAACGAGGGATCGGCGGCGCGCACCGGGCCGGACGCGGGCGCGGCGGCCGGCGTGGCCGGGGCCCGGCGCAGCGAGCCCACGGCCAGCCCCACCGCGGCCGGCGATCCGGCGAAATGCGACACCAGCTCCCGGATCCGGGCCAGGTAGTGCTCGCGCACCTGGTCGACCACGAACTCGTTCGGGGCGTAGAGGGTCAGGCCGTCGGCGTGGGTCTCCACCTGCAGCGGCCGAAGCCAGGTGTGTACCTCGTCGGCCGGCAGTTCGGCTTCCAGTCGTTCCAGGCAGCGGGGCCAGGCAGCATCCATGTTCAAGCGAAAGTCCGGGCTGCAGCACCGCGGGGGGTGCTGTGGATAAGTATTCGGGGTCGTGCAGTCTAGCGCTGGGACGCCCGCTCCGCCACGCGGATTGTTCTTGACGGGCCGTCGGGCAAACCGCTATAGTCCGCAGTCTTTTCCGCCCAAAAACCTAACAAGGGTGCCACCATGGCCACCAAGCGCACGTACCAGCCCAGCAACCTCAAGCGCAAGCGCGACCACGGCTTCCGCGCCCGCATGAAGACCGCCGATGGTCGCAAGATCCTCGCCCGTCGTCGTGCCAAGGGCCGCGCCCGCCTCGCGGTCTGACGCGTCGCCGCCGGTTCGCCGGCGGCCGCCCGACGGGCCGTGAATCCGCTTCCGCCCGTCCCGCCGGCCGACTTCCCGCCCAGCGCGCGCCTGCGCGTTTCCGCCGAGTTCCAGGCGGTCTTCAAGGGAGGTCGGCGGCTATCCAGCCCCCAGCTGAGGTTGTTCGCCCACGTCCGGGCCGAGGCCAGCGAGCCGCGGCTCGGCGTTGCCGTGTCCAAAAAGGTCGATAAACGCGCCGTGGGCCGCAACCGCATCAAGCGCGTCGCCCGCGACCTGTTCCGCCGCGAGCGCCACCAGCTGCCGCCGGGTGACTACGTGCTCATCGCCCAGCCCGGCGCCGCCGCGCTCGACAACGCCGCGTTGCGCGCGCAGTGCCTGCAGCTGCTCGAGCGCGCCCGCTCGTTGAAGCCCACGCCCCCTGCCGGCACAATGCCGGACTCCCCGGGTGCGCGAGAGCGCCCCGCCACCGACTCCTGACCGAGACCCTGAGCCGGCCCCGGCACGACGCCGGCGCCCGCCGCCTGCCCATGAACCAGACCCGCACCTTCCTCCTGATCGCCTGGCTCGCCGTTGCCTTCCTCCTGTTCATGGAGTGGAGCAAGGGCCCGGCGCCCGCGACCCTGGCCGAGGCTCCGCCGGCCGAGCTGCCCGCGCCCAGCGCCAGCCTGCCCGCCGCCGTGCCCGGCGACGGCGCGGTGCCGGATGCTTCGGCCGTGCCGGCCGCCCCGGCGCTGCCGGCCACCGCCGACGCGCCCGCCGCGGCCGCCAACGCCGCCAGCCCGGGCCTGATCCGCGTGCGCACCGACGTGCTCGACCTGCGCATCGACCTGCGCGGCGGCAACCTCGTCGGCGCCGAGCTCAGCCAGTACCCGGTGAACAAGGACGAGCCGGCCCGCAAGGTGCGCCTGTTCGACGCCGACCCGGCCCGCTTCTCGGTGGCGCAGTCAGGCCTGGTGGCCACGGCCGGCAGCGCGCCCAACCACGAGGCGGTGTTCCTGCCCGAGGGCGGCCGTACCGACTTCCAGCTCGCCGACGGCCAGGACGTGCTCGAGGTGCCGCTGCTGTGGACCGACCCGGCCACCGGCTTGCAGGTGCGCAAGACCTGGGTGCTGCCGCGCGGCGGCTATGCGCTGACCCTGCGCGAGGAAATCACCAACACGGGCAGCGCCGCCTGGCGCGGCTACGGCTACCAGCAGCTGCAGCGCGTGCCGCCGGTGGCGCGCTCCACCGGTTTCGCGCTCACCAACCCCGAGGCCTACAGCTTCACCGGCGGCGCCTGGTACAGCCCGGCCGACAAGTTCGAGAAGCGCAAGTACGCCGATTTCGTCGACGACGGCCCGCTCAACAAGGACGTCACCGGCGGCTGGATCGCGCTGCTGCAGCACCACTTCCTGGTGGCCTGGGTGCCGGCGACGGCCGAGCCGCAGCGCTTCTCGCTGGCGCAGCTGGGCAACGGCCAGCCGCGCTTCCTGGTGCGCTCGGTGGGCGCGCCGTTCGAGGTCGCGCCGGGCACCACCGCCACGCGCGAGGCCACGCTGTGGGTGGGCCCGAAGCTGCAGGAGCAGCTGCAGGACGTGGCCCCGGGCCTGAAGCTGACGCTGGACTACGGCATCTTCACCTTCCTCGCCCAGCCGATGTTCGACTACGTGCTCAAGCCGCTGCACGACCACGTCACCGGCAACTGGGGCTGGGCGATCATCCTGACGGTGCTGATCATCAAGCTGCTGCTCTACCCGCTGTCGGCCAAGCAGTACCAGAGCTTCGCGAAGATGCGCGCCATCCAGCCGCGCATCGAGGCGCTCAAGGAGCGCTACGGCGACGACAAGCAGAAGTTCCAGATGGCGATGATGGAGCTGTACAAGAAGGAGAAGATCAACCCGATCGGCGGCTGCCTGCCGATCCTGGTGACCATCCCCGTCTTCATCGCGCTCTACTGGATGCTGCTCGAGTCGGTGGAGATGCGCCAGGCGCCGTGGATCGGCTGGATCGACAACCTGACCGCGCCGGATCCGTACTTCATCCTGCCGGTGATCAACCTGGTGGTGATGTACCTCACCCAGAAGATGACCCCGACGCCGGGCATGGACCCGCTGCAGAAGAAGATGATGACGGCCATGCCGCTGGTCTTCGGCGTGATGATGGCCTTCTTCCCCTCGGGCCTGGTGCTCTACTGGTGCACCAACGGCATCCTCGGCCTCGCCCAGCAGTGGTTCATCACCAAGCGCTACGGCACCCATGCGCCGGTGGCCACCAAGTAACCAGCGTTCTCAACGCGGATCAGAGCGGATGCACAGCGGATAAAATCCGATAGGGCATTCAGCGGTAAAAAGAAGGGGAGGCCCACCAGCCTCCCCTTCTCTATTTCTGCTATATCCGCCCTAATCCGCTCTGATCCGCGTTCAATCCCTCCAACCCATGACCGAGCAGCGCGACACGATTGCGGCTATTGCGACGGCGGCCGGGGCCGCCGGCGTCGGCATCGTGCGGCTGAGCGGGCCCGGGTGCCGGGCGATCGCCGCCACGTTGCTGGGCAGGCCGCCCGAGCCGCGTCATGCGCACTACCTGCGATTCCGCGACGGCGACGGCGAGCTGATCGACGACGGGCTGCTGCTGTATTTCCCGGGGCCGCGTTCCTACACCGGCGAAGACGTGCTCGAGCTGCAGGGCCACGGCAGCCCGCTGCTGCTCCAGCGCCTGCTCGCGCGCTGCCTGGCCTTGGGTGCGCGCCCGGCGCGGCCGGGCGAGTTCACCGAGCGCGCCTTCCTCGAAGGCCGGCTCGACCTGGCCCAGGCCGAGGCCGTCGCCGACCTGATCGCCGCCGGCAGCGAAGCCGCGCTGCGCGCCGCCCGCCGCTCGCTCGAGGGCGAATTCTCGCGCCGCGTCGATGCCGTGGTCGAAGGCCTGACCGCGCTGCGCGTGTGGATAGAAGCGGCGCTGGATTTCCCGGAGGAAGAAGTCGACTTCCTCGCCGCTCCCGAGCTGCGCCGCCGCCTGCATGAAGTCTCCACCGCGCTCGATCGCCTGCGCGCCGACGCCGGACGCGGCAAGCGCCTGGTCGACGGCCTGCACGTGGTGATCGCCGGCGCGCCTAATGCCGGCAAGTCCTCGCTGCTCAATGCTCTGGCCGGCGAGGAGCGCGCCATCGTCACCGAGATCGCCGGCACCACCCGCGACCTGCTGCGCGAGCAGGTGCGCATCGACGGCATCGAACTGACCCTGGTGGACACCGCCGGCCTGCGCGACGCGCCCGACCGCGTGGAACAGGAAGGCATCCGCCGGGCCCGCGCCGAGCTTGGCCGCGCCGACCTCGTGTTGGCGGTGCTCGACGACCAGGCGCCGCCGCCCGACCTGCCCCTGCCGGCCGGCGTGCCCGTGCTCTGGCTGCACAACAAGGCCGACCTCAGCGGTGCCCCCGTGCACGCCGAAACCCGGCCTGACGGCGAACACCTGTGGTTGTCGGCCCGCACCGGGGCGGGCCTGGAGGTGCTGCGGGCCCGGCTGCGCGAGGCGGCGGGGCTGGGCGAGGGCAGCGAAGGCGCCTTCAGCGCCCGGTCCCGGCACCTCGAGGCCCTGGCCCGGGGCGCCCGGCACCTGGAGGCCGCCGCGGCCCAGCTGCACCAGGGGGCCGGCGAACTGGCGGCCGAGGAGCTGCGCCAGGCCCAGGACGCCCTGGGCGAAATCACCGGCCGGGTGGACGCCGAAGCCCTGCTGGGCCGCATCTTTGCCGACTTCTGCATCGGCAAGTGAGCCGGCGGGGCCGGCGTGAAACCGTGCGCCAGTTCGCACCCCGAAACGATTTCGCCTTGACAAAGCGGCCAAAGTCTTATGTGCTGAACGTCATGCTTCTTTAACGTTTCAGGGGAACCCGATGACCGCCATGCCCACCTCGTCCGCCCGCGCCCTGCGCTGGGGCATCGTCCTGGCCCTGGGCCTGGGCCTTGCCGCCTGCTCCAAGGAAGAGGCTGCACCGGAGGCGTCCGGCGCCAAGGCCCCGGCCGCCCAGCCGGCGGGCCCCAGCGCCGAGGAGCTGGCCGCGCAGGAAGCCGCGCAGGCCGCCGAGGCCGCGCTGCGCAACCTGAGCGTGGACGAGCTGCGCAGCCGCGGTTCCGACGCCCTGCGCGAGCAGCGCCTGTACGCCCCGGCCGGCGACAACGCCATGGAGTACTACCTGGCCCTGCGCGAGAAGAGCGACAAGCCGGACGCCTCGGCCGAGATGGCGCTGATCGACCTGATGCCCTACGCGATCATCGCCGCCGAGCAGGCCATCGGCCGCGAGGACTTCGTCGAAGCCGACCGCCTGCGCGCCCTGATCGAGCGCTCCGACGCCCAGACCCCGGCCCTGCCGCGCATCAAGGATTCCATCGCCAAGGGCCGCGCCGGCGTCGCCGAGCGCACCCAGCTCGAGGCCGAGCGTCTGGCCCAGCGCGAGCGTGATGCCGAGGCCGCCGCCCAGCGCGCCGCCCAGGAAGCCGCCGCCGCGGCCGCCGCGGCCGCGGCCACCCCGGCTCCCGCGCCCGCGCAGCCCGAGCCGACCGTGGCCCAGCCGGCCCCGGCGCAGCCCGCCACCCCGGCGCCGGCCCCGGCCCAGGTCACGCCGCCGCCGGCCGCGGAGCCCACCGTGGCCCGCGCCAGCAACCCGGTCGCCGTGCGCGCGCCGCAGCCGTCCTACCCGCGTTCGGCCTACCGCAGCGGCGTGGCCGGCGAAGTGACGGTGGAGATTTCCATCGCCGCCAACGGCAGCGTGTCCGACGTGCGCGTCATCCGCTCGCAGCCGCGCGGCACCTTCGACCGCGAAGTCATCAACACCGTGCGCGAGTGGCAGTTCGAGCCGATGGACGGCCCGGCCACCCTGACCCGCACCTTCAGCTTCCGCCCGTAAGCGGCGCCGAAGCGCGGAAAGAAAAGGCCCGGCAAACGCCGGGCCTTTTTCGTTGCGCGCGTGGCGCGGTGATCAGGCCGACACGGCCAGCTGCTCGCGGTGGTAGATGCGGACCGCCACCCACACCAGCCCCACCGCCAGCGCCAGCGTGCAGCCGAAGCTGAGCGCGAAGTCCAGCAGCGCCACCGCCTCGCCGCGCGCCAGCGCCATGATCAGCACGTTCTGGCTCAGCAGCGGCGTGGCCGACATCCACAGCTCGCCCTGCATCGGCGACACCATCAGCAGCACCGAGGGGATCATCGGCAGCAGCATCAGCAGCGAAAGGTAGGTCTGGGCCTCGCGATAGCTCTTGGCGTAGGCCGCCACCACGGTCTGCAGCGCGGCGAAAGCCAGGGCCAGCGGCACCATCAGCAGGCCCGAGCGCAGGATGAGCGAGGCGCCGAAATCCACCTTCATGCCCAGGCGGTCGAGCGGCATGTACTGGAAGGCGACGGCGAACATCACCAGGCTCAGCATCATGCTCACCATCGCGAAGCCGAAGGTGGCGCCGAGCTTGCCCAGCACGATCTGCGCGCGCGAGGCCGGGTTGGCCAGCAGCGGTTCGAGCGACTGCCGCTCGCGCTCGCCGGCGGTGGTGTCGATGGCCAGGTACATGCCGCCGAGGAAGGCGCCGAGGATGAGCAGGTAGGGCAGGAAGCCCAGCAGCTGGCCGGCGCGCTGCTGCGTGCTGGCGATGTCGCGCTGCGCCACCGCCACCGGCTGCAGCACCGAGGGGTGCATGCCGCGGGCACTGATGCGCATCGCCGACTGTTGGCGGGCATAGGCATCGAGCAGGCCGTTGACGCGGCCCACCGGCGCGCGGCTGTCCTGGTGCGAGCTGTCGTGCAGCAGCTTCACCTGCGCCGTCTCGCCGGCGCGCCAGCGCTGCGGGAAATCGGCCGGGATCACCAGCACCGCGGGGTTCTCGCGCTTGCGCAGCACCTGCTCCGGATCCTCCGGCGCCGGCAGCACCTCCACGCCCTGCCGCACCAGCCAGGCCACCAGGCCCGGCGCGTGCTCGGCGCCGACCACCGGCAGCTTCACCGGCTTCTCGGCCAGGTCGAGCTGCTTGGTGATCATGAAGCTCATCATCAGCGCGAAGAACAGCGGGCCCAGCAGCGGGCCCATCACCAGCGCGTTGATGACGGTCTTGCGGTCGCGCAGGTTCTCGCGCACTTCCTTCAGGAAAACGACGGTCGCGGCCTTCATGCCATCAGTCCTTCTTCGCTGCCGATCGCCTTGACGAAGGCGTCCTCGAGGTTGGATTCACCGGTCTGCGCGCGCAGCTCGTCGGCCGTGCCCTCGGCCACCACGCGGCCGTGGGCGATGATGACGATGCGATCGCACAGCGCAGCCACCTCCTGCATGATGTGGCTGGAGAACAGCACGCAGCGGCCCTCGTCGCGCAGCTGGTGCAGGAAGCGGCGCATGGCGCGCGTGGCCATCACGTCCAGGCCGTTGGTCGGCTCGTCGAGGATGACGTTGCGCGGGTCGTGCACCAGCGCGCGGGCGATCGCCGTCTTGACGCGCTGGCCCTGCGAGAAGCCCTCGGTGCGCCGGTCGATGATGTCGCCCATCTCCAGCGCCTTGGCCAGGGCTTCGGTGCGCGCGGCGATGGTGGCGTCGTCGAGGCCGTGCAGCTGGCCGAAGTAGCGGATGTTCTCGCGGCTGGTCAGGCGCTTGTACAGGCCGCGCGAGTCGGGCAGCACGCCCAGCTTGCGGCGCACCGTTCCCGCGTCGACGGCGGCGTCCACGCCGTCCACCAGCACCTGGCCGCGGTCGGGCTTGAGCAGGGTGTAGAGCATGCGCAGGCTGGTGGTCTTGCCGGCGCCGTTGGGGCCGAGCAGGCCGGTGATCTGGCCGTCGTTGGCGCGGAAGCTGACGCCGTCGACGGCCACCACCTTGCCGAAACTCTTGTGCAGGTCGCGGACCTCGATCATGGCGTGGCTCCGTTGTAGTCGAGGAAGAAGGGCGCGGCATCGAGCACGTCCAGGCAGCTGGCGTCGAGGCCGGCCGGGTCGAGCGTCTCGACGAACTGCGCCGCCAGGCGCGGCGTGCAGCCGCGGCTGAGCAGGATGTGGCCCTGGCCCTTGCCGACCAGGTGGCGGGCCTTGCCGAGCGAGGCGAGCACCTGCTCGCCGTAGCGCGGCGGCGTGACCGGGTCGAGCTCGCCCGAGAGCAGCAGCACCGGCGTGTCGGTGCGCAGCGGCTCGAAGAAACCTTCCGACACCGGGCCACGCGGCCAGGCGCTGCACTGTCCGAGCAGCACGCCGGTGATCGAGTCGCCCAGCACCAGCGCGGCGTCCTCCGCGCGGCGCTGCATGCGCGGCGCGTCTTCGGCGCAGGCCACCGACAGCTGCATGCCGTGGTTGATCTGCGCGGTGAGCGAGTCGTACACCAGCGCCGCCTGCGCCACCAGCGCCTCCGGCCGGCCCGAGGCGGCTTCGTGCAGCAGCAGCGGCATCAGCGCGGCGGTCTCCGGCGCGTAGGCGAACAGGCGGGCGATGACGACCACCGAGGCCTCGTCGAGCCGCAGCTCGCGCGGTGCGAAGGTGCGCGGGTCGCGCGTGGCCACGGCCTGCGGAGCGGCGCGCACGCGGTCGCGCAGGCTGTAGAGCGTGCGGAAGGGGTCGCCGAAGGCGGCGCGGCATTCGGCATCGGCGCTGCAGCGGCCGAGGATGGCCTCCAGCGCCGCCTCGAGGTTGAGGCTGTGCTCGCTGCCCAGGGCCAGCTCCGGCGGCACCACGCCGTCGAGAATGATGCTGCGCACCGCATCGGGGTACTGGCGCGCGTATTCCTGCGCCACGCGGGTGCCGTAGGAGCCGCCGTAGAGGTTGAGCTTCGGTGCGCCCAGGGCCTGGCGCAGGGCCTCGATGTCGGTCACCGCCACCGAGGTGGTGTACTGCGCGACGTCGGCGTCGAGGGCGGCCAGGCAATCGCGCGCCATCTGCACCAGCTCCTCTTCGCCGGGCGTGGCGTCGAGCTGGGCATCGGGGAAGGGGCAGGCCAGGCGGTGGCCGTCGCCGGTGCCGCGCTGGTCGACGAAGACGACGTGGCGCTTCTCGCGCAGGCGGGCGAAGCCGCCGGCGATGCCGGCCCAGGCCTCCGTGGCCGACTGGCCGGGTCCGCCGGCGAAGAAGATCACCGGGTCGGCCGCGGGTTCGGCCGCGCGGGCGGGCGCCAGGCCCACCTTCAGGCGCAGCTTGCGGCCTTCGGGCTGGGTCGGGTCTTCCGGCACCTCGAGCGTGGCGCACTCGGCCAGGGTGGTGACGGCGGTGCCGGGCTGGGCCAGCTCGCAGTCGGTGAATTCAAGCTGGCCGATGCGGCGCGCCTCGGCCGCGGGTGCGGCCAGCAGCGTCGCCAGTGCCAGGGGTAGCAGCAGGGGTTTCATGGCGTCTCCATCCAAAGCCCGAAGCAGGCCTCAGGATGACAGACGGTCCGGGTGGCCGGAACGTGACAGCCGGCCTACTTGCTCGAGACGTACTTCTCGCGGCGGATGTGCGGCACCGGCAGCCCGGCGGCCTTGAGCGCCTCGAAACAGGCGTCGACCATGTTGGGATTGCCGCACAGGTAGGCGATGTCGCCTTCGGCCGACGGGGCGAGGCCGGCCAGCGCATCCTGCACGTAGCCGCGGCGGTCGTCGTCGCGCGGGACCCCGGGCAGCTCGCGGCTGAAGCAGGTGATGTAGCGGAAGCCCGGGTGTTCGGCCGCGAAGGCCAGGAAGTCGTCGCGGTAGAGCTGCTCGGCCGGCGCGCGGCAGCCGAACACCAGGGCCACCTCGACGCCGCGGTCGCGGATCAGCCGCGCCAGGCTGGGCAGCATGGCGCGGTAGGGCGTGACGCCGGTGCCGGTGGCCACCAGCAGGTAGCGGCGGTTGGCGTCGGCCGGCATCAGGCAGAAGCGGCCGTAGGGGCCGGAGGCCTCGATCTGCTGGCCCTCGTCGAGGGCCTCGAACAGGGCCGTGGCGGCGCCGCCGGGCACGTAGCTGACGGCGATTTCCACCGCCTCGCCCGGGGCCAGCGCGTGGTCGTGCATGGTGGCCAGCGAGTAGCTGCGCTTGGTGGGCGTGCCGTCGGGGTACTTGAAATGGACCTGGATGAACTGGCCCGGGATGAAGTCCAGCGGCTGGCCGTCGTCGCGGGCGAAGGCGAGGTGGCGCACGGACGGCGCCAGCATGTGGCTGCCGACGAGGCGGAGGGGGAAGTGCACGATGGCCAAAGCGGGCTCCGGGAGCGGGATGCAGTGTACCGGCCGCGGTCCCGGGGCCGGGGGCGGCGAGGCGCCTATAATAAGCACCCTGCCGCGTCGGCGCAGCGTCGAGGCGGCCCCAGGAGTCCCATGCAAAGCCAACCCGCGCTGGAGATCCGCGATCTCCGCAAGACCTACGACAATGGCGTCGAAGCCCTCAAGGGCGTTTCGCTCGACGTCGCGCCCGGCGATTTCTACGCCCTGCTCGGCCCCAACGGCGCCGGCAAGTCCACCCTCATCGGCATCGTCAGCTCGCTGGTGAACAAGACCGCGGGCGAGGTGAAGGTGTTCGGCATCGACCTGCACGCCAATCGCTCCGAGGCCATGCGCCAGATCGGCCTGGTGCCGCAGGAGATCAACTTCAACATGTTCGAGCAGCCGCTCGACATCCTGGTCAACTACGCCGGCTTCTACGGCGTGCCGCGCGCCGAGGCGCTGGCGCGCGCCGAGGAGGAGCTCAAGCGGGCGCAGCTGTGGGACAAGGCGCGCAAGATGTCGCGCACGCTCTCGGGCGGCATGAAGCGCCGGCTGATGATCGCCCGCGCCATGATGACCCGGCCGCGCCTGCTGATCCTCGACGAGCCCACCGCGGGCGTGGACATCGAGATCCGCCGCGGCATGTGGAAGACGCTCAAGGAGGTCAACGCCGCCGGCACCACGGTCATCCTCACCACGCATTACCTGGAGGAAGCCGAGAGCCTGTGCCGCAACCTGGCCATCATCGACCACGGCCGCATCATCGAGCAGGGCCCGATGAAGTCGCTGCTGGCCAAGCTCGACGTCGAGGGCTTCCTGCTCGACGTCGAAGGCCGCCTGCCGGCCGCGCTGCCTGCCATCGAAGGCGCCACGCTGGTGGCCGGGGACGAGCACACCATCGACCTGGAGATGCCGCGCGAGATGGAGCTCAACCGCGTGTTCGCCGCGCTCGACGCCGCCGGCATCAAGGTGCGCTCGATGCGCACCAAGTCCAACCGCCTCGAGGAACTCTTCATGCGCATGACCGCCAAGCCGGAGGGCCAGGCATGAGCCCGAACCTCGTCGCGCTCTACACCATCGCCCGCCGCGAAGTCGCGCGCATCCTGCGCATCTGGGGCCAGACCCTGGTGCCGCCGGCGATCACGATGACGCTGTACTTCCTGATCTTCGGAAACCTCATCGGCTCGCGCATCGGCACCATGGACGGCATCACCTACATGGACTTCATCGTGCCGGGCCTGGTGATGATGTCGATCATCCAGAACGCCTACGGCAACATCAGCTCGAGCTTCTTCGGCGCCAAGTTCGGCCGCCACATCGAGGAGATGCTGGTCAGCCCGATGCCCAACTGGGTGATCCTGGGCGGCTACGTCGCCGGCGGCGTGCTGCGCGGGCTGATGGTGGGCGCGATCGTGCTGGCCATCGCCATGCTGTTCACCAAGGTGCGCATCCCGCACCCGCTGGTGACGCTGAGCACGGTGCTGCTGGGCGCCATCATCTTCTCGCTGGCGGGCTTCGTGAACGCGGTGTACGCCAAGAAGTTCGACGACATCGCCATCGTGCCCACCTTCATCCTCACCCCGCTCACCTACCTGGGCGGCGTGTTCTATTCGGTGAAGCTGCTGCCGGCCTGGGCCGAGGCGGCCACCCACCTCAACCCGATCTTCTACATGGTCAACGCCTTCCGCTACGGCCTGCTGGGCCAGAGCGACGTGTCCATGGCCACGGCCTATGCGCTGATGCTGGGCTTCGCCCTGGGCCTGGGCCTGCTCGGCCTGTGGCTGCTGAAAAAGGGCACCGGCCTGCGCAGCTAGGAAACAAGAAACGGGGTCAGGTTCACTTATGACGGTTGGCCCGCCGGGCCAACCGTCATAAGTGAACCTGACCCCGTTTCTTGGTTTCTTGGCACGCCGGGCCGCCGGTTTGCGATAAGGTTTCTGTGTCGAGCGCCCCCCGGCGCACATGGGAGCCTGTCGATGAGCCTGCAACGCCACCTTGCCTGCCTTGCCTTCGCCCTTGCCCTGGCCGCCCCGGCCGCGGCCCAGGACGTGGGGCGGTCCGTCAAACGCACCGCCGAGCGTGCGGTGCAATCCGAAGTCGAACGCGCCGTCGACCGCGAGGTCCGTCGCGCCACCCGCTGCGCGCTGGGCGACGAGCGCTGCGCCGCGGAGGCCGCGCGCCGCGGCGAGCCGGTGGAGTACGTCGATGCCGGTGGCCGCGTCGTGGCCGCGCCGGCAGGCGCCCGCGGACAGGCCGCCACCGGCCCCGCCTTCCGCGTGCTGCCCTACGCCGGTTCCAGCCAGCGCGAGGAGAAGGTGCTGGCCTTCGACGCCTACGCCTTCGTCGTGGGCCGCGAGAGCAACGGCGACCTGCGCAGCCGGCAGGTCGAGGGTCGCGTCACCAAGACCATCTACGACAATCCCAAGGGCCGCTCGACGCTGGAGATCGCGCGCAACTACGAGCAGGCGCTGCGCGGCCAGGGCCTGCGCGTGGTGCACCAGTGCGCCGGCCGCGACGAGTGCGGCGGCACCGGCACGCGCGAGTCGAACTGGATGCGCGTGGCCGACATGAACATCGGCGTGGGCGGCGACTTCCGCTACCTCGCCGCCGAGGGCCGGGTGGGCGCCAGCGCGATCAGCGTGGCGGTCATGGTCAACAAGCAGCGCAGCTGGGTCTACGTGGTCGAGGGCGAAGCGATGCAGACCGGCCAGGCCGGCGTCAGCGCCGACGAACTCGCGGCCGAGCTGGCCGCCAGCGGCGTGGTGCGGCTCGACGGCATCTACTTCGACACCGGCAAGGCCACGCTCAAGCCCGAGTCGAACGACGCCCTTGCGCAGGTAGCCGAGCTGATGCGCCGCGACCCGACGCTCACCCTGGAAATCGTCGGCCACACCGATTCGGTCGGCAATGCCGCCGCCAACCAGCGCCTGAGCGAGGAGCGCGCGCTGGCCGTGCGTTCGGCCCTGGTCATCGAGCACCGCGTGCCGGATCGCCGCCTGCGTTCGCGCGGCGCCGGCGCCAGCGAACCGGTGGCGCCCAACACCAGCGAGGCTGGGCGCGCGCTCAACCGTCGCGTCGAGCTGGTGAAGCGATGAGCCGGCTCGCGCTGGTCCTGCTGCTGGCCTCCGGCGGTGCCGCGGCGGCCGAGCCCTCGGCCTGGTGCGACGCGCTGTTCCCGGTCGGCGACATCGCCGCGGTGATCGGCGCCGAGCGCGCCGCCGGCATCGAACGACGCGCGAGCGGGGTGGTCGCCGAGGACGCGCGCCACTGCAGCCGCCTCTACAGCATCGGCGAGGACCGCTTCAGCGACGAACTGGTGTTCATGGTGTCGCCGGCGCGCGATGCCGCCGGCGCGGTGCGCACCATCGAATCGATCGCGCGCGGCGACGGCGGCCGGCGCTTCGGCGAGTCGCGGCCCGAGGGCCTGGGCGCGGCGGCGGTGCACTTCCGTGCGCCTGACCCGCTGGCCAGCCACCGCATGGAATTCAACGTCAGCTTCGCCCTGGGGGACCGCGTGATCGAACTGCGCTACTTCAACGTCGACGACGGCAAGCAGAACAAATACCTCCAGGCCAGCAGCGAACTCGAGGCCATCGCCCGCCGCATCGCCGAACGGGGGCTGCCGTGAGCCGCGCCGGCAAGGCCTTCGGCGTGGGCGCGGTGGTGGTGTTCGCCGGCGCGGTGCTGGCGGCCACCGGCGTGCTGCCCAATCCCTTCGCGCCGCCGCCGCCGGACGTGGTCGAGTCCGGCAGCCCCGAGGCGCGCGCCGCCGGCGAGATGACGATGCCGGCGCCGGCCTCGGCCAGCGATCCGTTCGCGCCCAACCTGCCCATCGTCGAGTCGGGCAGCCCGCAGGCGCGGGCGCTGGCGGGCGAGCAGATCGAGAAGTTCGGCGTGGCGCCGAACCCCTTCGAGCTGCCGCCGATCCCGGTGGTGGAATCGGGCACGGAAGCCGCTTGGATCGCGCACGGCGAAACCTTCATCGACGTCGCCGAGGAAGAGCGCCTGGCCGAGATGCGTCGCCGGGTGGAGGCCACCTTCGTGGCCAACAGCCGCTTCCCGCCCAATCCCGAGTCGGAGATGGGGACGTATCGTTTCGACCTGCTGATCCGCCAGCTCATCGACTCCTCCGAGGGTCTCGGCCAGATCACCTACTTCGTCAACAGCGCCGACAACAGCCAGCTGTTCCTGCCGGGCCTGATGGGCAACTGGATGCCCGGCGGCGGCAACTACCCGCAGGGCGAGGTGCACTTCGCGGTGCGCCAGGCCGATGGCGACGTGTTCGTTTGCGGCAAGCACCAGGACATCGGCCCGGCCTGCCTGCTGCTGGGCGAGGACCTGGGCTCCGCCTTCGGCTGGTTCCGCGACATGAGCCTGCACCGCAATTTCCTCGACTCGATCCCGCGCACGCCGCAGACCCTGGGCGAGGGGCCGGGCGGCAACGTGCAGGGCATCCGCGGCGAGGGCGACGGCATCATGCTGCAGATGTGGGTCGGCCGGCGCGCCAGTTCGATCGCCACGCAGATGCCCTTCCTGGGCGCCGGCGTGGGCGTGTTCAAGGACACGCGCATCCGCGCCAACCGCCTGGTGCACCGCACGCGCTGGGAGGGCGGCGACCTCGACGGCGGCGACCTGGTGATGGACCTGGTCGAGATCGGCCCGGCCGAACAGTCGGTGGACAGCAGCGACTACCGCTTCGTCACCGCCTTCACCGGCCAGGGCCTGGCGGAATCGATGGCCTTCGGCAGCCAGCTGCCTGCGTGGCAGGCCGAAGCGACGGCGATCCAGGAAGCCCTGGACGCCTGCCCCTCCGGCCGCGCCGGCACCGACTGCCGCAAGCTGCACCGCCAGCGCATGAAGGACCTCAACGAGCGCGTCCGCAACGAAGCCCTCGACTTCGGCCGCCGCCACGGCCTCCCCGTCGACGACTGACCGGCATCAAGAAACGGGGTCAGGTTCACTTCCTGCGGCCGGCCGCAGGAAGTGAACCTGACCCCGTTTCTTCAGAGGCGGAAGAAGGCGGCGGCGGTGGCGGTGGTGGCCGCCGCGGTCGCTTCGACGGACTCGCCGCGGTCGCGGGCGAGTTCCTCGACGATGTGGGCCAGGTACATCGGCTCGTTGCGCCGGTGGCTGGGCATGGGGCGCACGGTGCGCGGCAGCAGGTAGGGCGCGTCGGTTTCCACCATCAGCCGGTGCGCCGGGATGTCCTTGACGAATTCGCGCAGGTGCTTGCCGCGGCGCTCGTCGCAGAGCCAGCCGGTGATGCCGATGTGCCAGTCGCGGTCGAGGTAGTCGTAGCACTCCTCGCGCGTGCCGGTGAAGCAATGCACCACCACCGGGCCAAGCTTGCCCTCGAACTCGCGCAGGATGGCCAGGAAATCGCCGTGCGCATCGCGCTGGTGCAGGAACAGCGGCAGCTGCGTTTCGACCGCCAGTTCCAGCTGCCGCTCGAAGGCCATGCGCTGCGCCGGCCGCGGCGAGAAGTCGCGGTGGTAGTCCAGGCCGCACTCGCCGCCGGCCACCACCTCGGGCTCGGCCTGCAGCGCGCGCAGTTCGGCGATGGCCTCGGCCGTGCATTCCACCGCATGGTGCGGATGCACGCCCGCCGTGGCCCACAGCAGGCCCGGATGCGCCTTGGCGAGCTCGAGCGCCCGCACCGAGCCGGCGCGGCTGGCGCCGGTGACCACCAGCCGGTTCACCCCGGCCGCGCGCGCCCGCGCCAGCACGGCGTCGAGGTCGTGGTCGAAGCTTTCGTGGCCCAGGTTGGCGCCGATGTCGATCAGGTCCATGCGGTGTCCGCCGGCAAAGACCGCGATTTTATCGCCCCGCGGTCAACCCCGCGCGGGCCCGGGCGTTGAAGCGGGCATGAAGACCCTCGCCACGTTCGCGCTCTGCCTGCTCCTCGCCACCCCCGCCGCGGCCCGGGCCGCCTGCGCCGAACCGGTGCGCGATGCCCTGCAGCCCCTGGTGGCCGCCCACGGCCTCGACGGCGCCTCGCTGCGCCTGTCCACCCCGGACGGCCCGCCGCAGCGCTGGCACGCCGGTGCGTACGGCGACGACACCCGCCTGCCCATCGCCTCGGCCAGCAAGTGGCTTACCGCGCTCACGCTGGCGCGCGTGGTCGAAAGCGGCGCTTTGCGCTGGGACAGCCGCGTCGGCGAACACTTCCCCGACGCGCCCGCGGCCACGCACGCCATCACGCTCGAGCAGCTGCTCTCGCACACCAGCGGCCTGGCCGCCGGTCCCGCGCCCTGCCTGTCCGGGCGTGGCGGCACGCTGCAGGACTGCGCGCGCGCCATCCTCGCCGAGGGCCTTGAGGCCGCGCCCGGTACTGTGTTCGCCTACGGCGGCAACGGCATGCAGGTAGCCGGCGCCATGGCCGAGCGCGCCACCGGCAAGGACTGGGATGCGCTGTTCCAGCGCGAGATGGTGCGCCCCCTGGGCCTGACCGGCACCGACTGGCGCGCGCTGGCGCGCCGCCCCGGTTACGTGCGCAACCCCAACCCGCGCGTCGCCGGCGGCGCGCGATCCACCCTGGCCGACTACGGCAAGGTGGTGGACATGGTGCTCGCCGACGGCCGCCACGGCGGCCGCCGCTTCCTCTCGCCGGAAACCATCGCCTTCATGGCCCGCGACCGCAGCGCCGGCCTGCGCATCGACAAGCGCCCCGACACCGCCGACGGCATGGGCTACGGCCTGGGCCAGTGGGTCGAGGCCCGCGACGCGCAGGGCCGCACGACGCGCACCTCCAGCCCCGGCGCCTTCGGCTTCACGCCCTGGGTGGACGAGTCCGCCGGCGTGGCCGGCGTGCTCGCAGTGCGCGGCCGCGGGCGCGCCATGCGGCCGATGATCGAACGACTGCAGCGCGAGTGCACGGCGATGGCGGCGCGCCCGCCCGGCTGAGTGCCGCGCCGGCGGGCGGCTACACTGCGCGCGGTGAGTACGCCCGATTTCCCCATCCAGCCGCTGCTGCCCGAGGTGCTGCGAAGCCTCGAGGCCCACCCGCGCCTGGTGCTCGAAGCCCCGCCCGGTGCCGGCAAGACCACCCAAGTGCCGCTGGCCCTGCTCGATGCGCCCTGGCGCGGCGACGGCCGCATCCTGATGCTCGAGCCGCGCCGCGTGGCCGCCCGCGCGGCCGCCGGTTTCATGGCGCGCCAGCGCGGCGAGACGCCCGGCGAGACGGTGGGCTATCGCATCCGCTTCGAGGCGAAGGTCTCCGCGCGCACCCGCGTCGAGGTCGTCACCGAAGGCATCCTGACCCGCATGATCCAGGACGACCCCACGCTTGACGGCGTGGCGGCGATCGTCTTCGACGAGTTCCACGAGCGCCACCTGGCCGGCGACCTCGGCCTGGCGCTGGCGCTGGACGTGCAGTCGCAGCTGCGCGAGGACCTGCGCCTGGTGGTGATGTCGGCCACGCTCGACGGCGAGGGCCTGGCGCGCTTGCTCGACGCGCCGCGCCTGACCAGCGCCGGCCGCGCCTATCCGGTGCAGGTGGCGCACTTCCCCGCCCGCCGCGACGAAGCCTGGCTGCCGCAACTGCGGCGCTGCCTGGGCGAGGCGCTGCAAAAGCACCCGGGCGACGTGCTGGTGTTCCTGCCGGGCCAGCGTGAAATCGCCGATGCGCTGGCCGGGCTGGGCCCCCTCCCCAACCCCGAACCCCTGCTGCTTCCGCTCCACGGCGACCTCCCCGTCGACCAGCAGTCCGCCGCCCTCAACCCCGACCCGCAGGGCCGGCGCCGGATCATCCTTGCCACCAACGTCGCCGAAAGCTCGGTCACGCTGCCCGGCGTGCGCGTGGTCATCGACCTGGGCCTGGCCCGCGAGCCGCGTTACGACCCCAACTCCGGCTTCTCGCGGCTCGAGACCGTGGCCATCTCCCAGGCCTCGGCCGACCAGCGCGCCGGCCGCGCCGGCCGCGTCGCGGAAGGCTGGGCCTATCGCCTCTGGCCGCAGAGCCAGCGACTCGAACCGATGCGCACGCCGGAAATCGCCCAGGTCGAGCTGGCTTCGCTCGCGCTCGAACTCGCCGCCTGGGGTGATGCCAGCCTGCGCTTCGTCGACGCGCCGCCCACGGGCGCCCTCGCCGCCGCACGCGAACTGCTGCAGCGCCTGGGCGCGCTCGACGAGGCGCAGCGCATCACCACCTTCGGCCGCGGCCTGCTCGAGCTCGGCACGCATCCGCGCCTGGCCGCCATGCTGCGCGCCGCGCGCACGCCGGACGACCGGGCCCTGGCCTGCGACCTGGCCGCGCTGGTGGAAGCCCGCGACGTGCTGCGCGAACGCAGCGACGCCCTGGCCGCGCGCTGGCAGGCCCTGGCCGCCTTCCGCGCCGGTCGCGCGCCGGGCAACGCCAACCGCAGCGCGCTGGCCGCGGTCGATGCCGCCTCGAAGCAGTGGCGCCGCCGCCTGCGCTGCGACGCGGCGCCGCCCGCCGAGGCGCCCGCGCATCGCCTGGGCGACCTGCTCGCGCACGCCTTCCCCGACCGCATCGTCCGCCAGCACCCCACCGATCCGCGCCGCTACCAGCTGGCCAATGGCCGCATGGCCAGGCTCTTCGACGACACCGCGCTGTTCGGCGAGCCCTGGCTGCTGGCCAGCGAGCTGCGCTTCGACGCGCGCGACTCGCTGCTCATGCGCGCCGCGCCCGTCGACGAAGCCTGGCTCGAGCGGGAATTCCCCGACCGTTTCTTCGAAGGCGACATCGTGCGCTGGGACGCCGATGCGCGCGCGCTGGTGAGCCGGCGCGAACGCCGCTTCGACCGCATCACGCTGGAGTCCAAGCCCGCCGGGCGCCCCGACCCGGCGCTGGCCGCGCAGGCGCTGTGCGATGCCGTCGGCGAGCTCGGCCTCGACGCGCTGCCCTGGACCGACGGCCTGCGCCAGTGGCGCGAGCGCGTGCGCTGCCTGCGCGACTGGCTGCCCGAACTCGGCCTGCCCGACCTGTCGGACGAGGCGCTGCTGGCCACGCGTGAACAGTGGCTGCGCCCGGCCTTCAGCGGCAAGACGCGCCTGGACGCCCTGTCGGAAGACGAGCTGGGCGAAGCGCTCAAGTCCGGCATGGACTGGGCCCTGCGCCAGAAGCTCGACCAGCTGGCGCCGCGCCGGATCACCGTGCCCTCGGGCCAGGACCGCGCCGTGCACTACCAGCACGGCCAGCCGCCGGTGCTGGCGGTGAAGCTGCAGGAGCTGTTCGGCCTGGCCGACACCCCGCGCGTGGCCGACGGCCGCGTGCCGGTGCTGCTGCACCTGCTCTCGCCCGGCGGCAAGCCGCTGCAGGTGACCCAGGACCTGCGCAGTTTCTGGGCCAACACCTACCCGGAAGTGAAAAAGGAAATGAAGGGTCGCTACCCGCGCCATCCCTGGCCGGACGACCCGTGGACGGCCACCGCCACGCACCGCGCCAAGCCGCGCGGCACCTGAGCGGCCGACGGCCGGCCGTCGCAACGTTCAGCACTTTGGAGTTAGGCTGGGCGAGCAAGCCTGTCGAACCCGCCATTCAATCCGGAGATTTGTCATGAGCAAGACGAGCAAGATCGTTTCCACCGCCATGGCCAAGCTGGGTGACACCGGCGCCAAGGCGAAGAAGGCCTGGGACCAGGCCGACCTGGCCAAGAAGGCCGGCGCCCTGGTCAGCGCCGGCGCCGGCGTGGCCGCGGTGAAGAAGGGCGGCTCGGCCGCCGTCCGTGCGGTCAAGAAGCACCCGGTCGGCACCGCCGTTGCCGCCGCGGCCCTGGCCGCCGTGGGCGCCGCGGTCTACGCGGTGAACAAGCGCAAGAAGGCCGCCGCGGCGCCGGCGAAGAAGTCCACCGCGGTCGCGGCCAAGAAGGCCACCGCGAAGAAGGCGGCGCCCGCCAGGAAGGCGGCCGTGGCCAAGAAGGCCGCGCCCGCGAAGAAGGCCGCCGCTGCCAAGAAGCCGGCCGCGAAGAAAGCTCCGGCCAAAAAGGCCGCCAAGTAACTCCCGCTGCAATGGGGTCGGACCCTTGGGTCCGACCCCATTCTTTTGGTTCTTCTCCCAACTGAGGGGAGAGAGGCACACGGCCGACCCGGCAGAATTGTTGTTCTCGAGGCAACAAAACGGGGCCGGCCGTGGCCGAAGT
>NZ_MEDO01000004.1 GCF_001724815.1 Arenimonas sp. SCN 70-307 | reverse complement strand
TGACGTCCCATCATCGCTGCGATTTCCGCTGGATCGATGGGAAGTCAGTGGACCAGCTTCAGGAGGCCGATTCAACCGAGTTTTTCAACGGAATAGGCCGCTACCGGACACCCTGCGCGCCCTCTCCAACAACCCACGCCACGATCGCTTCGAACCGCTCCGCGTCCAGCGCATGGCCGCGTTCGACGCGCAGGTGGGTGATGGAGTCGCCGCCTGCCCTGGCAACCACCTCGTCCGCGTCGAGGGAGTATTTGTCCTGCGTGCCCGAGACAACCAGGGTGGGGCGGGGCGCGATGGCCGAGAGCAGGTCGTGCGTGTCCAGCCAGCGGGCCAGGCCGGGCACGGTTTCGAAGAGCAGGATGCCGGTGCCCGCGCCACGGCGGGAGTCAAAGCTGCCCACCGCGCCGCTGATGGCGGCGAAGCGGCAGCGCGGGTCCACCACCGCGTGGTACATCGCGGTGGTGCCGCCGAAGGAGTGGCCGGCCACGCCCACGCGCGACGGGTCCACGCCGCTGACGGCAAGCAGTACGGTCATCGCGCGCTGGGCGTCGTCGAGCCCCTTGCGCATCAGGGTGTCGCCATCGAGCAGGCGGTAGCTCATCGCGTTGTAGTGCTGCAGCCAGTCGTAGGTGTCCGGCTGCACGCCGCGCACTCCGGCCCGCCGGTCCTCGAAGCTGATGGCGTCCGGCGCCAGCACCACCAGGCCCTGCCGCGCCAGTGCCGGCCCGAAGGCCTGGAACGGGTCGCCCACCAGGCCGGCCACCTCGCTCTTTCCGAAGTGGAACTCGCCGTTGTGCTGGTGGAAGACCACGACCCCACCGAGCGGCTCGCGACCGACAGGGGTGAACAGGAAGGCCGGAATGACATCGCCTTCCAGGCCGGGGTATTCGATGCGCTCGCGGTCGTAGCCATCGCAGGCCACCACCTCGCCCCGCCTCACGTCCACCGGAGCCGGCGGTGCCAGGCCCAGGCGCTCTCGAAGCGCGGTGCGGAGCGTGTCCATGGGGGCGATTTTAGCCCGCATCCATCACCCCCGCCGAACAACCGCCGTGGCCCAATACCGCGTCCCCGCCGCGAGCCCCGCCATGTCCGAGCCCCTGCCCCCCCGCCCCGCCGCGCTGGCGATCCCTGCTGCCCTATGTCGGCATCGCCGCCGTGGTGGGCGCGCTGGGCGGCGCCTTTGCCTGGACCGCGGGCTGGCTGACGCCGCAGCGGGTGACGGCGCCGCGGCTGGTGGACAGCATCGAGAACGGCAAGCCCTTCGTCGGCTTCCGGCGCGCGCATGCGCGCGGGGTGTGCGTGGCCGGTTATTTCGAGCCCACGGCCGAGGGCGCGGCGCTGTCGAAGGCGCGCGTCTTCAGCCAGGCGCGCACGCCGGCGCTGGGCCGCATGTCCATCGGCGGCGGCGATCCGAACGGCCCCGAGGCCATGGCGCGCGTGCGCAGCCTCGCGCTGCAGCTCGACACCGACGACGGCCAGCAGTGGCGGCTGGCGATGAACAGCTTCCCCTTCTTCGCGGTGTCCACGCCGCAGGCCTTCGCCGAGCAGATCCTCGCCTCGCGGCCTGATCCGGCCACGGGCAAGCCCGACCCGGCCAAGCAACAGGCCTTCGCGCAGCGGCATCCGGAGGTGCTGAACTTCATGGCCTGGGCGCAGTCGGCGCCGTGGTCCACCAGCTATGCCAGCACGGCCTACAACGGCGTGCATGCCTTCCGCTTCAGCAACGAGGCGGGCACGTCGCGCTGGGTGCGCTGGTCCTTCGTGCCACAGGCGTCGTTCGAGCCGATGGAGGCCGAACAGCGCCAGGCCGCCGAGGCCAGCTACCTGGCCGACGAGCTGGCCGCGCGCCTGGCCCGGGGCCCGGTGCGCTGGACGCTGTCGGTGCAGCTGGCCGAGGACGGCGACCCGATCGAGAACCCGTCGCAGCCCTGGCCGGCAGAGCGCACGCGCGTGGACGCCGGCACCCTCGTGCTCGAGCGCGCCACCGCCGAGGCCGATGGCGACTGCCGCGACATCAACTTCGACCCCACCATCCTGCCCACCGGCATCGCGCCCTCGCGCGACCCGGTGCTGGCTGCGCGCGCCGCGGCCTACTCGGTGTCGTTCAACCGCCGCCAGCGCGAAGTGGCCCGCCAGGAGACGCCGTGATGGCCAACGCCCACTTCACCCGCACCGCCCGCTGGCTGCACTGGTCGATGGCGGCGATGATCCTGGCGATGCTGTTCATCGGCGTCGCGATGGTCACCTCGCTCGAGCTGCGGCCGCTGCTGCTGGATATCCACCGGCCGCTGGGGCTGCTGGTGCTGGCGCTGGCCGTGCTGCGGCTGTGGCACCGGCGCCGCAATCCGCCGCCGGCCCTGCCCGAGGATCTTCCGCGCCTGCAGGCGCGCATCGCCGGCGCTTCGCACGTGGCGCTGTACGCACTGATGTTCGCGATGCCGCTGCTGGGCTGGGCCATGTCGTCCGCCGGTGGTTACCTCGTGACGCTGCCCTTCGGCTTGACGCTGCCGCCACTGGCGCCGCAGGACGCCGCGCTCTACACGCTGCTGCGCAGCGCCCACGGCGTGCTCGGCTACGCGTTCTTCGCGCTGGTGCTGGCGCACGTCGCCGGCGCACTGCACCACGCCTGGGTGCGGCGGGACGGCGTGTTCGAGGCGATGGCCGGGGCCGCTCCGGAGGCTGCGGCCAAGGACGCCGACCGGGACTGAAGGCACATCTGGCGCGGGCATCGGCCGCGGATACTGGGCCCTCGATTGCCGGAGCCGCCCATGATCGGATCTTCCCCCGCCTCGACCGCCCGTGCGGCTGCCCTCGGGGCCGCGTTGGCGTTGTTCCTGGCGCTGGCCCCGGCTCGTGCCAACGACGGGCCGCACCCGGCGCTGCACGACGCGCTGTCGTCGTTGGTCGCCGAACAGGGCTGGCAGGGCCTGGTCTGGTCCACGCTCGACGCCGAAGGCGTCACGCGCACCGGTGCCGTCGGCGTGCGCGATGCCCGCAGCGGCGAGGCCTTGTCGGCCGACGACCGCGTACACGTCGGTTCGGTGGCCAAGACGATGCTCGCCATCGGCGTGCTGCAGCTGGTGACAGAAGGCCGCTTCGACCTGGAAACGCCGGTCGCGACCCTGCTGCCGCAGGTCGACTTCGACAACCCCTGGGCCGCAACGGATCCGGTGCGGCTGCGACACCTGCTCGACCACAGCGCCGGCCTGGACGATGCGCGCCTGGCCGACGTCTTCAGCCTCGAGGCGGACGCCGATGCGCCACTCGGCGGGTTCGCCCAAGGTCGCCGGCTGGCGGTGCGCAGCCGCCCGGGCAGCCGCCATTCGTACTCGAACACCAGCTACGCCCTGCTCGGCCTGGTGCTTGAAGCCAGCACCGGCGAGCGCTACGAGCCTTACCTGCAACGCACTCTGCTGCAGCCGCTGGGCATGCATCGCAGCACTTTCGACTTCACCACGCAGGAGGGCCCGCGCGCCGACGCCAGCGTGGCGATGGGCCACTTCGAGGGCGGCCAGACGCAGGCGGCGGTGCCGACGCCGCTGCGTCCGGCGACGCAGTTCACCACCACGGCCGCCGACATGGCGAGGCTGGCGGCCTTCCTGATGGGCGATGGCACCGCCGACGGCCGCAGGCTCGTGCGCGCCGACCTGCTGGCGGCGATGGGCCAGCCGGTCGGTACCGAAGCCGCCGATGCCGGCCTGTCCGTGGGTTACGGCCTGGGCATGGCGACGCGCGACCGGCACGGGGCCGTCGGCAAGTGCCACGGCGGCAGCACGGTGGGCTTCCAGGCGATGTTGTGCGTGTTCCCGGCGCAACGCAGCGCGTTCTTCACGGCCGTCAATTCCGACCACGAAGGCGCCGATTACGGGCGCGTGGACCGCTTGCTGGTCGAGTCGCTGGCGATGCCGCCGTTCGAGCCGGCAGCCGTCGATGGTGCGCCGGGCGAGGTCGCCGCGGGTTTCTACGTCCCGGCGCCGAACCGTTTCGCGCGATTCGCCTGGATCGATACGACGCTGAACTTCGTGCGGGTGGATCCGACCCCCGGGGGCCTGCGCTTCGCGCCTTTCCAGTCGCCCGCGATCGTGCTGCAGCCGCTCGGCGGCGGGCGCTATCGCGTACCCGGCCGGCTTGTCGCTTCGCATGTGGTGACGGTCGCCGACGATGGCCGGCCGGTGGTCAGCACCGGCCTGCAGACCTATGCGCGGGCGTCGACGGCCGCGATGGTGGCGCTGTGGTCCAGCCTGGTCGCCGGCCTGCTTGGCCTGGGCTGGCTGCTGCTGGCCGGCGTGCCGCGCCTGGCCTTCGGCGGGGGTCCGCGCTGGCGGCAGCCGCTGGCGGCGCCTTGCCTGGGCATCCTGCTGCTGGCGCTGCCGGTGCCATTCTTCTTCGGCCAATCCTTCCTGGCGATAGGCGACCTGACCGTGGCCAGCGGCCTGCTGGCGGCGGTGACGCTGCTGCTGCCGGTCGCCATGGGGGTCGGGCTGTGGCGGACCTGGCGCGCGCCGCGCCGCTCGCGCTGGCAGCTGGCCGACGCGCTGGCGATGGCCGGCGTGCTGCAGTGGTGCGCGGTGCTCGCAGCCTGGGGTTTGCTGCCGCTGCGGACGTGGGCCTGAGGCCAGTGTTCGGGCGTGCCGCTATAATTCGGCCGCGGGGCCCGGCGCCCCCGCATGCGCACTCACCGAACCAGGGGAAGCCTTTTGTCCAACATCGAACACAATGCCGCGCTTGCGGTCGAGCGACTCCAGGGCAGGGTGCCCGGGCAGTGGGACTATACGCACGAGAGTCTTCGGGCGGTTGATGCCGTGATTGACCATCTCTCGCCGCACCGCGACCAGATGGACAAGGGAATGTTCGACGCGCTGGTGAACATCATTGGTTGTTACGTGCTGGAGGTCGGAAGGCGCGAACACGGGGGCCACTTCGCCTACTTCGAGCCCGGGAAGCACTCGGTGCTGGTGGTCCCGGGGCCGAATTTCCAGGTGGCGCTGGGCGCCTTCGACGTGGTGCAGAACCGCCTCAATGGCAGCCCGCTGCACTCGACCTGGATGCTCTACCGCGCTTTCTCGGAGCAGGTGCGGGCGGCGGAACCGGAGACCTCGAAGACCTTCGGGTTCTTCGCCTGAACCAGGTTGATTTTATCGCTGAACCAAATGAACCAGGTTGATTTTATCCAACCAGGTTTGTTTCTTGGGGCAGGAAGGGATTGGCGCCGACGCCACGTTGATGAAAAGGCGGAGCCCGGCGGGCCGAGCCGTTGAGTGGAATGGTGGTCCGCCACAAGGCCCGCGCCATGCCCGCCATCCCACGACTCGATCTCGCGCACATCCCGAACCACATCATCCAGCGGGGCGTGAATCGCGCCCCCTGCTTCGTCCACGGCGCCAACTACTGGAGATACCTGGACGAACTGGCGCTGGCGGCGAAGCAGGCAGGCTGCCGCATCCACGCCTACGTCCTGATGACCAACCACGTGCACCTGCTGGTCACGCCGCAGGAGGACGGGGCTACCAGCCGGATGATGCAGCAGCTGGGCACGCGCTACGTCAGGTACTTCAACGCCTGCCACCAGCGGACCGGCACGCTGTGGGAGGGGCGCTTCCGCTCCTGCCTTGTAGGCTCCGACGACTACTTGCTGGCCTGCCAGCGCTACATCGAACTCAACCCGGTGCGTGCGGGGATGGTGCCGCACCCGGGGATGTACCGCTGGTCGAGCTATCACTTCAATGCGCAGGGAAGGATCGACCCGCTGGTGCAGCCGCACCCGGTCTACCTTGCGCTGGCGGCGGACGCGAACGAGCGGTGGCGCGCCTATAGGGCGCTTGTTGCGGAAGGCATCACCGACCAGCAGCGCGATGCCCTCACCCGCAGCACCAACCAGGGCCGCGCCTGGGGTAGCCCGTCATTCCAACTCCAGATCGGACAGCTGCTCGGGCGGGTGGCAAGTACGCGGGCCAGAGGCCGGCCCAAATCCACCCGACGCCGCGCAATAAAATGAACCTGGTTCGATAAAATCAACCTGGTTCGGTTGGTTCAGGGTCGACGGCGAGGCGGCCGGCCATCAGCACCGCCTGGGTGCGGTTGCTGGCGCCCAGCTTGCGCAGGATGGCGGTCATGTGGGCCTTTACGGTGGCTTCGGACACGCCCAGCGCGTGCGCGATCTGCTTGTTCAGCAGGCCGCTGCCGAGCATGCCCAGCACCTTGAACTGCTGGGGCGTGAGTTCGCGCAGGCGCTCGGCCACGCGCGCCTCCTCGGGTGCCAGGCCTTCGGCGGCGTCGGCCTGCACGGGCGCCCACTGGCCGCCGTCGAGCACCGCCGCGATCGCGGCGCGGATGGTGGCCGGGTCGGATCTCTTGGGGATGAAGCCGGCCGCGCCGTGCTCGAGCGCGCGCCGCACCACGCTGGGCTCCTCGCGCGCCGACACCACCACCACCGGCAGCTGCGGCTGCACCGCGCGCAGGTGCACCAGCGCGCTGAAGCCGTGCGCGCCGGGCATGTTCAGGTCCAGCAGCACCAGGTCGGCCTCGGGGTGGGCCTCGGCGCTGGCCAGCAGGCCTTCGGCCGAATCCGACTCCACCAGCCGCGCCTGCGGCAGCAGTTTCGACACCGCGCCCTTGAGCGCCTCCCGGAACAGCGGATGGTCGTCCGCCACCAGGATGGTGGGCGTGTTGGGCATGCTCAGCGGACCTGCCGTTCGCGCACCAGCGAGTCCACCACGGCCGGATCGGCCAGCGTCGAGGTGTCGCCCAGCGTGCCGCGGTCGACGCCCTCGGGACCGGCCTCGGCGATCTTGCGCAGGATGCGCCGCATGATCTTGCCGCTGCGGGTCTTGGGCAGGCCCGGCGCCCACTGCAGCCAGTCGGGCGCGGCGATCGGGCCGATCTCGTGCCGGACGTGCTGCACGAGTTCCTTGCGCAGCGCGTCGGTCGGCTCGATGCCGGCCTTGAGCGTCACGTAGGCGTAGATGCCCTGGCCCTTGATGTCGTGCGGCGCGCCCACCACCGCCGCCTCGGCCACGGCCGGGTGCGCGACCAGCGCGCTTTCCACTTCCGCCGTGCCCATGCGGTGGCCCGAGACGTTGATCACGTCGTCCACGCGGCCGGTGATCCAGTAGTAGCCATCGGCGTCGCGGCGGCAGCCGTCGCCGGTGAAGTACAGGCCCGGGTAGGTCTTGAAGTAGGTGTCGATGAAGCGCTGGTGATCGCCGTAGACGCTGCGCATCTGGCCCGGCCAGGAATCCTTGAGCACCAGGTTGCCCTCGGTGGCGCCGTGCAGCTCGCGCCCTTCCGCGTCCACCAGCGCCGGCTGCACGCCGAAGAAAGGCAGGGTGGCCGAACCGGGCTTGGTCGCGATGGCGCCGGGCAGCGGCGAGATCAGCACGCCGCCGGTTTCGGTCTGCCACCAGGTGTCGACGATGGGGCAGCGCTCCTCGCCGACCACGCGGTTGTACCACTCCCAGGCCTCGGGATTGATCGGCTCGCCCACCGTGCCCAGCAGGCGGATGGACGTGCGCTTGCTGCGCTTGACCGGCGCGTCGCCCTCGCGCATCAGCGCGCGGATGGCGGTGGGCGCGGTGTAGAAGATCGTCACCTGGTGGCGGTCGCACACGTCCCAGAAGCGGCCCGGGTCGGGGTAGGTGGGCACGCCCTCGAACATCAGCGTGGTGGCGCCGTTGGCCAGCGGGCCGTACACGACGTAGCTGTGGCCAGTCACCCAGCCCACGTCGGCGGTGCACCAGAACACGTCGTCGTCCTTGAGGTCGAACACGCACTCGTGGGTGTAGCTGGCCCAGGTCAGGTAGCCGCCGCTGGTGTGCAGCACGCCCTTGGGTTTGCCGGTGCTGCCCGAGGTGTAGAGGATGAAGAGCGGGTCCTCCGCGTTCATCGCCCTGGCCGCGTGCGTGGCCGGCTGCGCGTCCACCACGGCGTCGTACCAGCGGTCGCGCGGCATCTGCATGGGCACGCCGCCGCCGGTGTGGCGCACCACCAGCACGGTTTCCACGCTGTTGGTGCCGGGTTTGGACAGGGCCTCGTCGACGTTGGCCTTGAGCGGGATGGTCTTGCCGCCGCGCAGGCCCTCGTCGGCGGTGATGACGAGCTTGCTGGCGCAGTCGGCGATGCGGTTGGCGATGGAATCGGGCGAGAAGCCGCCGAACACCACCGAGTGGATGGCGCCGATGCGCGCGCAGGCCAGCATGGCCACCGCGGCCTCGGGGATCATCGGCAGGTAGAGCGTGATGCGGTCGCCCTTGACCACGCCCAGGGCCTCGAGCGCATTGGCCAGCCTGCACACCATGGCGTGCAGCTCGCGGTAGGTGATCCGCCGCGGCGGCGTCTTCGGGTCGTCGGCCTCCCAGACGATGGCCACCTTGTCGCCGCGCTCCGCGAGATGGCGGTCCAGGCAGTTCACGCTGACGTTGAGCTCGCCGTCGGCGAACCAGCGGATGTGGAAATCCTCGAGGCGGTAGCTGGTGTCCTTGGCGCGCGTGTAGGGCTTCGACCACTGCAGCCGCCGGCCCACCCTGGACCAGTAAGCCTCCGGGTCGCGCAGCGACTCGGCATAGCCACGCTCGTAGTCGGCGCGTTTTATCGCGGCGGCGGCCTCGAAGGCCGGGGGGACGGGGACGATGCGCTCGGACATGGGGGCTCCAGCGGCCCGGGGCCGCGCGGCTGACATTGAAAAGGTTACTCGCCTGCCCGCCATTCTGGACACCCACCCCGCCGGCCCAATTAGACCTTCGTCTAAAGCGGGCCCGCACTAGACCAATGGCTAATGGCCGCACCCCCGGGCCGCGCCCAGACTCGGCCGGCCATCGTGGCCACGGTTCGGTCTTCCGGGAGGGGAAGGATGAACAAACTCACTCGCAAACAGCGGCCCGCGCTGACGCTCGCCATCTTGCTGGCGATCGCGGCACCGGGCCAGGCGCTGGCGCAGGACGCCGGCACGCAGGACCTCGAGGCGCGCATCGCGCAGCTCGAGCAGATGGTGCAGGGCCTGAAGGCCGAGCTCGACGCACAGAAGGCGCAGGCCGCGGCCGCGCCGCCGCCGGCGCCGGCGGCACAGCCGCTGCAGTCCACGCCGATCATGCCGGCGGCCAACCCGGGCACGCGCTTCAGCTTCGGCGGCTTCGTCAAGCTCGATGCCATGGTCACCGACACCGACGGCGGCGAGATCGCCGACGGCTCCGCCGGGCGCCTGTTCTACCTGCCCAGCGCCATCCCGGTCGGCGGCGCCCCGGAAAGCGGCAACGACCTGGACTCGCATGCGCAGTTCTCGCGCCTGTGGTTCGGCGCCGACACCGACCTCGACGGCCGCAAGCTCAAGGCCTACCTCGAGATGGACATCTTCGGCGGCGCGCTCGGCAACGAAATCGCCACCAACACCTACGGGCTGACCATCCGCCACGCCTACGTGAGCTGGGACAAGTGGCTGGCCGGCCAGACCTGGTCGAACTTCCAGGACGTGGCCTCGCTGCCCGACGCGGTCGACTTCATCGGCCCGACCGAGGGCACGGTTTTCGTGCGCCAGGCCCAGCTGCGCTACACCAGCGGCCCGTGGTCGTTCTCGCTGGAGAACCCCGAGACCACCACCACGTCCTACCTCACCGGCGTGCGCGGCAACAGCGACGACAACTCCGTGCCCGACTTCACCGCCCGCTACGTCAGCCGCGGCGACTGGGGCCACGTCAGCATCGCCGGCATGGCGCGCCAGCTGAAGGTGGCCAACGCCTTCGGCAGCCAGGACGACACCGCCTTCGCGGTGAGCGTGTCGGGCAAGTGGAACGTCGGCGCCAGCGACGACGTCCGCTACATGCTCAGCTACGGCCCGGGCATCGGCCGCTACCTGGGCCTGGGCCTGGGCCCGGACGCGATGACCGCGGCCGATGGCTCGCTCGAAGCGCTCGACGGCATCGGCGGCTTCGTCGCCTGGCGCCACGTGTTCAGCCCGAAGTGGCGCGGCAACGTCTTCTACTCGGCCGCCAAGTTCGACAACGAGACCGCGCTCACCGGCCTCGGCGTCACCGAGTCCTCGCAGTCGTTCCACGCCAACCTGATCTATTCGCCGCTGCCCAAGCTCGACGTCGGCGCCGAGCTGATCTGGGGCAACCGTGAGCTCGAGAGCGGTGCCGACGGCGACCTTCGCCGCCTGCACATGCACGTCAAGTACAGCTTCTGACCAGCGCCCGGAGGCCTGAGCAATGAATAGTCCCATCACCGAAGAAAGGCGCAAGGAGTACTGGCGCCGAACGCTCCGGGTCACGGCAATCCTGCTGTCGATCTGGTTCGTCGTGACCTACGTGGTGATCTTCTACGCCGTTGAACTCAACGCGATCACCTTCCTCGGCTTCCCGTTCGCCTTCTACATGGGCGCGCAGGGTTCGCTGATCATCTACGTGGTGCTGATCGTGTTCTACGCCTGGTACATGAACAGGCTGGACCGCGAGTTCGGCGTGGCCGAGGAGGGCTGAACCATGTCCGGAGATTTCGTCAGTCGACTCCCGAAAATCTATGGCATGTACACGGGCGGCTTCCTCGCCTTCGTCATCGCCCTGGCCATCGCCGAACAGATGGGCCTGCCCAACGTCTGGATCGGCTACATCTTCATGGCCGCCACCATCGGCCTGTACGCGATGATCGGCATCATGAGCCGCACCGCCGAGACCGACGAGTACTACGTCGCCGGCCGGCGCGTGCCGGCCCTGTTCAACGGCATGGCCACGGGCGCGGACTGGATGTCGGCGGCCAGCTTCATCGGCATGGCCGGCACGCTCTACGCCCAAGGCTACGACGGCCTGGCCTTCGTGATGGGCTGGACCGGCGGCTACGTGCTGGTGGCGCTGTTCCTGGCGCCCTACCTGCGCAAGTTCGGCCAGTACACCATCCCGGACTTCCTGGGCACGCGCTACGGCGGCAACCTGCCGCGCACCATCGGCATCATCTGCGCCATCACGGCCAGCTTCACCTACGTGATCGCGCAGATCTACGGCGCCGGCATCATCACCAGCCGCTTCCTGGGCATCGACCTGGCCACCGGCGTGTGGGTGGGCCTGGTGGGCGTGCTGGTGTGCTCGCTGCTGGGCGGCATGCGCGCGGTGACCTGGACGCAGGTGGCGCAGTACATCGTGCTCATCATCGCCTACCTGGTCCCGGTGGTCTGGCTGTCGATCAAGGTCACCGGCAACCCGGTGCCGCAGCTGGCCTACGGCGAGGTGCTGCAGCAGATCGGCACGCTCGAGCAGCAGCTGGGCGTCACCGCCGGCCACGCCACGCCCTTCGTGAAGAACGACATCGTCAATTTCATGGCGCTGACGTTCTGCCTGATGGTGGGCACCGCCGCGCTGCCGCACATCCTGATGCGCTTCTTCACCACCCCGAGCGTGAAGGAGGCCCGCAAGTCGGTGGGCTGGAGCCTGTTCTTCATCTTCCTGCTGTACTTCACCGCGCCGGCCTATGCGGCCTTCGCCAAGCTCGAGGTCTATTCCAACGTGATCGGGCAGTCCATCGCCACGCTCCCGGCCTGGGTGGCTTCGTGGTCGAAGGTGGGCCTGGTGTCGATCTGCGACGCCACCAACGCGATGGAAGTGGTGAAGGGCTGCGCGGCCAACGGCAACGGCGACGGCATCCTGCAGCTGGCCGAGCTGGTGCTCAACGCCGACGCGATCGTGCTGGCCACGCCGGAAATCGCCGGCCTGCCCTACGTCATCGCCGGCCTGGTGGCCGCCGGTGGCCTGGCGGCGGCGCTGTCGACCGCCGACGGCCTGCTGCTGACGATCTCCAACGCGCTCTCGCACGACGTCTACTACAAGATGGTCAACCCGAACGCTTCCGCCAAGAAGCGCCTCACCGTCGCCCGCATCCTGCTGCTGGGCGTGGCGGCGATCGCGGCCTACGCGGCCTCGAACGCACCGGCGACCATCCTGTCGATCGTGGCCTGGGCGTTCTCGATCGCGGCGGCGGCCTTCTTCCCTGCGCTGGTGCTCGGCATCTTCTGGAAACGGGCCAACAAGGCCGGCGCGGTGGCGGGCATGCTGGTGGGCTTCGGCCTCACCCTGTACTACCTGATCAACGTGAAGTTCCTGGGCATGACGCCGTGGTTCGGCATCAAGGACGTGTCGGCCGGCATCTTCGGCATCCCGCTGGGCTTCCTCACGATCGTGGTGGTCAGCCTGCTGACCAAGGAGCCGTCGCAGGAGACCAAGGACATGGTCGAGGAGCTGCGTTATCCCAAGCTCGCCCGCGGCTGAGGCGTGACGCCGCCTTCCCCCTCCCCGGGGAAGGCGGTGCAACCGGCGCCGGTGCCCGATGCACCGGCGCCTTTTTCATGGGGCTAGAATCGAACGATGCTGACGACCTACACCCTGCTGAGCTACGTGATCGCCGTGCTGATGTGGACCCTGGTCGGCCGCGGCGTGCTGCGGCTGATGATCCCCGGCGACCCGTCGAAGAACCCGGTCTACCAGCTCTTCACCTGGGCGCTGTGGCCGGTGCTCGCACCACTGCGCGCCACGCTCGGGCGGGTGGTGCCGCATTCGCACCTGGGCTGGTACGCCTTCATCCTGCTGCTGGGCCTGCGCATCGGCCTGTACATGCTGTTCTACAGCCAGGGCTGGCTGGTGCTGGCATAAAGGAAAGGGGGTCAGGTTCACTTATTTCCCAGGGCAACGCCCCGGGAAATAAGTGAACCTGACCCCCTTTCTTTCGACTCAGGCGCGGGCGGGTGCCATGGAGTAGCCCTTGAGGCGCTCGGAGAACTCCTGCAGCTGGGCGATGCCCGAGGCTTCGGCCTCGGCGCACCAGGCGCGCAGGGCCTCGAGCTTGGCTTCGGCCTCGGCGCTCTTGATGTCGTAGATGGCCAGCAGGCGGGCGCGGAACTCCATCAGGCGCGCGGTCTGCGGGCGCTCGGCGATCCAGGCGCTGAACCGGGCGCGCTGCTCCTCGCCCAGCCACCTGCCCTCGCTGCGGAAGGCGCGGCGCAGGCGACCCGGCAGGTCGGCGGCCTCGGCCTGCAGGTGCGGCTTGAGCACGAGCTTGTAGTAGTCGGTGGCGACCTGCCAGCGGTGCGCCATCATCGCGCGCATCGTGTCGGTGTCGGGCACCTGGATGTTCGGGCGCACGTCGAGTTCCGGCGCCACGCGCAGCACCTTGGCCAGGCCCAGGGCCTGCAGGCCGCGGATCACGGTCCAGCCGATGTCGAACTCGTACCGGCGCAGCGCGAACTTGGCCGAGCTCGGGAAGGCGTGGTGGTTGTTGTGCAGCTCCTCGCCGCCCACCCAGAACGCCCACGGGGTGAGGTTGGTGGCGGTGTCGGCGGTATCGAAGTTGCGGTAGCCCCACCAGTGGCCCAGGCCGTTGATGACGCCGGCGGCCCAGAACGGGATCCAGGCCATCTGCAGCGCCCAGATCGCGATGCCCGGGATTCCGAACAGGGCGAGGTTGATGAACAGCATCAGGCTCGGGCCCCAGGACGGGTGCGCGGTGTAGAGCTTGCGTTCGATCCAGTCGTCCGGCGAGCCCTTGCCGTACTTCTCGAGCATGTCCTTGTCGTTGCGCGCGCTCTGGTAGAGCTCCACGCCGCGCCAGAGCACGCGATTGATGCCCTGGAAGCGCGGGCTGTGCGGGTCTTCCTCGGTCTCGCACTTGGCGTGGTGCTTGCGGTGCACCGCGGTCCACTCCTTGGTGACCATGGCGGTGGTCAGCCAGGCCCAGAAGCGGAAGAAGTGGGTCAGCACCGGGTGGAAGTCGACGCCGCGGTGGGCTGCGCTGCGGTGCAGGTACAGGGTGACGGTGAAGATCGTCAGCTGCACCACGACCAGGAAGTAGGCGGCCATCTGCCAGTAGCTGGCCTGCGTGAAGCCGCGGGCCAGCCAGTCGAACAACTCAGGGGACATCGGTAACTCCAGGGGGGCGGGCGGATGGCCCGGTGGCAGGACGATGATGCCCGCCCTTCACGGCGAAATCACCTCTGCAGCCTTCATGGGGGCGCGCCGGGCCACCCGCAAGGGGCGCCCGGGCGGCCGTTTCCCCGCCCGCTCGTTCAGCTTCGCGCGTCGGCCGGCGGCGCGGGCGGTGGCGAAGCCGGCGGCTGCGGCAGCTCGCGCACGTGCACGTCCAGCTGCGGGAAGGCGAAGCCCACGCCGTTCTGCTCGAACAGTTCGACCAGGCGCAGGTTGATCTCGTTGCGCACCGCCAGCCGGTCGGCGATGCCGCCCACGAACACGCGCAGCTCGAAGTCCAGCGAATTGGCGCCGAACTCCAGCAGCCAGCTGCGCGGCGGCGGCGACTCGAGCACGCGCGGGTTCTCGGTGGCGGCCTGCATCAGCAGCCGCTGCACCAGCACCGGGTCGGTGCCGTAGTCCACGCCCACCTTCACCACCACGCGCGTGGTTTCGTCGCTGAGCGTCCAGTTCACCAGCTGGCCGGTGATGAAGGCCTTGTTGGGCACCACGATTTCCTTGTTGTCGAAGTCCAGGATCGTGGTCGCGCGGGTGCGGATGCGGGTGACGGTGCCATCGAGGTTGTTGACCGTGATCACGTCGCCCACCCGGAACGGCCGCTCGAACAGCAGGATCAGGCCCGAGACGAAGTTGGCGAAGATCTCCTGCAGGCCGAAGCCCAGGCCCACCGTCAGCGCCGCCGCCAGCCACTGCAGCTGGCTCCAGCGCAGGCCCAGCAGGCCCAGGCCGACGACGATGCCGACCATCACGATCGCGTAGCGCGCCACGCTGGTGATGGCGTAGCGCGAGGCGGCGTCGATGTGCACCTTCGAGAGCAGGCCGATCTCGAGCAGGCCCGGCAGGTTGCGCGCGGCCACGAAGGTCAGCGCCAGGGCCAGCAGGCCCAGCAGCGCGGCCATCAGCGTGATCGGCACGACGGTGCTGCCGCCGTCGGCGGCCGACTGCTGCACCGTCCACAGCACCCACTCGTCGAGGCGGGCGAAGGCCGGCATCACGTCGGCCCACACCCAGGCCAGGCCGACCACGAGCAGCACCCACTTCACGGCGCGCAGCAGGCGGCGCGTCTGCGCGTTGACCTGCTCGAGGGCCAGGTCCTCGTCGATCTCCAGCGGGATCGCCTCGCCGCCGCCCTCGTCCACCGCACCGCCCTCGGCGCGGGCCTGAGCCTCGGCCTCGCGCTTTTGTTCGGCGCGACGCAGCGCCAGGCGGCGCTCGCCCAGCGCGAACCAGCGCGCCAGCAGGCCGTGCAGCACCGCCACCGCGATGAACACGCCGACGCTGGCGAACTGCGCCTCGAGCAGGATGGCGGTCGAATACACGTAGCCCTGCAGCGCCAGCACCACGCAGGCCAGCAGGCCCAGCGGCAGCAGCACCCTCAGCGCACGGCGGCGGAAGGCGTGCGGCGGCCGCGCGCCGCGCTTGTGCGTCAGGCGCTCGGGGCCAAGCAGCCAGGCCAGGGCCGCGGCCGACAGCAACGAGGCCAGCACCACGCCGGCGCGGGCGGTGACGTCGATGGCCAGGTCCTGGTTGCGGATGAAGCCCAGCGCGACCACGAAATAAAGCGGCAGCAGGCCGGCCTGCAGCAGCGGCACCCAGCGCTGCAGCGCCTCGCGGCGCTGGCGGGTCCAGCGGAAATGGGCGTGGGCCAGGCCGCGGTCGCGCACCAGCCAGCCGAGGAAGGACAGGGTGAACGCCGGCAGCGCCAGGGCCTGCAGCGCCAGGCCCAGCGAATCGCTGTACTTGCCGAGTTCGCCCACGTCGCGCAGCAGCTCGCCGGCCAGCCACAGCGCCGCCGCCGGCGGCAGCGCCGCGGCCACGGTCCAGGCCAGGCTGGCCAGGGTGCGGCGGTAGCGGTCCTGGCCGATGTCGCGCAGTTTCTGGCCCACGGCCTCCAGGCGCGTGCGGGCGCGCCAGCGCAGCCAGGCCAGCGCCAGCACCAGCACGATCGCCACGAAGTAGCCAAGCGGCCGCTGGGCCGCGGCCGCGGCCGCCAGCCGGGCGGTGGTGGCGAAGCGCGAGGGCTTGGCGAGGTCGGCCAGGGCCGCCGGCCAGCGCGCGACCCACTCGCCATCGACCGCGGCATGGCTGCGGATCCACAGCAGGTGGCGGTTGAGCAGCTGGCGCAGTTCGCCGGTGGCCTGCAACCGCTCCTGCAGGCTGCGTTCGGCCTGCTCGAGCGTGGCCACCTGGCGCCAGAGCAGCGGCTCGAGCCGTGCGTACAGGTCCACGCGCATCTCCAGCCAGGCCGCGAGGGCTTCGGCGTCGCCCGCCGCGGCGTTGCCGTCGCCCTCCTCCTCACCGGCGCCGCCGGCTTCGGCGCTGGCGCGCAGGTTGCGCGCGCTGCCGGGCAGGTCGGCCAGGTCGCGCTGGTTCTCGTCGAGCGAGATCAGGCGCAGGCGCACTTCGGCCAGGGCCTGGCGCACGTCCGACAGGCGCCCGGACAGCACCGCCTCGCTCTCGAGCCGGCGCAGCACCGCCCACAGCCAGGTGCCCACCTGCTCGCTGCTGCCGCCCAGCTCGAGGCGGGCGCGGCTGTCGCGCAGCGCGGCGCGGTCGTTGGCCAGGGCCTGCTCCTCGGCGGCGAGGCGGCGGCGGTATTCGGCCAGCTGCTCGTTGGCGGCCAGCAGGTCGCCGGCGACCGAGAGGTTGGTGGCGGCGGCCTCGGCCAGCGCGGCATCGTCGTCGGGCAGGGCGGCAGCGCGGGCGTCCACGTCCTCCACCAGGCGCTGCAGGTCGGCGCGCGCCTGGCCGAGGATGCGCCGCTGCAGCAGCAGCAGGCGCGGTTCGTGCTGGGCCAGGCGCAGGCGCAGCACCCGCAGCTCGAGCTCCTGCGGTCGCTGGCGGGTGGCCGCGGAATCGTGGCGGGTTTCGCGCAGGGCGATCTCGGCCTCCAGGCGCCGGCGCTCGGCGACCTGGCGCAGGCGGCGCGACTCGGCCAGGGCGGCGGGCTCGCCGTCGGCGGCGGTGACCGGCGCGGAAAGCGTGGCCAGGCGGTTGCGCAGTTCGTCGAGGTTGGTGTCCGCCACCGGGTCGGCGGCCAGCGCCTCGCCCATCGCGCGGGTGAGGTTGGCGATGCGGTCGCCCAGGGCCTGCGCTTCGCGACGCTCCTGTTCGAGCAGGCGTTCGAGCACTTCGACGTCGGCGCGCGCGGGCAGCGCGGATTCCCAGGCCGCCAGCGCCTGGCGCGGCGAACGTTGCAGCTGCTGCTCGAAGCGGCGGGCGCGATCCGGGGCGGAGGCGATGTCGGCCTCGAGCGCGGCCAGCTGCTCGCGCAGCTGGGCGGTTTCCTCGTCGGCGCGGGCGGCGGCATCGAGGTTGTCGCTCGCGGCCTGGCGCTGCGGGTCGGCCAGGCCCGAGAGCGCGGCGCGCAGGCTTTCGGCCGGGCCCGACGGTGCCGAGGCCTGGGCCAGGGCCGGCAGGAGCAGGACGAACAGGCCCAGGGCCAGGCGGGAACGCGGGGGGCGGGCGGTCTGGGGCATCGGCCAAGGCTATGCCGCGCCGGCCCCGCGCCGCAATCACGCCGGGGCGCGCGGTGCTCTGCCAAACTTCGTCCATGCCTGAACTGCCCGAAGTCGAGACCACCCGGCGCGGCCTGGCGCCGCACGTCGAGGGCCGCCTGGTCACCGGCGTGGTGCTGCGCCGGCCGGACCTGCGCTGGCCAATCCCGCCCGAAGTGGCGCGCGAACTGCCCGGCCAGCGCGTGCTCGGCGTGCGCCGCCGCGCCAAGTACCTGCTGCTCGACACCGCGCCCGGCAGCGCCCTGCTGCACCTGGGCATGAGCGGCATGCTGAGGGTGCTGCCAGCGAAGACGCCGGTGGCCACGCACGACCACGTCGACCTGGTGCTCGATTCGGGCCGCGTGCTGCGCTTCACCGATCCGCGCCGATTCGGCTGCCTGCTCTGGCAGCCTGCCGGCGAAACCCACGCGCTGCTGGCCCACCTCGGCCCGGAGCCGCTGTCGGACGCCTTCGACGGCGACACTCTGTTCGCGCTCAGCCGCGGCCGCAAGGCGCCGGTGAAGACCTTCCTGATGGACCAGGCGGTGGTCGTGGGCGTGGGCAACATCTACGCCGCCGAGAGCCTGTTCCGCGCCGGCATCGCGCCGGGCCGCGCGGCCGGCTCGGTCAGCCGCGAGCGCTACCGGCGCCTGGCCGCGGCGGTGAAGGAGATCCTGGCCTACGCCATCACCCGCGGCGGCACCACCCTGCGCGACTTCCTCAGCCCGGACGGGGCGCCGGGGTATTTCGAGCAGGAACTGTTCGTCTACGGCCGGGAAGGCGAGGCCTGCAAGGTGTGCGGCCGGACCATCCGGGACGGGCGGATGGGCAACCGCGCCACCGCCTGGTGCCCGGGCTGCCAGCGCTGACGGGCCCCGCCGATGGGGTCGGAGGTAATTTCCCCCCGGGAAATTACCTCCGACCCCAAGCCTTCTGGTTATAGTGTCCCCAACCCGCGTCGGACGGGCCCCGGGGACCCATGAACGAAACGGCTGAAATCACCCAGTGGCTCAGCGCCGCCCGAGGCGGCGACCGGTCCGCGCTCGACCGCGTGCTGGCCACCCTGTACCGCGAACTGCACGGCATGGCCCGGCGCCAGCTGGGCGGCCAGCAGCACGGCCACACCCTCGATACCACCGCGCTGGTGCACGAGGCCTACCTCAAGCTCGCCGGCCGCGCCGAAGCCGAGTTCGAGGACCGCGCCCACTTCTTCGCCTACGCCGCCAGCGCCATGCGCTCGGTGGTGGTGGACTACGCCCGCCAGCGCATGGCGGTCAAGCGCGGCGGCGACCTGCACCGGGTCACCGACCTGCCCGAGGACGCCGGCGGCGGCATGCGCCTGGACGAGGACATGCTGGGCCTGGACGTGGCGCTCAACAAGCTGCACGACCTCGACCCGCGCCTGGCCCAGGTGGTGGAGATGCGCTACTTCGCCGGCCTGTCGGAAACCGAGATCGCCGGCCTGCTCAAGCGCTCCGAGCGCAGCGTGCGCCGCGACTGGCAGAAGGCCCGCATGTTCCTGCTGGCCGCCCTGCAGGGCTGAGCCCGGCCCGCCCGCGTGGATACCGAGCGCTGGGCCACGCTGTCGCTGCTGCTCGATGAGCTGGTCGAGCTCGAGCCGCAGGCGCGCGAGCGCCGCCTGGCGGAAATCGGCGACGCCGACCCGGCGCTGGCCGACGAGCTGCGCAAGCTGATCGCGCTCGAGGAGGACCGGCCCGACTTCCTCTCCCAGTCGGTGGTGGACGCCTCGCTGTTCGCGCCGCAGGCCGGCCAGTCGATCGGCCCCTACAAGCTCGAGAAGCCGCTGGGCGAAGGTGGCATGGGCCAGGTGTGGCTGGCCATCCGCGCCGACGGCCTCTACCAGCGCCGCGTGGCGGTGAAGCTGCTGCGCCCGGGCCTGGGCGACGCCGGCCTGCGCCAGCGCTTCACCCGCGAGCGGCAGATCCTGGCGCGCCTGGGCCACGCCCACATCGCCCGCCTGCTCGACGCCGGCGTCAGCACCGACGGCCAGCCCTACCTGGCGCTGGACTACGTGCAGGGCGAGCCGATCACCGACTACGCGGAGAAGCTGCGGCTGCCGCTGCCGGCCCGGCTGCGGCTGTTCCTGCAAGTGTGCGCGGCGGTGAGCCACGCCCACGCCAACCTGGTGGTGCACCGCGACCTCAAGCCGTCCAACATCCTGGTGACGCCGGCCGGCGAGGTCTGCCTGCTCGACTTCGGCATCGCCAAGCTGCTCGACGAGCCGCACGGCGAAACCCTGGTCACCGGCACCGGCACGCGCGCCTTCACCCTGCACTACGCCGCGCCCGAGCAGCTGCGCAACGGCGTGATCACCACCATGACCGACGTGTACGCACTCGGCGTGGTGCTCTACGAACTGCTGGTGGGCCGCAAGCCCTACGACCCGGCGCGCGCCACCGACGCGGCCTGGGAGGAAGCCATCCTCTCGGCCGATCCGGTGCGGCCCTCGCAGGCGGCGCTCCGGCTGGCACGCGAGCGCGCCGACCCGCATCCGCGCCGGCTGGCCTCGGAGCTCGCGGGCGACCTCGACAACATCCTGCTCAAGGCGCTGTCGAAGGCGCCCGAGGACCGCTACGTCTCGGTCGAGGCCCTGGCCCAGGACCTGCGCCGCCACCTCGAGGGCGAGCCGGTGCTGGCGCGTCCGCACAGCCTGGGCTACCGCACCGCCAAGTTCGCGCGCCGCAACGCGCTGGCGCTGGTGGTGGGCACGCTGGTGGCCTCGATGGCGGTGGCCGCGGTGACCTTCATGGCCTGGCAGACCAACCGCGCGCTGCGCGAGGCCGAACGCGCGCAGGCGATGCAGGACTTCGTGGTGGCGCTGTTCGAGAACACCGAGCAGGCCGGCGACGGCGGCCTGGACGCGCGCACCCTGCTCGACGCCGGCGTGCGCCGCGCCGACACCGAGCTGCGCGGCCAGCCGCAGGCGCGGGCCGAATTGCTGGGCCTGATCGCGCGGCTGCGCCAGGGCCTGGGCGACGACCGCCAGGCGCTGGAGCTGCTCGACCGCCAGGCCGCGCTGCTGTCGCGGCTCGAGGGCAACGACCCGGCGCGCCTGGGCATCGAGGCGGCGGCGCTGCGCGGCCGCAGCCTGCGCGCGCTCGGCCAGCCGGAAACCTGCGTGCGCGCCCTGGTGCCCTGGCTGCCGGTGGCGCAGCAGCAGGGCGCGGCGCAGCCGAACGCGGCGGCCGAGTTCCTTTCCCAGCTCGGCCGCTGCCACCGCCAGCTCGGCGGCCGAGAAGTGGCGCGCGACCTCTTCGGCCGCGCGCTGTCGCTGCGCACCGACGGCGGCGCCGGCAAGCCGCTGCAGGCCGAAAGCCGCGCCGACCTGGCCGGACTGCTGGCCGACGAGGGCCGCTACGCCGAAGCCGTCACCGGCCTGCGCGAGGCGCTGGCGCTGCTGCGCGCGTCGGGCGGCGACCGCAACGCGCTGGGCGTGGAGATCTGGCGCGACCTCGGCCGCTACCAGCAGGCGCTGGGCGACGCGATGGAGGCCGAGTCCTCGTACCGGCAGGCGCTGCAGATCACGCTCGACCGCTTCGGCCTCAACCATCCGCTCACCACCGCGGTGCAGCGGCCGCTGGGCGAGCTGCTGCTGGCCCAGGGCAAGCTCGCCGAGGCGCGCCAGCTGCTGGGCAGCGCCCACGAGCGCCTGGTGACGCGCTTCGGCCCCGAGCATCCGGAAGTGGCGGCGTCCTGGCACCAGCGCGGCCGCCTGGCCTGGGAGCTGGGCGCGCTCGACGAGGCCGACGAGGCGCTGCAGCGCAGCCTGCAGCTGCGGCGGCGCGGCAACGACCTGGCCAGCCACGTGGCGGTGCTGTGCGACCTGTCGGAAGTGCGCCTGGCCCGCGGCCTGGACGGCAATGCCGGCACGCTGGCGCAGGAGTGCCTGCAGCTGGCACGCGGCCGCGACGCCGCCCTGGCCACGCGCGCGCGCACGCTGCTGGCCGCTGCCGCGCAGCGTGGCGGCGACGCTGATGCCGCGCGGGCGCAGGTGCAGGAAGCCAGCGACCGCCTGGGCGAAGGCGATTTCACGGCCCGCGCTGAACTCACCCTGGTGGCGGCGCGGCTGGCCCTGGCGCGCGGCGAAGTGGCGCTGGCCGGCGCGCAGATCGACAGCCTGCGCACCCAGGCCCGCGCCCGCGACCAGGTGGCCCAGGCCTGGACCCTGCACCTGGACGCGCTGCAGCCCGAGCTGCACTGCCGCGCCGGTCGCCTGGGCGACGGCCGCGCGCTGCGCGAGGCGACGCTGGCGCTGGCGGCCGAGCGCCAGCCCGAACGCACGCGGCTGCGGACCGAACTCGAACGCGAGTCGGCCAGCTGCGGCCGCGGCTGATCAGTCGGGCGTGCCCAGCGGCAGCTGCGGCTGCTGCAGGTCGATGCGGCCCTCGCCGGCCATCACTTTCTTGAACTCGCCGCGGCTGACCGAGACGTAGCGCTCGTTGCCGCCGATCTCCACCTGCGGGCCGTCGGTGATGGCGCGCCCCTGTTCGTCCACGCGCAGCACCATCGTGGCCTTGCGGCCGCTGTGGCAGATGGTCTTGATCTCGACCAGGTTGTCGGCCCAGGCCAGCAGGTACTGGCTGCCCTCGAACAGCTCGCCGCGGAAGTCGGTGCGCAGGCCGTAGGCCAGCACCGGGATGTTCAGGCGGTCGACGATTTCGCCGAGCTGCCAGACCTGGCGCTTGGACAGGAACTGCGACTCGTCCACCAGCACGCAGTGCAGCGGGCCGCGCGCGGCGATGTCGGCCTCGGCCAGGGCCTGCAGGTCGTCGTCGGAGGTGAACACCGTGCCGCGCGCCTTCAGGCCGATGCGCGAGGCCACCAGGCCCTCGCCGTAGCGGTTGTCGAGCCTGGGCGTGAGGATGAGCGTGCGCATGCCGCGCTCGTGGTAGTTGTGCGCGCTCTGCAGCAGGGTGGTGGTCTTACCGGCGTTCATCGCCGAGTAGTAGAAATAAAGCTTGGCCAAGGCGGGATCCGGCGGTGGGACGAGGCGGCATTATCGCCGCCCCGGCCCCCGCTGTCCGGCCCGGCTCAGTCCTCGTCGGACTGCCGGGCTTCCTCGGCCTCGTAGGCGGCCTCGGCCGCGGCATCGGCGGCGGCATCCTCGGCGCTCATCACCTCGCCGACGTCCACGGTGCCTTCGGCGTAGTAGGTCCAGTCGCCGTCGTGCCACTCGATGTACTGGTCGATGTCCCAGAACTTCGGGTCGTAGTAGGTGCTGCCGTCGATGATCTGGTAGCCCGACGGGGTGGGGATCTGGATCTTGAGCGCGCCGACCGAGCCCAGGCGGCTGCCGGTGCTCTGGCGCTTGGCCTGGCGCAGCTCGCGGTCGAGGCGGCGCTTGCCGACCTCGTCGCCGAACTCGGCGTAGATGGCCTCGCCCAGTTCGAGCGCGCGGGCGCGCTCGGCCTCGTCGAGCTCGTTCCAGTAGCGCTCGCGCTTGACCAGCATCAGCGGGTACTGGCGCTCGGCGGCCAGGTCCATCCAGACGTAGGCCAGGGCCTTGTCGCGGGCAACGCCCTGCCCTTCCCACAGCATCTCGGCGACCATGCCCTGCGAGGGCTTGTCGGCGAAGCGTGCGGCGCGGCGGAAGCGCTCGTAGGCGCCCTTGAAGTCGCCCTTGTTGTAGGCGCGCAGACCGGCCAGGCGGTGGCGCAGGTCGGGGTGGGCGGAAAGGAAACCCTCGCTGGAGACGACCAGCTTCTCGTCCTCGTCGTTGGACGACTGGGCGAAGGCGGGCGCGGCGATCAGGGCGGCCAGGGAAAGCACGCAGGCAAGCAGGCTCAGGCGCATCGGTGGGGTCTCGCTGGGCGGGGGGAACGGGGGGCAGTGTGCCCGCATCGGGGGGCGGCGGCATGGGCCGTGCGTCATGCCCCGGCCTCGGGCGGGGGCAGGCCCAGCAGTTCGAGCGCGCGCAGGAACTCCGGGTCCGGCGGTGCCACCACGGTCAGCGGGCGGCCGTCGGCCGGGTGCGGGAAACCCAGGCGCCAGGCATGCAGCAGCATGCGATGCACGCCGCGCAGGCGGAAGGCCAGGTTGTGGCGGCCGTCGCCGTGGCTCGAGTCGCCCACCAGGTGGTGGTGGACGTGCTTGAGGTGCCGGCGGATCTGCCGGAAGCGGCCGGTGCGCGGGCTGCAGCACAGCAGCGCGTAGCGCGAGGTGGGGTGCTGCTGGCTGGGCCAGTCGACCTCGGCGGTGGCCAGCGTTCGGTAGTCGGTGATGGCGGGCTTCTTCACGGGCTTGCCCGGGCCGCCGTCGAGCGGATGGTCGATGACGCCCCCGGGCGGCGCGGGCCAGCCGCGGCAAACGGCGAGGTAGTCCTTGCGGAAGTGTTCGGCCATCAGGCTGCGGCCCAGGGCCGAGGCGGTGTCGCGGTCGAAGGCCAGCAGCAGGCAGCCGCTGGTGGCGCGGTCGAGCCGGTGCACGAGGAACACCGGCCGCCCGAACTGCTCGCGCAGCCGGTCGGCGGCGAAATCGGTTTCGCCGCGCGCGAGCTTGCTGTCGTGGACCATCAGGCCGGCGGGTTTGTCCACCACCGCCAGTTGTTCATCGATGTAAAGAACCTGCATGCGCGCATTCTCACACGCGAAGGCCCTGGGGTCGGAGGTAATTTCCCAACGGGAAATTACCTCCGACCCCACTTTTGCGGCATCCTGCGGGTTCGGCCCTTGATGGGCACAAGCACACGGAGTTTCCATGACGACGAATGTCGCCGCCCGCTGGTTGGGCGCCTGCCTGCTGGTCCTTGGTTTCGTGTTGTCCTTCGACGCCCACGCCACGACGCTGCCCAAGGGCGTGACCGAAGTGGCCTCGGTGGAGGGCATCACCGAATACCGGCTCGAAAACGGACTGCGCGTGCTGGTGTTCCCCGACGCCACCAAGCCCACCGTCACCGTGAACCTGACCTACCTGGTCGGCTCGCGCCACGAGGGCTACGGCGAAACGGGCATGGCGCACCTGCTCGAGCACCTGCTGTTCAAGGGCACGCCCACCAACGCCGACATCCCGGGCGAGATGCGCCGCCGCGGCATCCGCTACAACGCCACCACCTGGTACGACCGCACCAACTACTTCGGCAGCTTCGCCGACGGCGAGGGCAACCTCGACTGGCTGCTGTCGCTGGAAGCCGACCGCATGGTCAATTCCAACGTGGCCCGCGCCGACCTCGACAGCGAGATGACGGTGGTGCGCAACGAGATGGAGCGCGGCGAGACCGAGCCCTTCCGCGTGCTGATGTCGCGCCTGTCGGCCACGGCCTACCTCTGGCACAACTACGGCAACAGCACCATCGGTGCCCGCGCCGACGTCGAGAACATGCCGATCGAGGCGCTGCAGGCTTTCTACCGCCGCTATTACCGCCCCGACAACGCCACGCTGCTGGTGGCCGGTCGCGTCGATACGGCCGACGTGCTGGCGCGCGTGGCACGCCACTTCGGCCCGATCCCGAAGCCGGCCGGGCCGCTGGCGCGCACCTACACCGCCGAGCCCGTGCAGGACGGCGAGCGCGAGATCACGGTGCGCCGCGTCGGCGAAACGCGCCTGGTGGGCCTGGGCTACCACATCCCCGCCTCGGCCCACCCCGACACCGCCGCGCTGCAGGTGCTGGGCCAGGTGCTGGGCGACACGCCCACCGGCCGCCTGCACAAGTCGCTGGTGGAGCCGGGCCTGGCCGCCAGCGTCAGCGCCAGCCCCTGGCTGCTGGCCGAGCCGGGCCTGTTCCTGTCGTTCGCGATGGTGCCGGTGGATGGCGACCCGGAGGCGACCGCCCGGGCCCTGATCGAGGGCATCGAGCAGGCCGGCGCCACGCCCTTCACCGAAGACGAGGTGGCGCGCGCCCGCGAGCGCCTGCTCAAGAACATCGAACTGCTGTTCAACGACGCCAACGGCACCGCGATGGCGCTGTCGGAGGCCATCGCCGCCGGTGACTGGCGGCTGTTCTTCCTGCGCCGCGACCGCATCGAGGCGGTGGGCGTGGAGGACGTGGCGCGGGTGGCGAAGCAGTACTTCAAGCCGGCCAACCGCACGCTCGCGCGCTTCGTGCCGACCGAAGCCCCTGATCGCGCCGAGATTCCGGCCGCACCGGACGTGGCTTCGCTGGTCGAAGGCTACGTGGGCCGCGAGGCGGTGGCGGCGGGCGAGGCCTTCGACGCCAGCCCGGCCAACATCGACGCGCGCACCACCACCGCGGCGCTGTCGAACGGCACCGGGGTGGCGCTGCTGCCCAAGCAGACGCGCGGCGACACGCTGGCGCTGAACCTGCAGTTCCGCTTCGGCAGCATCGAGGACGTGACCGGACGCGACGCGGCCGGCGGCCTGGTGGCGGCGATGCTCAGCCGCGGCACCACCGGGCGCAGCCGCGCCGAAATCACCCGGCGCCTGGACGAGCTCAAGGCGCGGGTGTCGATCAGCGGCGGCCGCCAGTCGGTCGGCGTCGGCGCCACCACCACGCGCGAGCACCTGCCGGAGTTGCTGGCCCTGCTGGCCGAGATGCTGCGCACGCCGTCCTTCCCCGCCGATGAGTTCGAGCAGCTGCGCAACCAGGCCATCACCGGCCTCGAGGCGGGCCGCAACCAGCCGCAGTCGGTGGCCAGCCGGGCGCTGTCGCGGCACTTCAGCCCCTGGCCCAAGGGCCATCCGTGGTATGCGCAGACGCTGGACGAGGCGATCGCGGAAATGCGCACAGTGACGCTGGACGAAGTGCGCCGGTTCCACGTCGATTTCCTCGGCGCCGGCGTGGGCGAGATCTCGCTCGTGGGCGACTTCGACCCGCAGGAAGCGATGGCCCTGCTCGAGCAGCACTTCGGCGGCTGGAACGCGCCCAGGCCCTACGTGCGCCTGGCCAACCCGGCGCATTCGCCCGAGGCCGTGGTGCGCGAGCTCAAGACGCCCGACCAGGCCAACGCGGCGATCTTCCGCCGCGCCACGCTGGCGCTCTCGGACAGCCATCCGGACTACGCCGCGCTGGTGGTGGCCAACAACATCTTCGGCGGCGGCGGCATGAAGTCGCGCCTGGGCGACCGCGTGCGCCAGACCGATGGCCTGAGCTATTCGGTCGGCTCGCGCTTCAACGCCAGCATCCTCGACGAGAACGCCTCGCTGGAGATGTTCGCCATCACCGCGCCCGAGAACGTGGGCCGCGTGCGCACCGCCTTCGACGAGGAACTCGCGCGGTTCATCGCCGGGGGCGTGACCGACGAGGAGCTCAAGGACGCCGTGGACGGCATCCTCAAGGCCCGCGTGCTGTCGCGCGCCGAGGACGGCAACCTCGCCGGCCTGCTGGCCAGCAACCTGCAGTACGACCGCAGCCTGGCCTGGAGCGCCGAGCTCGAGGCGCGCATCGCGGCGCTGAGCAAGGCCGACGTGGACCGGGCGATCCGGCAGCACTTCGGCGCGGCCGCCTTCAGCGATTTCGCCGCCGGCGATCTGTAAGCGGCCGCGACGCGCCCCGTAGGAGCGCCTTCAGGCGCGAATCTTCTGCCTTTGCCTTCGGCAAAGAACGGATTCGCGCCTCAAGGCGCTCCTACACGGCAGCGGTCAGCGGCGGGGCCAGGCGGCGAGGAAGGCGCCGAAGGCGCCCAGCGCGGCGATGCCGGCGACGGCCGGGATGCCCCACAGGCGCGGGCCGCCCGCTTCGAGCGCGTAGAGCACCGCGGCGACGATCATCAGGCCCGTGCCGAGGATGGCGTACACCGTCTGGCGCTGGCCGGCGCGGGAGATGCGCGCCAGTTCGGCCAGGTCTTCGCTGCGCATGTTGATCGAGTGCTCGCCGCGGACCTGCTGGGCCAGGAACTCGTGCAGCAGGCGCGGCATGTCCGGCGCGTGCGTCACCAGCTCGGGCAGGCGCTTGCGGAACTCCGCGCCCAGCGTGGCCGGGCTGTAGCGCTCGCGAAGGATGGCCTCGAGCACCGGCCGCGCCTCGGCCCAGATGTCGAGCTTCGGGTCGAGCAGGCGGCCCACGCCCTCGATGTTGAGCAGGGTCTTTTGCAGCAGGATCAGCTGCGGCTGCAGGGTGAGCTCGTAGCGCTGGGCGGTCTTGAACAGCTTCACCAGCACCTCGCCCAGCGAGATTTCGCTCAGCGGCCGGGTGAAGTAGGGCTCGCACACCGCGCGCGTGGCGGCCTCGAGCTCGTCGAGTCGCACCGTGGCCGGCATCCAGCCCGCCTCGACGTGCAGCTCGGCGATGCGGCGGTAGTCGCGCTGGAAGATCGCCATGAAATTCTCGGCCAGGTAGTACTGGTCGCGGCGCGCGAGCTGGCCGACGATGCCGAAATCAATGGCGATGAAGCGCGGGTTGGCCTTGCGCGCCGGGTCGGCGTCGACCCAGATGTTGCCGGCGTGCGCATCGGCGTGGAAGAAGTTGTCGCGGAACACCTGCGTGTAGAACACGCGCACGCCGCGCGCCGCCAGGGCCTTGCGGTCGATGCCGGCGGCGTCGAGGGCCTCGACGTCGTCGCTGGGGATGCCGCGCACGCGCTCCATCGTCAGCACCGACTCGCTGGTGTGGGTCCAGAACACCTCGGGCACGTACAGCTCGTCGCTGCCGGCCCAGGTGCGGCGCATGAGGCTGGCGTTGGCGCCTTCGCGCTGCAGGTCGAGCTCGGCGTAAAGCGTGGACTCGATCTCGCTGACCACTTCCTGCGCGCGGATCCTGTCGGCGCGCGGGTGGTGGCGATCGGCCAGCGCCGCCAGCGTGCGCAGCAGGGCGATGTCGTCGGCGATGCGCTGGGCGATGCCCGGGCGCAGCACCTTCACCACCACCTCGCGGCCGTCGTGCAGGCGCGCGGCGTGCACCTGGGCGATGGACGCCGAGGCCAGCGGCGTGGCCTCGAACTCGGCGTAGAGCTCCGGCACGGGTCGGCCCAGGCCGGCCTCGATGCGCGCGCGCGCCTGCTCGCCCGGGAAGGGCGCCACGCGGTCCTGCAGCAGCGAAAGCTCCTCGGCCACGTCCGGCGGCAGCAGGTCGCGGCGGGTCGAGAGCACCTGGCCGAACTTCACGAAGATCGGGCCCAGCTCCTGCAGCGCCAGGCGCAGGCGCTGCCCGCGCGGTGCGTCGTCGTCGCCGGCGCGGCGGGTGAAGGGGCGCAGCAGCCACAGCCAGCGGCCGACCGAGGTGCCCTCGAGCAGCGCGTCGAGCCGGTGCCGCAACAGCACGCGCGCGATGCCGATGGCGCGCCAGCTGCCCCGCAGCGGGGTCATGCGGCGCCTCCCGGCGACAGCCGCGAGAGGCGCGCGGCGAGCCGCTCGACCCGGTCGCGCAGTTCGTCGACGTCGTCGTGGAAGGCCGAGAGTTCGGCCTTGCCGACCACGTCGCGGCGCTCCTCGACCAGGTAGTCCACCGCGTCACGGCTGAAGCCCTGCGCGAACTTCAGGCCGCCCGACAGCGCGTCGCGCAGCAGTCGCGCGGCCTGCGGGCCGAACACCGGGCCGAGCAGCTCGGCGAAGGGTTTTTCCCAGTCGGGGTCGAAGCGCTGCGCAAGCTTCTGCAGCTGCCGCGCCAGCTCGGCGTCGCCGTTGATGCGCACCTTGCCCACCGGCGGGGCGCCGGGCGGGCGCAGGAAGGGGAGCTGGGAGAGCACGCCGGAAATCGTGGCGCGCACGCCGAGGTCGGGCTCCTCGCGCGGCGGGCCCACCTTGAGCCGGCCTTCGTCCACCGACAGCTCCAGTGCGATCGGCGGCGCCTCGAGCGCGAGGCCGATGCGATGGCCGCCGAGGCGCGCGAGCGCGGCGGCGGTGTCGGGGTCGAGCGCGACCAGGCGGTTGAGCGCCTGTTCCAGCGCACGGCCGGCCAGGGGCTTGAGGGCGTCGAAGGGCGAGGCGGCGGGCTGGCTCATGCCGCCATTCTAGCGGGCCGGCGCCCCCGCGGGCGCCGACCCGCCGGTCTTCACGTGGCCTTCTTGAGGAAGGAGACGATGGCCAGGATCAGGAACACCACGAACAGGATCTGGGCGATCCAGGCGGCGGTGCCGGCGATGCCGCCAAAGCCGAGCACGGCGGCGATGATGGCGACGACAAGGAAGATCAGCGCGTAATGGAGCATGGGATGCCCTCCTTCTTGTTGTTGCCCTCGATGGGGCGACAACGACGCTAGCTTCCCTTTGCTGACTACCCGCCAACAAACTGAGCCGTTTGTTAAGTGCGCGCGGACCACCACTGCGCAAGCCGCGCCAGGCCTTCGTCCATGGACACGCGCGGCACGTAGCCAAAATCGCGCGCGGCGGCGGAGATGTCGTACCAGTGGGGCGTGGACAGCTGCTCGGCGAGGAAGCGCGTCATCGGCGGCTCGCCCTGCAGGCGCAGCGCACGCCAGGCCACTTCGAGCACCGCGCCGGCGGCGTAGGCCACGCCGTAGGGAATGGACTTGTCCACCGGCGGCACGCCGGCGGCCACCAGCATGTCGTTGACGATGCGGCGGACTTCGCGCGGCTCGCCGTTGGAGATGAAATAGGCCTTGCCCGCGCAGGCCGCGCCCGGCGCCAGCGCCTTGAAGGCATCGAGGTGGGCCTGGGCGGCGTTGTCGATGTAGGTGGTGTCCATGCGGTTGTGGCCACCGCCGACGAAACGCAGGCGGCCCGCCTTCGCGCGTTCGGCCAGGCGCGGCAGCAGCTGGGTGTCGCCCGGGCCCCAGATCAGGCGCGGGCGCAGGGCCACGGTGGACAGCGAGGCGCCGTTGGCGGCCAGCACCTCGAGTTCGGCCACCAGCTTGGTGGTCGGGTAAGGCGCCTTGAAGCCGTGGCCGTAGGGCGTGTTGGCCTCGTTGCCGCCTTCCACCGGCGTGCGGCCGCTGTGGGTGACGCTGGGCGTGGAGGTGTACACCAGCCGGCCGATGCCGTGCGCGCGCATCGCCGCCAGCACGTTGCGGGTGCCGGTGACGTTGGCGTCGAAGTAGCTCTGGTAGCTGCCCCAGGCGCCGGCCTTGGCGGCGTTGTGGAAGACGGCCTCGTGGCCGGCGAAGGCGGCGTGCACGGCCTGCGCATCGGCGAGGTCGCCGCGCAGCTGGCGCACGCCCATCGCCTCGAGCGCGGGCGAATGGCTGCGCTGGAAGCTCGTCACCTCGTGGCCTTCGGCGAGCAGGGCCTTGCAGATGCCCTGGCCCAGGAAACCGCCACCACCCGTCACCAGGATCTTCATCGGCGCCACCTCAGTTCCTTGCTTGCCCAGGCCGCGAGTTTCTCGCGGCCGATCTTCGCGTTGTGCCGGATGTCGACCGGGAAGCCGTCGTGCACCAGGAAATGCCGGATGCGCGCGGTGTGCACGAAGCCTTCCGACAGCCGGCGCAGTTCGGCCAGGATGCGCTCGTGCTCGTACTGCGGCAGGTGCTTTTCCACCTCCACGCAGAGCACGGCCTCCTGCGCGGTGCCTTCGCCCACGCCCACCAGCGCGGTGCGCGCCACTTCGGGGTGGGTGTTGAACACCGGCTCGACCTGCTCGGTGTAGAGGTTGCCCTCGGGCGTGCGCACGCGCTGCGACTTGCGGCCGCAGAACCACAGCCGGCCCTGCGCGTCGAAGTAACCCAGGTCGCCCATGCGGTGCACGATGCGCGTGCTGCCGTCGGGCAGGGTCTCGCGGACCTTGGCCAGCGCGGTGGCCTGCGGGCGGCGGAAATACTCGTCGGTGGCGGTGGGGCCGGCGACGGTGATCTCGCCGATGGCCTCGGCGCCCAGCACCACCGCCTGCGACCAATCCTCGATGGCTGCGTCGGTGATGGCGATGATGCGCACCTCGTTCGGCGGCACCGGGCGGCCGACGCAGGTGCCGGCACCCTGCTCGGTGGCCTCGCGCGTGGCCTGCAGCTCGCGGCCCTCGATGACGGCGACCGGCAGGCATTCGGTGGCGCCGTAGGGCGTCCAGAATGAAGCCTGTTCCGGCAGCAGTTCGCGCATTTTCGCCACGACGGCCGCGGGCACCGGCGCACCGGCGGAGGTGACGCGGCGCAGCGTCGGCAATGGCTGGCCGTGTTCGGCCAGCACGCGCATCAGCGCCGGCGAGCCGAACAGCTGGTCGACGCCGAAACGTTCGATCGCGTCGTGCAGCTTGCGCGGGTCGGCCTGCGCCGGGCGCGTGGGGTCCATGTCGGGGATGATCGAAGCCAGGCCGAGGGCCGGGTCGAACAGCGCGAAGGGCGGGAAGGTGGGCAGGTCGACGCCGCCGGCCTGGATGCCGAAGGCCTCGCGCAGCAGCTCGACCTGGGCGACGAAGTGGCGGTGGCGGTAGACCACGCCCTTGGGCACGCCGGTGGAGCCGGAGGTGAAGAGGATGGCGGCGACGTCGTCGGGCTTCGTGTCGGCCAGCTGCGGGCCGGCGCCGGCGCCGGCGGCCTCGATGGCGGCGAGCGTGGGCCCGCCCCAGAACCAGCGGCGGCCGGCGGTGACCACCACGCGGGCACGGCGGGCCCAGCCGAGCAACTTGCGTGCGAACACCGCCAGCGGGATGCCGATAAAGGCCTCGGGATCCGCCTCGTCCAGGCACTGGCGCAGGGCGCGCTTGTCGATGCCCGGGTCCACCAGCACCGGCACGGCGCCGGCCTTGAACAGGGCGAACATCAGCAGGAAGAACTCGGGCGAGGGCCGCACCATCACCACCACGCGGTGGCCGCGGCCGATGCCCTGCGCGGCGAGCCCGGCGGCGATGGCGTCCGAACGCCGGTCGAGCTCGCCGTAGCTGAGCGTGACGTCGTAACGCGCAAATCCGTTGGCCCCGCGACGGCCGGGGCAGCGCATCGCGACCTGCCCCGGCCCCGCGGCCGCCAGCCGCGGCAGCGCCGCCGCGATGTTGCAGGCCTCGCTCAAAGCGGGTTGCGCTCCAGGAAGGCGCGGATGGCGGGGACGAGGGTGTCGGCCTTGTCCTCGAGCACGTAGTGGCCGCCGTCTTCGAAGGCGTGCACCTCGGCCTTGGGCAGCGCGTCGGTGAAGCCCTTGAGGAAGTGGTGGTCGAACACGAAGTCGCGCAGGCCCCAGCCGATGAAGGCCGGGCGGTTGGCGTATTCGGGAAGGCGCTTGCCGGCCTCCTCCACCAGGTCCCAGGCGCGGTCGCCGGCGCGCAGCGGGATGTCCTGCACGAAGCGCAGGGTCGAGATGCGGTTCTTCCAGCTGTCGTAGGGCGCCTCGTAGGCGCGCTGCACGTCGGCCGGCATCTTGTGCACCACGCCCTGGCGGGTGGCGCCGGCGGCGAAGGCGTTGAAGCCGCGGATGGCCAGCGCGCCGAGGTTGTAGTCGCGGCCGAGCTTGAGCTGCCAGGGCATGGGCTTGGACGCCGGCAGCGGGAAGGAGGCGGTGTTGAGCACCACCAGGCGCTTGATGCGCGCGCCGTGCTTGAGCGCCCAGCCAAAGCCGATCATGCCGCCCCAGTCGTGCACGGCCAGGGTGAGCTCGTCGCCGACGCCGGCGTGCGAGAGCACGCGGTCGAGGTCCTGGACGCGGCTGCGCAGGGTGTACTGGTAGCCCTTGTCGTCGGGCTTGTCCGACAGGCCCATGCCGACGTGGTCGGGCACGATGCAGCGGTAGCCGTCGCGCAGGCCCAGCACCAGCTTGCGCCAGTAGTAGGACCACGACGGGTTGCCGTGCAGCATCAGCACCGCCTCGCCCTGGCCCTCGTCGAGGTAGCTCTGGGCCAGCCCGTTGGGATGGCGGAAGGTCTTGGGGGTGAAGGGGTAGTCCGGGAACGGCCCCTTGGCGAGCACGCGGGCCTGTTCGGCGCTGAAAGTGTGGTTTTCCATGCCCCGCATTCTATAAGAACGGGGTCAGGTTCACTTCCCGGGCCGGCCCGGAAGTGAACCTGACCCCCTTTCTCGTGACTGACGTCGTCACGGGGGTTTGGGTATCGTCGCGCTGGTAGTCCCTGCCACGGAGCCCGCATGACCCGCCGCCGCCTTGTACTGCTCGTCCTGCCGATAGCGGCCCTGGCGGGCTGGATGGCCGTGGGGGCGCTGCGCGGGCCCGAGCTGGCCGCCTACGAACTGCGCGAGCAGCCGCTGGTGCAGACCGTGGTGGCGACCGGCCGCGTGGCGGCGGTGTCGCGCGCCCAGGCCGGCAGCCCGGTGACCGGCGTGGTGCTCGAACGCCGCGTGCGCGAGGGCGACCGCGTGCAGCCCGGCGACGTGCTGGCCGTGCTGCGCGCCGACGACCTCGAGGCCGCCGTGCGCGAGGCCGAGGCCGCGCTCGGGCAGGCCCGCCGCGAAGCCGTGCGCCGGGCCGGGCTGTTCGAGCGCCAGTTCATCGCTCGCGAGGACCTCGAACAGGCCCGCCAGGCCGAAACCGCCGCACGCGCCCGCGTGGCCACCGCCCGCGCCCAGCTCGAGAAGGCCCTCGTGCGCGCCGAAGTCGCCGGCACCGTGCTCACCCGCAACGCCGAGCCCGGCGACCTGGTGCAGCCGGGCCGCGTGCTGTTCGAGATCGCCCGCGACGGCGACACCGAGGTGCTGGTGCCGCTCGACGAGCGCAACCTGGGCGTGCTGGCCCTGGGCCAGCCGGCCCGCTGCGTGGCCGACGCCTTCCCCGGCCAGCCCTTCGACGCGACCGTGGGCTTCATCGCGCCGTCGGTCGACGCGCAGCGCGGCTCGGTCGACATCCGCCTCACCGTGTCGCCGGTGCCCGACTTCCTGCGCCAGGACATGACCGTGTCGGTGAACATCGAGACCGGCCGGCGCGAACGGGCGCTCGTGGTGCCCAACGACGCGCTGGGCGCGATCGACGGCAACCGCGCCGAAGTCTGGCTCGCCTCCGACGGCCGCGCGGTGCGCCGTGAAGTGACGCTGGGCCTGCGCGGCCTGGCCCTGAGCGAAGTGATCGAAGGCCTGGCGCCCGGCGACGTGGTGCTGGCCGACGCGTCCGCGCCGGTGGCCGAGGGCCAGCGCGTGCGCACGACGCCGATGGCCCCGCCGGGCGCTGGCCAGGACCCGGCCACGCGCAAGGAACTGCCGGCGAAGCTGGACTGACGCCGATGTGGGCGCAGTGGACCATCGCCACCCGCTTCCTGCGCGAAGGCAAGGCGCAGAGCACGCTGATCCTCGTGGGCATCGCCGTGGGCGTGGCGGTGATCGTGTTCCTGACCGCACTGATCACCGGCCTGCAGTCGAACATCATCGAGCGCACGCTCGGCACCCAGGCGCACATCCGCGTCCAGCCCACCGAAGAGAACAACGTGGTGCTGCCCGCGCCCGACGGCGCGGTGCAGCTGCTGCTCGAGACGCGGCGCGCGCAGCGCCTGCGCTCGATCAACAACTGGCAGCAGGTGGTGGCGGCGGCCGATGCGCTCGAGCAGGTGCGGGCGGTGTCGCCGGTGATCTCGGGGCCGGCCTTCGCGCGCCGCGGCGAGGCGGTGGAATCGGTGGCGCTGGTGGGCATCGAGCCGGCGCGCTACCTGCGCATCATCCCGGTGCAGGAGGACATCGTCGCCGGCAGCTTCCGCGTCGGCGCCGGCGATGCGGTGATCGGCAGCCAGCTCGCGCGCGACCTCGGCCTGCAGGTGGGCGACAAGCTGCGCCTGGACGCCGGCCAGGGCCGCGAAGCCGTGCTCAACGTGGCCGGCATATTCGAGCTGGGCGTGCGCGAGCTCGATTCGCGCTACGTCTACCTGGACATGAAGCAGACCCAGTCGCTGCTCGACCTGCCCGGCGGCGCCACCGTCATCGACGTGACGGTGGACGACATCTTCGGCGCACGCGAGGTCGCCGCGCGGCTGTCCCGGCTCACCGGCGCCAAGGCCGAGAGCTGGATGGAAACCAACGCGCAGCTGATGAACGCGCTGCGCTCGCAGAGCCTGAGCACGCGCATGATCAGCCTGTTCGTGGCGCTAAGCGTGGCCTTGGGCATCGCCAGCGTGCTCAGCGTGAGCGTGGTGCAGCGCACGCGCGAGATCGGCATCCTGCGGGCGATGGGCACCACGCGCCGGCAGATGCTGCAGGTGTTCCTGCTGCAGGGCGCGATCTTCGGGCTGGCCGGTTCGGTGGTCGGCGGCGGCGCGGGCTACGGCCTGGTGTGGGTGTTCAACACCTTCGGGCCGCGGCTGTTCTACATCCCGGTCGATCCCTGGCTGCCGGTGGCGGCCGCGGGGCTGGCCACCGTCACCGGCATCGTCGCGGCGGCGGTGCCGGCGCGGCGCGCGGCGGCGCTCGACCCCGTGGAGGCGATCCGCCATGTCTGAGCACGACGCCGCCCAGGAAGTGCTGCGGCTCGAGGGCCTGCGCAAGCGCTACAACGTCGGCAAGCCGACCGAGGTGGAGGTGCTGCACGGCCTCGACCTGTCCTTGCACCGTCGCGACTTCGCGGCGCTCGTCGGCGCCTCGGGCTCGGGCAAGAGCACCCTGCTCAACGTGGTGGGCCTGCTCGACCAGCCGACCGAAGGCGAGCTCTACCTGCTCGGCCAGCCCACGCGGCGCATGGACGATGAAGGCCGCACGCGGCTGCGGCGCGAGTCGATCGGCTTCGTGTTCCAGTTCCACCATCTCATCCAGGCCTTCACCGCGCTGGAGAACGTGCTGATGCCGCTGATCGTGGCCGGCGGCAAGCCCACGCCGGCCCAGCTGGCCTGGGGCCGCGAGCTGCTGGCGCAGGTGGGGCTGTCGGGCCTGGAGCAGCGCCGGCCGGACCAGCTTTCCGGCGGCCAGCAGCAGCGCGTGGCCGTGGCGCGTGCGCTGTCCACGCGCCCGGCCCTGCTGCTGGCGGACGAACCGACGGGCAACCTCGACAGCCATTCGGCGGCGGACGTGTTCGCGCTGTTCCGCAAGTTCAACCGCGAGTTCGGCTGCGCGGTGCTGCTGGTGACCCACGACCCGCGGCTGTCGGCGCAGTGCGACCGTACCATCACCCTGGTCGACGGCCGCATCGCCAGCGACGAATAGAAAGGGGGTCAGGTTCACTTTTCGGGAGGCGGACTTCGCATTTGCGAAACAGCTACTCCCGAAAAGTGAACCTGACCCCCTTTCTTTTTCCCTTTCTTCTTACCACTCGACCTCGGCCATCGAGCAGTTCAGGCCCGAGCCGATGCCCAGCAGGGCGACGCGGCTGCCCTTCTTGAGGCGGCCCATTTCCTTGAGCTTGCTCAGCACGATCGGCACCGAGGCCGGGCCGATGTTGCCGTGCTCGTTGAAGATGGTCATCACCTTGTTCGGGTCGATGCCGAAGGCCTTGATGAAGGCCTGGGTGTGCACCTGCGAGACCTGGTGGATGACGAACTCGTCGAGCTCGTCCACCACCCAGCCCAGCGCCTGGCGCGCCGCGCCGAAGGTGGCGGTGGCGAGCTTGAGGCCTTCGATCAGCAGCATGCGGGTGTCGGTGACCATGCGGTCGAGGTTGCCGCGGCACAGCGTGTTCCACTGCGTGGCGGCCTTGGTGACGCCGCCCTTGTAGCGCGGCGCGTCCGGGGTGAGCTCGCTGCGCGAGAGCACCATGGCCGCGGCGCCGCAGCCGAGCGTCAGCGTGGCCAGCTCGTTGCGGAACTGCTCTTCGGTGACGTCCGGGCCGCTCAGGCGCTCGAGCGTCTTCTTGTAGGCGAGGTTGGCGGTTTCGCCGTCGACGACCAGGGCGTATTCGATTTCGCCGCGCTCGATCATGCGGCTGGCGATGTCCATGCCATTGATGAAGGCCAGGCAGGCATTGGCGACGTCGAAGTTCTGGCAGTTCTCGCCCAGGCCCAGGTTGCCCGAGACGATGGAGGCGGTGGACGGCTCGAGGTAGTCGCGGCTGACCGAGGTGTTGACCAGCAGGCCGATCTTGGCGCGGTCGACGCCGGCGTCGGCGATGGCTTTCTCGGCGGCGAGCGTGGCGGCGTCGGAGGCCTGCACCTCGTCGTCCCACAGGCGGCGGGCATAGATGCCGGCGATGTCCTGGAGCACGTCGGTCTTGATGCCGAGGCGGTCCATGGTCGGCTTGAGCCGGGCATTGATGTCGGCCGAGCTCAGGCGATGCGGCGCATCGATATGGGCAAGGCCGGCAATGGAAACATGCTTGAACAACATAAGCGGGGATGCCCGGCGTTGGGGAAACCCGTCAAAGTTACCCGTTTCGCCCCCCTGGCTCAACTTCCGGCGGCCTTCACGCGAAGGCCGCCGGGGGCGTCAATCCTCGATGGGATAGGTCTCGACGCCGTCGTCGGAGCGGTTGCCGGCGGCCGGGCGGGCGGCCGCGGCCGGGGCGGCGCCGCGGCAGCTGAAGGCCAGGAATCGCTGCTCGCCGTCGTTGGGCGCGGCCTTGGGCTGCACCGTGTCGGCGCCCAGGCCGGGCGCCTCGTTGCGGGCCAGGGTCTCGAGCTCGTCGCGCACCTTGATGTCGTTGCGCGAGTAGGGGCCCAGGCGGTCCCTGACCGACACCGAGATCTCGCCGCGGCGCTCGCAGGACGAAAGGTCCTGGCCGGCGGCCGCCACGCGGACCTGCGCGCCACCCGGCGCCATCTTGACCCACGTACAGGCGGCGACGAGGGGAACAAGGGCCAGGGCCAAAGCGATCTTTCGCATCCCGAATCTCCAAAAAGGCACGGGCGGGATTCTCGCCCCGCCCGTGCTTAACCCGCAATGTACCGGGGCTGGCTTACTTGCCGGCCACCGGGTTGCCGTCGGCGTCGATCACGTGCACCTCGCCCAGGCCGAGGGCGCGCACGCCTTGCTCGATCTGCTGGAGGTCGCCCACCACCACCCAGGTCAGCGAACCGGGACGGATGGTGCCGGCGGCGGCGTTGACGATCTCGGGGGTGAGCGCCTCGATCTTGTCCTTGCGCTGCACCACGTAGTCGTCCGGACGGTTGTAGCGCACGATGCCGCCGATGGCGCCGAGCACGGCGTTGGCGGTTTCGTACGAGCCCGGCAGGCTGCGGATTTCGCTGGCCTGGATCTTGGCCACTTCCTCCGGCGTGGCCGGTGCTTCGCCGGTGGCGTACTGGCTGATCTCGCGCTGCAGCTCGGCCATCGACTCGGCGGTCTTGTCGATCTGCACGGCCGCGAAGGCCATCCACGGGCGCTGGCCCTTGGCGGCCTGCACGAAGCTGTAGCTGCCGTAGGCCCAGTGCTTGTCCTCGCGCAGGTTCATGTTCAGGCGCGAGCTGAACTCGCCGCCGAGCACGGCGTTGGCGATCTCGAACTCGGTCGCCTTCTCGTCCATGGTCGAGGGCGCCAGCTGGCCGACGTAGATGTTGGCCTGGATCGCGCCCGGCTGGTCGACCAGGAACACGCGCGGCGACTGCGGCAGCGCCACGGTGGCCACCGCGGGCAGCGCCGGGGCCTGGCCCTGGCCCTTCCACTGGCCCAGGTGCTTCTCGAGCACCGGCACGATCTCGTCGAGCGTGGTGTCGCCCACCACGATCAGGGTCGAGCCCTCGGGGCGGACGAAGTCGCGGTGGTAGGCCAGCAGTTCATCGCGGGTGAGCGAGGCGATCGAGGCTTCGTCGCCGGTGCCGCTGAACGGGATGGCGTAAGGATGGCCCTTTCCGTACAGCAGCGGCGGCAGCAGGCGGGTGGCGGCCGAGTTCGGGCGCGCCTTCTCCTGCTTGATCGTCGCGATCCAGCCCTGGCGAACGCGCTCGATCTCGGCGTCGTCGAAGCGCGGGGTGCGCAGCATGGTGGCGAACAGCGCCACCGACTCGTCGAGGTTCTCCTTCAGCGCCGACAGGAAGGCGCTGCCGCCGTCGAGCGCTGCGCTCGAGCCGAGGTTGGCGCCCAGGCGTTCGGCCTCGTTGCCGAACTCCAGTGCGCTGTACTTGCCGGCGCCCTCGTCGAGCATGCCCATGGTGAAGCTGGCGGTGCCGAGCTTGCGGCCCACGTCGGCCACGTAGCCGCCCGGCAGCTGCAGGCTCATCTGCACCACCGGCAGGCCCGGGCGCTCGGCGAGCACGAGGGTGATGCCGTTGGACAGCTGGGTGCGCTTGAGCTCCGGGAACACCAGGTCCGGGAACTCGGTGGTCACCGGCGGGCCCTTGGAACGATCGACGTCGCTGGCGACCGTGGTGTACTTCGGGTCGGCGGGCGGCACGGCCGGCATGTCCGGGTGCGCGACGCTCTCGTCCTCGACGGTCGGCACGCGCTCGCCCGGGGTGACCACGATGGTGTGGTCGCCGCGCGCCAGCCAGCGCTGGCCGGCGGCCTTGAGGTCCGCGGCGGTGGCGGCGTCGATGGCGGCCAGGCTCTCGCGGAAGCAGCCCGGGTCGCCCATGTACACCGTGCACTCGGCCAGCGCGTCGGCCTTGCCGCCGAAGCCGCCGATGCGCTCGATGCCGCGGATGAATCCCGCCTTGAAGGTGGTGCGGGCCTGCTCGAGTTCGCTCTCGGTCGGGCCTTCGGCCACCAGGCGGCGCAGCTCCTCGTCCAGGGCCTTCTCGACCACGGCCGGGTCGACGCCGGCCTTCACGTCGGCGCTGATGAAGAACATTCCGCCGAGCTGGTTGCCCCAGGCGCTGGCCGAGACGCGGTCGGCGATCTTCTCGCCGTGCACCAGGCGCTTGTCCAGGCGCGAGGCACGCGAGCCGCCCAGCACCTGCGAAAGCAGCTGCAGGCGCTCGACGTCGACGTTGCCGTACTCGGCGATGTTCCAGGCGCGGTAGATGCGCGCCTGCGGCACGCGGTCGGTGAACTCGTCGCGGGTCGATTCGGTGCGCGGCGCCGGGTCGACCTTGGGCTGGGCCAGGGTCGGGCCGGCCGGGATGTCGCCGAAGTAGCGGGTCACCTTCTTCTTCGCCGTCTCGACGTCGATGTCGCCGGCGAGCACCAGCACGGCGTTGTTCGGGCCGTACCAGCTCTTGAAGAAGTTCTGCACGTCCTCGAGCGAGGCGGCGTTGAGGTCGGACATCGAGCCGATCACCGGCCAGCTGTACGGGTGGCCCTCGGGGTAGCTGGCCTTGAGCAGGCGCTGGAAGACCTGGCCATAGGGCTGGTTCTCGCCCTGGCGCTTCTCGTTCTGCACCACGCCGCGCTGCTCGTCGAGCACTTCCTGGCTGACCGCGCCGAGGAAGTGGCCCATGCGGTCGGACTCCATCCACAGCGCCATGTCGAGCGCGGTGGTGGGCACGTTCTGGAAGTAGTTGGTGCGGTCGGAGTTGGTGGTGCCGTTCTGGTCGGTGGCGCCGACCAGCTCGAACGGGGTGAAGAACTCGCCCTGGTGGTTCTCGCTCGACTGGAACATCAGGTGCTCGAACAGGTGCGCGAAGCCGGTGCGGCCCGGCAGCTCGTTCTTGGCGCCCACGTGGTACCAGACGTTCACCGCCACGATCGGCGCCTTGCGGTCGGTGTGCACCACCACGCGCAGGCCGTTGGGCAGGGTGAACTGCTCGAACGGAATATCGGCCTGCACCGACGAACCGGCCTCGTTGGCGGCGTCGCGCGCATGCACGGGCGAGAGGGTGGCCACGGCGAAGCCGAGGGCCAGGACCAGCGCGCGCACGCGCGGAAGACGGGACTGGGTCATGCGTGGGTTCCTGTTCTTCACCCGGACAGCCCGGGGGGCTTGAATCCTAGCCTGCATTGACGGGCCATACACTAGGCCGAAGGCCATAGTCGGGAGATGGACGTGAAGGAGCCGCGCACCGTCGTCGTCACCGGGGCCAACCGTGGCCTCGGGCTGGAGTTCACGCGCCAGTTGCTGGCGCGGGGCGACCGCGTCGTGGCCGGCTGCCGCCAGCCCGGCCATGCCGACGCCCTCACCCAGCTCGCCGCGGCGCATCCGGGGCACCTGCACGTGGCGCCGCTGGACGTGGCCGACGAGCGCTCGCGCCAGGCCTTCGCGGCCGAGGTCGAGGCCCTGCACCCCTCGCTCGACCTGCTGGTGAACAACGCCGGCGTGCTGCCCCCGGGCGAGCGCTTCGGCGCGCTCGACCCGCGCGTGCTCGAACACACCCTGCAGGTGAACACCATCGCGCCGCTCATGCTGGCCCAGGCCCTGGCGCCGCTGCTGGCGCGCGGGCGGCGGCCGCGGATCTTCAACCTCTCTTCACGCCTGGGCTCGATGGCCCTCACGCAGTCATTCCAGACGCCGAGCTACAACATCAGCAAGGCCGCACTGAACATGACCACGGTGCTGATGGCGCGCGCGCTCAATCCCATGGGCATCGGCGTGCTCGCCGCCAGCCCGGGCTGGGTGCGCACCGACATGGGCGGCGACAAGGCGCCGGTGACGGCGGCCGAGTCGGTACGCGACATGCTGGAAATGCTCGACCGCCGCGCCGAACCCGGCGCCGGCGAATTCGTCGACCGCGACGGAGGACCCCTGCCATGGTGAAGCTTCGCCTGATGCTGGCTGTTTCGATCGCCGCGCTCGCCGCGCCGGCGGCCGCCTCGCTGCAGTTCCAGGAAGGCCTTGCGCGCGACCCCGACAGCGGCGCGCTGCTCTATCGCGAGCAGCACCTGCTCGACCACGCCGACGGCGAGCTGCGCAGGCGCCTGGTGGTCTACCGCTGCACCGACGGCACCGCCTTCGCGCGCAAGCAGGTCGATTACGGCGACTCCTCGCTCGCGCCCGCGTTCTCCTTCGAGGACGTGCGCCTGGGCTATCGCGAGGGCTTGCGCCGCGCCGGCGACGCCGGCGAGCTGTGGGTGCGGCGCGGCCCGCAGGCCGCCGAGCGCAGTGCGCCGGTGGCCGGCGGCGAGGCCCTGGTGGCCGATGCCGGCTTCGACGAGTTCATCCGCGAGCGCTGGCAGCCGCTGCTCGACGGCAAGCCGGTGCCGCTGCAGTTCGCGGTGCCTTCCCGGCTCGACGCCTACGACTTCACCGTGCGCCGCCGCGGCGCCGGCGAAGTGGCGGGCGAGCCGGCCGAGTTCTTCCGGCTGCGCCTGGGCGGCCTGCTGGGCTGGCTGGCGCCGCACATCGACGTGGCCTACGGCCGCGACAGCCGCCGCCTGCTGCGCTTCGAGGGCCTGAGCAACCTGCGCGACGACCAGGGCAAGGACCAGCTGCTGGCGCGCATCGACTTCCCCCGCCCGGCCGGGCCGGCCGCCCCGGACCAGTGGCAGGCCCTGTCGGCCGAGCCACTGTCCGCCTGCAGCGTCCGCGGCGGCTGAGCGGACAGCCCGGACACCGCCAAGTCTTTGATTCCAAAGGCCATGGTGGATGGCACGCTTCCTGCAAAACCTTGGTGCCACCTCCTGAAACCGGAAGCCGCCATGTCCCACCAAACGCACCTGCGCCGAAGCCTGGCCGCCCTGCCGCTGCTGGCCCTGGGCCTGGCCGCCCTGCTGTTCGAACCGCCCAGCCTGCAAAAGACCCTGGGCGACGTGGTCTCGGCGGGCCTGGCCTGCGAATCGGGTCCGGGCCAGGCCGGCCCGCGCGGCCTGTCGCGCATGCCCGGCGACCTGGGCCTGCTGGTCCGCCGCCTGCACTGCGCCGGCTGAGCCCCGCCCCGACCCTCGCGCGGCGATAATGCCGCGATGCTGCACGTCATCCTTTACCAGCCCGAGATCCCGCCCAATACGGGCAACGTGATCCGGCTATGCGCCAACACCGGCGCCCACCTGCACCTGGTCGAGCCGCTCGGTTTCGAGCTCGACGACGCGCGCCTGCGCCGCGCCGGCCTGGACTACCACGAGTTCGCCAGCATGCGCTGCCATGCCAGCCTCGATGACTGCCTGGACGCACTGGGCCAGCCGCGGCTGTTCGCGTTCAGCGCGCGTGCAACGCGGCGTTTCGACGAGCCCGCCTATCGCCAGGGTGATGCGCTGCTGTTCGGACCGGAGACCCGCGGCCTGCCGCCGGAGGTCCTCACGGGCGTCGCGCCGCAAAACCAGCTCACGCTGCCGATGCGCGCCGGCCAGCGCAGCCTCAATCTCTCCAACGCCGTCGCCGTGGCTGTGTTCGAGGCCTGGCGCCAGTTCGGCTACGCAGGCGCTCGCACCCATGACTGACGACACGGTTAAGTGCGAGTCAGTGCCGGGTTAATCCTTCGTTACGTTTGGATTCGGATACTGGCCCCCAGCCTCGCGATGCGGGGCCTCCCCCAACAACAACGGAAGTACAAAAACATGAAGCGCTCCCTCATTGCCCTTGCCCTGGCTTCCCTGCTCCCGCTGTCGGCCCAGGCCGACGACAAGCTCAGCTACACCTACGTCGAAGGCAACTACGTCAACGTCGACGGCGACGCCGACGGCTTCGGCGTGCGTGGCTCGTTCGAGTTCGGCCAGTCGGGCTTCTACGGCTTCGGCGGCTACAACACCGTCGAGATCGACAACACCAACATCGACGTCGACACCTACGACCTGGGCATCGGCTACGCCCACGGCCTGTCGGCCAACACCGCCCTGATCGCGGAGCTGGCCTACATCAACGCCGACGTCAACGGCTTCGGCGACATCGACGGCTACCGCACCTCGGTCGGCCTGCGCGGCTCGTTCTCGGACAAGTTCGAGGGCCTGCTCAAGGCCAACTACATCGACGGCAGCGACTTCAGCGGCGACTTCAGCGCCACGGTCGGCGGCCAGTACAAGTTCAGCCAGACCTGGGGCGTGGTGGGTGAGGTCGAGTTCGCCGACGGCGGCGAGACCTACCTGCTCGGCCTGCGCGCCAGCTTCTGATCCCCCACGGATCGAAAACGAGAAAGCCCGGCTTCGGCCGGGCTTTCTTTTTGCGCGCGGGAAACGCGGCTCAGAGCAGGCCTTCGGGGAACTCCGGCTTCTGCTCGCGGGCGAGCAGCATCTTAAGGCCTTCGACCGGGGTGATCGTGCCGTGCAGCACTTCGCGCACCAGGGCCGAGATCGGCAGCTCGATGCCGTGGCGCTCGGCCAGGCGCATCACTTCGTCGGCGGTCTGCACCGACTCCACCACCTGGCCGATGGCCGCCACCGCCTCGGCGATGGACTGGCCGCGGCCGAGGGCGAGGCCGAGGCGACGGTTGCGGGAGAGGTCGCCCGTGCAGGTGAGCACCAGGTCGCCCAGGCCCGCCAGGCCCATCAGCGTCTCGGCCTTGCCGCCGAGCGCGAGGTTGAGCCGCAGCATCTCGTTCAGGCCGCGGGTGATCAGGCCGGCGCGGGCGTTGAGGCCCAGCTGCATGCCGTCGGCGACGCCGGTGGCGACCGCCAGCACGTTCTTCATGGCGCCACCCAGCTCGGCGCCGAGCATGTCGTTGCCGGTGTAGGCGCGGAAGGTGGGGCCGTGCAGCGAACCGGCCACCGACTGGGCGAAGGCCTCGTCGTCGGAGTGCACGGTGACCGCGGTGGGCAGGCCCTGGGCCACTTCCTTGGCGAAGGACGGCCCGGTGACCACGGCCAGCGGCACGTCGGCACCCAGGGCTTCGGCGGCGACTTCATGCAGGAAGCGGCCCGAGCCGGGCTCGAAGCCCTTGGTGGCCCAGGCCACGCCGGCGCCGGCGCGACGGTGCGGCGCCAGCGCATGCAGGGTTTCGGTGAAGGCATGGCTGGGCGTCACCGCCAGCACCAGGTCGGCACCGGCCACGGTGGCGGCCAGGTCGGTGCTGGCCGCCAGCGATTCGGGCAGCGGGATGCCCGGCAGGTAGCGCGGGTTCTCGTGCGTGCGGGCGATGGCCGCGACCTGGGCGGCGTCGCGCCCCCAGATCGTGGTCGGGTGCCCGTTGCGGGCGATCAGGCTGGCCAGCGCCGTGCCCCAGGAGCCACTCCCGAGCACGGCGATCGATGGCTTGGCCGAATTCACCGGCACGCGGCCCGGGTCAGGCGTTGCCGGCGCCCGGGGCGGCGGCCTGGGCCTGCTCGGCGCGGCGGCGCAGGCCCTCGGCGTACAGCGCCTCGAAGTTGATCGGCTGCAGGTAGAACGGCGGGAAGCCGCCCGAGGCGACCAGGTCGCCCACGGTCTGGCGGGCGTACGGGAACAGCACGTTCGGGCAGTAGGTGCCGAGCATCATGTCCAGGGTGCGCTCGTCGAAGCCGGCGAGCTGGAACAGGCCGGCCTGCTCGACCTCGGCCAGGTAGACGGTCTTGTCGGCGATCTTGCAGGTCACGGTGACCGCGAGCACGCACTCGAACAGGTCCTCGCCCACGCGGCCGACCTTCTGGTTGAGGCTGAGCTCGAGCTGCGGCTGGCCGGTTTCGTTGAAGACCTGCGGCGCGTTGGGCGCCTCGAAGGAGATGTCCTTGACGTAGATCTTCTGGATGGTGAACTGCGCCTGCTGTTCGCTCGCGGCGACGGCGCCGTTGTTCTGCTCGGCCATGGTTTGCTCCGGGAATTAAGGGGAATCGTGGAAAGACCGGGGATTATCGCACGGCGCCCGAGGCCCGCGCGAAAGCACCGGCGCGGGGCCTCAGGCCTTGCCCTTGGCCAGCGGCAGGCCGGCCTGCTGCCAGGCGCCGATGCCGCCCTCGAGGATGCTGACCTGCTTGTAGCCGGCCTTCACCAGCCGGCCGGCGACGCCGGAAGCGGTGATGCCCGCGGCGCAGACCACCACCACCGGCGACACCTTGGCCTTGGCCAGGAGCTTGCCCTCGGGGTCGACCTGGCTGGGCAGCAGGTGTTTGGAGCCGATGATGTGGCCCTTCTCGAACTCGCCCTGGCCGCGGATGTCGAGCACCAGCGCGCCCTCGCGGTTGATCAGGTCGGTGAGCTGGGCCGGCGTGATGCCCTTGAAGCCCCGGAACAGGCGGGCGATCTCGGTGTAGATGAGCGCCACGGTGAGGCCGGCGAACACCAGCGACAGCACCAGGTTGGCTTGGAAGAATTCGGTCAGGCGATCCATGGAAGACGGTTCGACGCAGGTGGGCCGGGCATTATGGGGCCGCGGGCCCCGCCGGCCAAACCGATCAGCGCGCCGCGTCCAGGTCGGGCAGGCCGCTGGCCAGCCACCAGCGCTTGGCCTGGGCGTCGTAACGCCAGCGCTGGCGGTCGGTGATGAGCTTCTCCACCTGGGTGTGGCGGTTGACCACCCGCACCTCGACCACCTGCTCGTACTCGCCCTCGGCCGGTTCGCGCGCCGACTTGACCTCGTAGCCCGAGACCTGGAACTGCCGGTAGCGCTCGCGCTCGGCGTCGGTCATGGGGTTGGCGGCCAGCCAGGCCGGGTCGAGGAACCCGTAGGCGGCGTCGAAGTCGCTCCAGCGCACCGCGCTCACGTAGTGGTAGAGCATCTGGTCGCGGGGGCTGCGCTGGCCGCCGCCGCCGGCGCAGGCGGCGAGCAGGAGCACCAGGCAGGTCAGGACGAGCGGGCGCAGGATCCGGTTCATGGCCGCATTATGCCCGCCTCGCGCCGCCGTGCTCACGCCGGCCGCAAGGCCGCGAACCGGCCGCTGAGTTCGGCCGCGTTGCCACCGTCGGCGCCGGCCACCCGGGCCAGCACGCCGGCGCGGGCGCGGCCGCGGGCGGCCCAGGCCGCCAGCACCGCGTCCCAGTCCACCTCGGGGGCCAGCCAGGCCTCGGCCTCGAGGTCGGTGTACACGGGCGCGAGGTAGCGCACCTGGCTGTCGGCCACGTAGACCTCGGCCTGGATGCCGGCCTCGCGCAGGCGCAGGGTCAGCAGGCCCCAGCCGGCCAGGGTCATCAGGCTCACCAGGCTGCCGCCGAAGGCGCAGGCCTTGTCGTTGACGTTGCACGCCAGCGGCGCGTGCAGGCGCAGGCGCTGGCCGTCGTAGTGCACCGCGCGCACCTGCATCGCCGCCACCGGCGGCATGGCGTCGTAGTGGGCGTTGAGTTCGTCGAGCAGGTCCATGCAATGCCGATTCCCGAAGGCTGTGCCAAGCTGTCGGCATGGACAAGATCGGGTCCGCGCCAGCGCTGGCGGGATGGTACGTCATCTCGCTGCGCCCCTCGGGCAGCCACGCGCCGGTGCGCCGGGCCGCGTCGGCGCTCGGTGCCGGCGTGGTGTCGGTGTCCACGCTGGCCCTGCGTCCGCTGCCGGCGAGGCCGGCGCTGGTCGCCGCCCTGGCCTGCCCGGTGGTGGTGGTCACCAGCCCGGCGGCGGTGCGCTTCGCCAGCCAGCAGCTGGCGCTGGCGGCCGCGCCCGGACAGCGCTGGCTGGCGCTGGGTGCCGGCACGGCGGCGGCGCTGGAGCGCGCGGGCGTGGCGGGCGCCGCCTTCCCGGACAGCGGCACCGATTCCGAAGCGCTGCTCGCGCTGCCTGCGCTCAAGCCGCCGCCGTCCGCGGTGGGCCTGCTGACGGCACCGGGCGGGCGCGGGCTGATTCCCGAAACCCTGGCCCAGCGCGGCGCCGCCGTCCATCGCGCCAACGTCTACCAGCGCGTGGCCGTGCACCCGCGCGCGGCGCGCCTGCGCCGCCTGCGCAAGCTGCCGGCGCAGACGGCGCTGCTGGTGAGCAGTTCGGAAGCCTTCGACGGGCTGTGGAAACCCCTCGACGAAGCGGGCCGCGAGGCCCTGCGCGCGCGCCCGGCGGTGGTGAGCAGCCCGCGCCTGGCGGCGCAACTGGCGGCGCTGGGCTTCCGGGCGCTCGTGCTGGCACCGGGCGCGGCACCGGAAACGATGCTCGGGGCCCTGGCCGCCGATGTTGGCCAGGGACGCTTCCGGTAGGATTGGCAACGATTCCCGCGTTGATGCCCCCCGTGGACACCGAGCAAGACGAGACCGTGATTTCCCGCTCCCCTGGCCGCGGCCCGGGGCTGTTCGGCTGGCTGCTTGGCGCGCTGGTACTGGTGGCCGTGGGCGCCGGCGGCGCCTGGTGGTGGAGCCAGCGCGGCGCCACGCCCGCCGACGGCCCGGACCTGAGCCCGGAAGCCCTGGACGCGCGCCTGCTCGAGGCCGAGCAGGCCGTCGCCTCGCTGCGCCGCAACCAGCAGGGCATCGAACAGCGCGTGGTCGACACCCAGGCCCGCACCGGCCTGCTGCGCGAGGAAGTGCTGGGCGTGGGCCAGCGCGCCGCCATCCTCGAGGAAAACCTGCGCGAGCTCTCCACCCAGGCCGCCGAAGGCGCGCAGGCGCTGCGCCTGGATGAAGTCGAGCTGCTGCTGGGCCTGGCGCAGGCGCGCCTGGTGGTGGCCGGCGACAAGGAGGGCGCGATCCGCGCCACCGCGCTGGCCCAGCAGGCGCTGGCGCCGCTCACCGACCCGCAGTTCATCAGCCTGCGCCAGACCATCGCCCAGGAGCTGGCGGCGCTGCGCGCGCTGCCCGACGACCCGCGTGCGCTGGCAGCCGGCGAACTCGACGCGCTCGAAACCACGCTGCCGCGCCTGACCAGCCGCGCGCCCGGCACGCCGCCGGCGGCCGGCGAGGGCAGCAGTGGCTGGCGCCGCGTGCTCGACGCCGTGGTGCAGGTGCGCCCGAGCTCGAGCCAGGACCTGATTTCCCCGGCCGACCGCGCCACCGGCGAAGCGACGCTGGCGCTGGAACTCGCCTTGGCGCGCACCGCCATGGAGCGCCGCGACGACCCGTCCTTCCAGGCCAGCCTGGTGCGCATCGACCAGTGGTTGCAGCGGCTGTATGCCGACGACGCGCTGCTGCGCGAGCGCCGCGAGCGCCTGTCGGCGCTGTCCGGCCAGTCGCTGGCGCCGGCCCTGCCCGACCAGGGCGCGGCCCTGCAGCAGCTGCGCGACCTGCGCCGGGGCCGCGGCGCGCCATGAACCTCTACCGCAGCCTGCTGTGGTGGCTGGCGCTGGCGGTGCTGGGCGCGCTGGGCTGGCACTGGTTCTCGCAGGACCTGGGCGACGTGGTGGTGCGCTTCCGCGGCCTGACCTACACCACCACCCTGGCGTATTTCGTGCTGGCCTGGGGCCTGCTGTGGTTCGCGCTGTGGTCGCTGTGGTGGCTACTGCGCCTGCCCTTCCGGGCCTGGCGGCGGCACGCGCACCGGCTGGCGCGCAACCGCCTGGTGAGCGGCCTCGAGGCCCTGCACCAGGGCCGCTGGCAGCGCGCGGAGCAGCTGCTGGCCAAGGCCGCCGCCGACAAGGAGCTGCGCACGCCGGCGCTGCTGGGCGCGCGCCGCGCCGCGGCCGCGCGCGGCGACGCCGAGGCCGTGGCCCGACACCACGCCGCGCTGCTGGCGCATGACGCCAGCGCCGCCGCGCTCGACCAGGCCGAGCGCCTGCTCGGCCAGGGCAAGGCCAGCGAAGCGCTGGAAGCCCTGGGCGGCCAGCCCGGCGCGAACTCGCCGCGGGCCGGCGTGCTGCGCGCCGAGGCGCTGGTGGCCGCGGGCCGCGCCATCGAAGCACAGGCACTTCTGGGCACGCTGCGCCGCGACCAGGCGCTGGAGCCCGCGGCGCTGGCGGCGCTCGAAACCCGCATCGCCGCCGCCACGCTGGCGCAGGCGGCGCAGGCCGACGAGCTGCAGCAGCGCTGGCACGCGCTGCCGCAGCCGCTCAAGACCAGCGCGCCGGTGGCGTCCGCCTTCGCGCTGCGCGCGGCGCCGCTGGGCCTGGAGGATGCCGGTGCGCACGCCGTGGCCGACGCGCTCGAAGCCAACTGGGACGAATCACTTGCCGCGCTGTACGGCCGCCTGCCGCCGGGCCGCGATGGCCAGCGCCTGGGCCGGGCCGAAGCCTGGCTGGCCCAGCATCCGTCCAGTCCCGGCCTGCTGACCGCGCTGGGCTGCCTGTGCCGCGCGCAGCAGCTGTGGGGCAAGGCCGAGGATTTCCTGCACCGCGCGCTCGCCCAGGGCGCCGGTCCCGACGCCTGGGAAAGCCTGGGCCACGTGTTCACCGCCCAGGGCGACGCCGGCAAGGCGCAGATCGCCTACGCCAACGCCCTGCGCGTGGCCCGCGGCGAACCGCCGCTGGCGCTCGGCGGCCGCAGCCTGCGCGAGCAGATCGCCGACCAGGCCGTGGCGGAAGTCCGCAACGCCCACGGCATCCCGCTGCTGCCGCCTTAGGCACAAGAAACGGGGTCAGGTTCACTTATTTCCCGGGGCGTTGCCCCGGGAAATAAGTGAACCTGACCCCGTTTCTTGTGCCTGCTCAGCGCTCGACGATGGCGGCGACGCCCATGCCGCCGGCGGTGCACACCGAGATCAGCACGCGGCCCGAACCCTTTTCCTTGAGCAGCTTGGCGGCGGTGGCGACGATGCGCGCGCCGGTGGCGGCGAAGGGGTGGCCCACGGCCAGCGAGCTGCCGACGACGTTGAGCTTGCTGCGGTCGATCGAACCCAGGGGCGCGTCGAGGCCGAGCTTTTCCTTGCAGAAGACCGGGTCTTCCCAGGCCTTGAGCGTGCACAGCACCTGCGCCGCGAAGGCTTCGTGGATCTCGTAGAAGTCGAAATCCTGCAGCGAGAGCTTGTTGCGCTGGAGCAGCTGGGCCACGGCCCAGCACGGCGCCATCAGCAGGCCTTCGCCGTGCACGAAATCAACGGCGGCCACCTGGGCGTCGCGCAGGTAGGCCTGCACCTCGAGCCCGTGCGCGGCGGCCCACTCCTCGCTGGCCAGCAGCGCCGCCGAGGCGCCGTCGGTGAGCGGGGTGGAATTGCCGGCGGTCAGCGTGCCCTTGCCCGAGGTCTTGTCGAAGGCGGGCTTGAGCGTGGCGAGCTTCTCGACGGTAGTGTCGGGGCGCAGGATGTTGTCGCGCTCGACGCCGCGGAAAGGCACCACCAGGTCGCGGAAGAAGCCGCGCTCGTAGGCCATCGCGGCCTTGGTGTGCGACTCGTAGGCCAGCTGGTCCTGGGCCTCGCGGGTGATGCCCCATTCCTTGGCCATCATCTCGCAGTGTTCGCCCATCGACTTGCCGGTGCGCGGTTCGCCCACGCCCGGGAACTCGGGCTTGAGCTCCTTGAAGCTGAAGCCTTTGAAGGCCTTCAGGCGCGCGCCGAAGCTGCGCGCCATGTTGGCGTCGAGCAGGCGGCGGCGCAGGCGCTTGTTGACCGCGATCGGCACGTCGGAAGTGGTGTCGGAACCGCCGCCGATGCCGGCGTCGATCTGGCCGAGCGCGATCTTGTTGGCCACCGTGATCACGGTGTCGAGCGAAGTGCCGCAGGCGCGCTGGAGCGTGATGCCCGGCGTGGCCGGCGACAGGCCCGAGCTGAGCGTGGCCTCGCGGCCGATGTTCCAGTCGCTGCTGTGCTTGAGCACCGCGCCCATCGCCACTTCGCCGAGCTGCTGGCCGTGCAGGCCGAACTTCTCGACCAGGGCGCCCAGGGCCTTGATCGACATGCCCAGGTTGCCCACGTCGTGGTAGGCGGTGTTGTTGCGTACGAAGGGAATGCGGACGCCGCCCAGGATGGCGACGCGACGGGAAGGCGACATCGGTCACTCCGACGTGGAAGGTATGATGTCGGATCATACCCCGACACCGCACGCCACCGTATGTCCAAGCCCGAACTGAGCGTCCTGGCCGCCCTCGCGCTCGAACTGGCGCCCGGCGCCGAGCCCGGGAAGACCGCGCTGGACGTGGCTGCGGCCGGCGAGCTGGCCGGCCTGGTGGCGCGCGACCTGGCCAGGCTGGTGCCCGAGGCCGCCGGGCTCGACCTCGCCCTGGTGGCCGGCCTGTTCGACCCGGTGGAACTGCTGCGCCCGGGCTGGCCGCTGCACGCCGAACTCGAGCGCCTGGTGGCGCGCGCACCCGGTGCCGCCGGCGGCCGGGTGGTGGGCTTCGGCGCCGACGGCGCCGGCCTGCCCGAATCGCTGCGCCCGTCGGCGGAATTCGCCGGTGGCCCGCTCAAGCTGCTGCCGGTGCTGCTGCGCGGCGCGCCCGAGGCCGTGGCGCCGGTGGGCGAGCGCCTGGAACAGGTGCTGCTCGACACCGGCATGGCCGGCGCCGACACCGCGCTGCTGGCGCAGTCGGGCTTCGCGGTGCCGGTGGAGCACGCGCGCCTGCTTACGCTCAACGACCTGGCCGCGATGATGGCCATGCAGTACGAACACGCGGGCCTCGCCCCGCTGTGGCCGCTGCTCGAGGCCGCGCTGCTTTCGCCCGGGGACGTGCAGTGGCTCGACACCCCGCCCGAGCCGCTGGCCGTGTACGAAAACGGCGGCGTGCGCATGGCCCTGCTCGACATCGACGCCTGGGCCGAGGGCGGCTTCGCGCCGGCCGGAGCCGACGCCGAGCGTCTCTCGCGCGCCTTCGACCGCTTCCAGATGCGCCAGCGCCAGCTGGCCGCGGTGCTCGGCGCGCACGGCGTGCCGGTCACCTTCGACCACTGCCCGGCCGGGCGCGACCCACGCACGGTTCTCGCCGAATAAACATCGCGCGCCGATAGACTGCGGCCAAGGCCGGCCCCCGCCGGCGACGAGGCTTGCCCGGATGCGCGCGTTCCTGTCCTTCCTGCTGCTGTTGGCGGCCGCCCTGCCGGCCGCGGCCGACGACGTGCTGCCCTGCCGCGCCGGCGGCGGCGATCCCGACCGTCCGCGCATCGGCCTGGTGCTGGGCGGCGGTGGTGCGCGCGGCTTCGCCCACGTGGCCGTGCTGCGCGAGCTCGAGCGCCTGAAGGTGCCGGTGGATTGCATCGCCGGCACCTCGATGGGCGCGATCGTCGGCGGCCTCTACGCCTCGGGCATGGACGCCGACGCGCTGGAGCGCGAGATGCGCGCACTGGACTGGTCGGCGGTGTTCCGCGACAGCGTCAGCCGCCCCGACCGCAGCTTCCGCCGCAAGCGCGACGACGACCTGGCCCTGCTGCCGGCGCGGCCGGGCATCGGCAACACCGGCATCAAGCTGCCCGCCGGCGTGCTCTCGGGCCAGCGCGTCACGCTGCTGCTCGAGCGCCTGACGCAGCCGGTCGGTTTTTCGAAGGACTTCGACGAGCTGCCGATTCCCTACCGCGCCGTCGCCACCGACCTCAACACCGGCCAGACCGTGGTGCTGGGCGAAGGCAACCTGGCGATGGCGATGCGCGCCAGCCTGTCCATCCCCGGCGTGTTCAAGCCGGTGGTGCTGGGCGAGCGCGTGCTCATCGACGGCGGCCTGGCCAACCAGCTGCCGGTGGACGTGGTGCGCGCGATGGGCGCCGACATCGTCATCGCCGTGGACGTGGGCACGCCGCTGGCCAAGCTCGATGAATCGGCCGGGCTGGTGCAGATCATCGACCAGATCAGCGGCTTCATGACCGTCGGCGGCACCGATGCGCAGGCGCGCACGCTCGGCCCGGACGACGTGCTGGTGCGGCCGGCACTGGGCGCCGACGTGGGCACGGCCGACTTCGCCAAGTTCGAACAGGCGCTGCGCATCGGCGAGGAAAGCCTGGACGCGGTGCGCCCGCGGCTGGCGGCCCTGGGCCTGGACGCCGCGGCGCACGAAGCGCGCCTGGCGTCGGCCAGGCAGCCCTCGCGCGAGCCGCCGGTGGTGCACTTCGTGCGCCTGGACAACCGCAGCCGCTACGACGACACCTTCCTGCTCAGCCGCATCGACATCGCGCCCGGCCAGCCGCTCGACACCGCGCGCTTGGAGAAGAACCTGCAGGCCATCCACGGCCTGGCCACGCTCGACCAGGTGTCCTACGACCTGATCGAGGAGAACGGCAGCAACGGCCTGCTCGTCACCGTGGTGCCGCACCGCCACGGCCCGAACTACCTCGAGACCGGCCTGAGCCTGTACTCCGACTTCAGCGGCGACTTCTTCGTCAACCTGCGCGCCGGCGTGATGCGCGCGCCGGTGAACCCGCTCGGCGGCGAGCTGCGCGGCCTGCTGCAGCTGGGCGACGAACCCGGCCTGCTGCTGGACTACTACCAGCCGCTGGGCCGCCAGGGCGACTGGTTCCTGGTGGCGCAGGCGAGCTACGAAAGCCCGCGCTTCGGCCTGTTCAACGGCAACGGCGAGCGCCTGGCCAACTACCGCGCGCCCAACTACGGCGGCGAAGTGATGCTGGGCCGCGAGTACGGCAACTTCGGCGCCGCCACGGTCGGCCTGCGCCGTCGCACCGGCGACATCCGCCTGGACCTGGGCGAGCCCCTGTTCGATGGCCTGGGATGGAACCAGGGCGAGGCCGAGCTGGCCTACACCTACGACCGCATCGACTCGAGCTACCTGCCGCGCCAGGGCGTGCAGGCCACGGCCTCGGTGGTGGTGGCGCGCGAGGCGCTCGGTGCCGACACCAACTACGAACAGTTCAACTTCGACCTGATCGGCGCCGGCGCCATCGGCCGGCATTCGGGCTTCGGCGGCCTGCGCTGGCACACCAGCAGCGACGACCTCGTTTCGCTGCCCGGCCTGTTCCGGCTCGGCGGCCTGACCCGTTTCGCCGGCTACCGCCCCAACGAGCGCCTGGCGGAGAACTACGCCCTGGCCTACGGCGGCTACACCTGGGAGCTGGGCCGCGTGCTGGGCCGGCCGGCGGTGCTGGGCGGCACGGTGGAATACGGGCGCATCTGGGGCACCGGCCAGGACCTGGACGACGGCGAGTCGGAGCTGCACGGCAGCGTCTATTTCGGCTTCGATTCCTGGCTCGGCCCGCTGCAGCTGGGCTACGGCATCCGCGAAGGCGGCGAGGGCATCTTCCTGCTCGAGCTGGGTCGCGCGCGCTGAGCCGGGCTCAGCGCGTCGGCGCCTCGTACATGCGGTAGCCGGCGTCGGCCATGCCCAGCGATTCGTAGGTGCGCTGCGCGGCGGCGTTGTGGTGCTCGACGTACAGGCGCAGCCCGCACACGCCGGGCGTGGCCTTCGCGGCTTCGGACACGTGGCGGTAAAGCGCGGCGTAGCAGCCCTGGCGGCGACAGGCCGGATCGACGTACACGCTCTGGATCCACCACCAGTCGCCGTTGCGCCAGTCGCTCCACTCGTAGGTGAGCATCAGCGTGCCGCCCGGCACGCCCTCGCGCTCGGCGACGAAATAGGCGCCGCGCCGCGGCTCCTCGAGCACTGCGCGGATGCCGGCCTCGACCGTGGCCGGGTCGAGCGCCTTGTCTTCGGTTTCGCGGGCCATGGCCACGGCCCAGTCGCGCAGGCGCGGCACGTCGGCCACGCCCGCGGGACGGATGCGCCAGGCTGGCGTCACTGCGCCGGGCCTTCGTAGGCCGGCGCCGGGTTGGCCAGCTCGATCACGCCGCAGGCGATGCGCGCGCCGGCGTTGCCGGTGGGCTGGGTGGTGTAGTCGTCGGGCTGGGCGTGCACGATCAGGGCGCGGCCCACCACGTCCACCTCGCTGCCGTCGCCGATGCGCAGGCCGGCCAGGCGCTTGTCGGCCTGGGCCACGCCGTCGTCGCCGGCCACCAGGTTGGGCATGTCGCCGGCGTGGTGCGGCACGCCGCCCTGGCTGTCGCCGTGCGGCGCGCCCATCGGGTTGAAGTGGCCGCCGGCGCTGGTGGCGTCGGGCGCGCTGCAGTCGCCGGTTTCGTGCACGTGGAAGCCGTGGGTGGCGCCCGGCGTCAGGCCGCGCACGTCGCCGGTGAGGCGCAGCGCGTCGCCATCCGGATCGAACACCAGCTCGCCGCTGACGCCGCTGCCCTGCACTTCCTGCAGCACCACGCGCGCCTGCGCGGCCAGGGCGATGCCCGAAGCGGCGTCGGCCGGCGCCGGCCCGGCGGCGGGTTCGGTGGCGGCGGGCGCGGCGGCGTCGCCGTATTCGTTGGCGGCCGGCGCAGCGGCGTCATCGGCCGGACTGCAGGCGGCGAGCGCGAGGGCGAGGGCGGCGGCGATCAGCGTGGTCCTGGTCTGCATTGGCATTCTCCGTGGGGATGCGTGGCGGCCGAGCATGCGCCGGCGCGCCTTAAAGCGCGGTCAAGGCGAATCGGCGGGCTTGCGGCGACGGCGGGTGGCGCCGAGCTTGCGGGTGAGCGTGTTGCGGCCCAGGCCCAGGGCTTCGGCGGCCTGCTGGCGGTGGCCATGGCTGTGTTCGAGCGCGGTTTCCAGCAGCACCTGGTCGAAGGTTTCGCGCAGGCGCGCATGCAGCCCGGGCTCGCCGCGGGCGAGCGCGGCGCGCGCCTCGTCGGCCAGCTCGCGCTGCCAGTTGCCCGCGGAGGCGCCGGTTTCCACGCGCAGTGCGCCGGACAAATCGCGCGCGGTGATGGTGTCGCCCGGCGCCAGCGCGGCCAGGCGCCAGCACAGGTTCTCCAGCTCGCGCACGTTGCCGGGCCAGTCGTGCCGCTGCAGGCGCTCGAGCGCGGCGGGCGCGAGCCGCTTGGCGGGCGTGCCCAGGCCGTCGGCGGCCTGGGCCAGGAAACGCTGGGCCAGCGCCGGGAGGTCGGCCTTGCGCTCGCGCAGCGGCGGCAGGCGCAGGCGCACCACGTCGAGGCGGTGCAGCAGGTCGGCGCGGAAGCTGCCGTCGCGCACCTTGGCCTCGAGGTCCTGGTGGGTGGCGGCGATGACGCGCACGTCCACCCGGATCAGCTCGCGGCCGCCGACGCGGAAGAATTCTCCCTCGGCCAGCACGCGCAGCAGGCGCGTCTGCAGCGAGGCCGGCATGTCGCCGATCTCGTCGAGGAAAAGCGTGCCGCCGTCGGCCTGCTCGAAGCGGCCGACGTGGCGCTTTTGCGCGCCGGTGAAGGCGCCGGCCTCGTGGCCGAACAGCTCGCTCTCGAGCAGCTCGGCCGGGATGGCGGCGGTGTTGAGCGCGACGAAGGGCTTGCGCGCGCGCGGCGATTCGCGATGCAGGGCGCGCGCCACCAGCTCCTTGCCGGTGCCGGTTTCGCCGGTGACCAGCACGTTCAGTGGCGCCTGGGCGAGCCGGCCGATGGCGCGGAAGAGTTCGCGCATCGCCGGCGCTTCGCCGACCAGTTCGTCGCCGCCGGCCTTCGCGGGCTCGTCGCGTGCGGCGGCGTCTGCCGGCGCCGGCAGCGCGCGCTCGACCAGGGCCACGGCCTCGTCGAGGTCGAAGGGCTTGGACAGGAATTCGTGCGCGCCGCCGCGGAAGGCACCCGCGGTGCTGGCCACGTCGGTGTAGGCCGACATCACCACCACCGGCAGCTGCGGCCGACGCTGCTTGAGCGCGTCGAGGAAGGCCAGGCCGTCCACGCCGGGCATGCGCACGTCGGTGAACACCAGGTCGGGCGTTTCGCCGTCGTCGAGCGCGGCCAGCGCCTCGCGCGCGCCCTCGAAGGCGCCCACGGCATAGCCCGCGTCGCGCAGGGCCTGGGCCAGCACGATGCGGACGGTGCGGTCGTCGTCGACGACCCAGAGGCGGGCGGAACGGGTGGCCATGGCGGGCCCCGGCGGACTTGGTTTGCACCATCATAGTGCAAGCGCTGGCCGTCCATTACACTCCGGCGAACCCGCCCGGTGGAGTTCCTCTGATGAGCGTCGACAGCGCCCTGATCGTCCGCAAGGACGCCCTTCCCACCGTCGCGCAGCTGGCGGCCGACATTGCGGAAACCGGCGTGGCGATGGACTTCCCTGCGGGCTTTGCCCTGGACCAGGACGTCGGGGGCTGGGTGCCCGTGGTGGTCGATGGCGAACCGAGCGGATTCAACTATGCCGTCCAGCCGCTGTCCGGGGTGGATCCTGCCGATCTGCCGGAGGGGGCGACCGAGGCGGGAGACACGCTGCTGTCCTTCGGCGGCCAGGGCAGCCTGTCCGCCGAGACGGTGTTGCTGGTCCAACTGGTCATGGGCCGCCGCTACCGGGCCAGCCTGCTGATCGAGGACGAACTGCTCCCGCCGGAGGACGGCTGGGGGCCGGGCGCCCCGCTCGACGACCTGCATGTCGGCCAGCGCGGCTCGCCCGCGAAATTGGCCGGGGAGGTGGAGGCCCGCGTCGCCCGGCACTACCCACCCCTGCCGACCGCCCGCCAGACGATGGTCAAGGACCTGGTAAAGCAGCTCGTCGTCTTCGCCATCGTCTTCGGCGCCCTCGGCGGCTTCTACCTCTGGTCCCAGCTCCGGTAAGGGCCTTCTGGCCCCGGACTTGCCTGAGAAACGAAACTGGAGCATTGTTTCTCAGGAAAGGAGGCCGCATGCGCAGCCAACCGCAAACCGTCGCCGCCCCGGAAGCCGCCGCCGTGCTGGCCAAGGCCGTGTCGCGGGCCGCCGCCCAGTTGGGCATCCCGAACGTGGCCCTGGGCCGCATCCTCGGCCTGAGCCAGGCCACGGTGACCCGCCTGCACCAGGGCAGCTACCGGCTCGAACCGGATTCCAAGCCCGGCGAGCTGGCCTTGCTGCTGGTGCGCCTGTTCCGCTCGCTCGACTCGATCACCGGCGGGCAGGAAGCCGCGCGCGCCTGGCTCGACGGCGACAACGCCGGCCTCAACGGCCGCCCGCGCGAGCTCATCCTCAGCCCGCGCGGCCTCGTGCATGTCACCGACTACCTGGACGCCCACCGCGCTCGCGTCTGAGGCGCGGGCCTGGCGCGGCAGCGCCTGGCGCGTGGTCGAAGCCCAGCACGAGGCCTCGACCCTGAAGCTGGTGGACTCGGCGGCCGAGCAGCGCCTGCTCGAACAGCTGCTCGAGGCGGCCAAGCCGCCGCTGCCGGCCGCGGCGCGCGGGCTGCATTACCTGCTGGCAACGCCCTTCCGCTATCCGCCGCTGCCGAGTGGCTCGCGCTTTCGCGCCGCCGGCGAACCGGGCGTGTTCTACGGCGCCGACCGGCTGGCCACCGCCTGCGCCGAGATCGGCTACTGGCGCTCGCGCTTCCTGGCCGACGCCAGCGGCCTGACGCGGCTCGAGCCGGTGGCGCAGACCGCCTTCCGCACCAGCATCGCCACGTCTGCCATCGACCTGCGTCGCCCGCCGCTGTCGGCCGATGCGGCGCGCTGGAGTGCGCCCGACGACTACCGCCACACCCAGGCGCTGGCGCGTTGCGCGCGCGAGGCGAACCTCGGCGCCATCCGCTACCGCTCGGTGCGCGACCCGGCGCACGGTGCCTGCACGGCGCTGCTGCTGCCCGAGGGCTTCGCTTCGCCGCGCCCGGTGGGCGCCACCCAGACCTGGTGGCTGGCGGTGCAGCCGGGCCGCGCGCTCTGGCGCCGCGGCGACGAGCAGCTGGCCTTCGACTACACGGCCTGAGCGGCGCGGAACTCCGCCGCCACCGCCGGCTCCAGCAGGAGCTTGATGATCCAGCCGTAGAGCACGCAAAAGGCCAGCGACATCAGCGCCGAGAACACGCCGATGCCGATGAAGAAGGCGCGCATGTCGGGCATCTGCCCCCGGCCGCCGTCGTGCAGCACCGAGAACTGCTCGTACATGCCCGACATCATCGAGGCCTGCAGCACCAGGCCGCCGAGGCTGGAAACGATGCCGAAGGCCATCAGGCCGATGAACAGCCAGCGCGCCCAGCCCCAGCGGCGCAGCAGGCCGAGCGCGGCGATGAAATGAGCCAGCGACAGCAGCAATCCCAGCGCGAAGAAGAGCTTGATATGGCCGAAGATCCACTGCACGTAGGGCGGCATGCCCGGTTCGGGCTGCTGCGTGGCGATCTGCTCGAAGATGTCCGCGGGGAAGATCGTGTGGATCATCAGGTTCTGCAGCAGGCCCACCAGCACGCCCAACCCGGAGAACACCAGGAACACCCAGCCCACGACGTTGACGAAGGTGGAGCGCGGCGCGGCTATGGTGTTCATTCGGTCTCCTCCGGGGCGTCGGGAACGGGCAGCAGCAGGGTGAACACGGTGTGGCCGGGGCGCGAGCGGTAGCCCAGCGAGCCGCGGTGCTCGCGCGCCACCTGCTGCGCTAGCGGCAGGCCCAGGCCGGTGCCTTCGGCGCGGCCGGACACCAGCGGCAGGAAGATGCGCTCGGCCAGGTCCTCGGGCACGCCGCGGCCGTCGTCGGCGATTTCCACGCGCAGCGCGAGCTTGTGCGCGGTGTCGCCGATCAGCACGTGGTGCTCGGCGCGCGTGCGCAGCGCCACCGTGGACGCACCCGATTCGAGCGCGTTGCGCACCAGGTTCCACAGCGCCTGCACCAGGCGGTCGGCGTCGCCCTGGAACTCGGGCAGCGACGGATCGAAGTCGCGCACCAGCTTCACCGACCAGCCCGCTTCGGCCTCCGCCAGCTGGCGCACGCGCTCGAGCACCGCGTGGATGTTGGTGGGCGCGAATTCGCGCGGCGGCGCGGGGTTCATCAGGCGCTCGACCAGGGCCGCGAGGCGGTCGACCTCGCTGCCGATCAGCTCCACCAGCTCGCGCGAATCCTCGCCCTCGACGCGGCGCGCCAGCAGCTGCGCCGCGCCCTTCATGCCGGCCAGCGGATTGCGGATCTCGTGCGCCAGCCCCTTGAGCGCGGCCGAGAGCGCGGCCGGCAGTGCGGTGGCGGGATCTTCGCCGGGGAATTCGTCGGCCGGGTGCGCCTCGAGGCAGATGCCGCCGTCCGCGGTGCGCGCCAGCCACAGCTCGGCGAAATGCTCGGCGGCGCCGGGAAACGCCAGCCGGCCGCGGCGCACGCGCAGCGCCTCGCCCGAAGCCGGCAAGCGCGGCAGCAGCTCCGACAATCGCCCGCCCTCGGCGTCGAGCTCGGCCAGCGCCACGCCCTGCAGGCGACGCGCGCTGATGCCCAGCCAGCTGGCGAAGGCCGGGTTGCAGCCCTGCAGCCGGCCCTCGGCGTCGAGCCAGGCAACGGGCGTGGCGAGCTGGTCCAGCGGTGGCGCGTCGGGCGTCATCGCCCAAGCATAGTGGAGCCGCGCGGCCTGGGCGCGGCTCAGCCGATGAAGCGGGCCAGGGGCGTGTGCCGCACCGTCAGCTGGTACACGAGCAGGCCGCCGGCCAGCGTGCCCGCGCAGGACAGCCCGAGCTTGGCGCCGGCGCTCCATCCGAGGTCCATCAGCCCGTACTGCAGCGCGAACAGCAGCGGCAAGTGCACGAGGTAGAGCGTGTAGGACGCCTGCGAGAGGTAACGCATGGGCGCGCTGGGCCGGTCGAGCCAGCGCCGACCAGCGAGCAGGCAGGCCAGCGTGAGCCAGGTCGCCAGCACCGCTTCGAGCGCGGCGATCGGCCACGAGGCGGTGGGCGCGGGCGACGCGTTGGCCAGCCCGCGCAGGAACAGCAGGTAGGCGACGGCGATGCCCGCCCACAGCCATTTCGACAGCGGTGCCAGGCGCGCCAGCCAGTCGGGCTGGCCCTGGAGAAGCACGCCCAACGCGTAAAACGCGCCATAGAAACCCAGTGCCCAGAACGTGGGCAGCAGGCCCTCGGGCGCGGGGTGCGGGGCGCTCACCGACGCCAGCGCCGGCAGCAGCAGCAAGGGCAGGCCCAGCAGCACCCAGGCCGGGTGGCGCTGCAGCAGCGCGGCGGCGCGGCGGCCCAGTTCCAGCGTGCGCGCCACCCAGTGCAGCACCGACAGCAGCAGCAGGTAGTACAGGAACCACAGGTGCGCCGTGCCGGGCGGCGGCGAGGGCGGGTCGGGCTGCTGCATCCACTCGCGCACCAGGGCGAGCACGGCCGAAGAGTGCTCGACGTGCATCGCCGCCCAGCCCGTGCTGGCGGAGAGCGACCAGGCCACCAGCGGCCAGGCGACGAGGAAGGGCAGCCCGATGCGCCGCAATCGCTGGCGCGCCAGCGCCGCGCCGCCGCGTCGCGCGATGAGGTGCGCGGCGAACCAGCCCGCCACCAGGAAAAACAGCGGCATGCGCACCAGGTGCAGGCCCCAGGCCACCAGGTCCACCGCCGGCAGCGTGGCGCGGTCGGCCGGCGGCCACCAGGGCTGCATCAGCGGGCTGTAGGCCAGCGCGGCGTGGAAGAACACGCCGGCCAGCATGGCCAGCGCGCGCAGGTGGTCGAAGTAGTGAAGCCGCGCGTTTTCGCCTTCGGCCACGGCTCAGTAGAACGCCGGCTTGCGCGCGTGGTGCCAGGCGGTGGCCGCCAGCACCAGCAGGCCCAACCCGCCGAGCACGGCCAGCAGGCCCAGGGCCTCGGGCGTCCACACGATCGCGTCCTGCGCGATGCGCGTCTGGATGGCCGGCACCTGGCCGAGCGCCATCAGGTAGGGATTGATCAGCACCATCGAACCGATCATCGCGAAGGTGGCCCAGCCTTCGGATTCGACCGACATCGCCACGGCGAGCGAGACGGCGAAGGCGAAGCCGATCCAGGCGAAGACCAGCAGCGAATACACCACCAGCCCGTCCGGCAGCGGCGTGGCCAGCACCACGCCCACGGTGCCGGCCAGGATGACAACGAAAGGCACGGCGAAGGTGAGCAGGTTGCCCGCCAGCTTGGCGGCGGTGAAGTCGAGCGGCGACACCGGCAGGCTCATGGCGAAGGCCAGGGTCTTGTCCTTGCGCTCGACCAGCAGCGAGGTGGAGATCGAGAAGCAGGCGCTGGCCACCATCACGATGATCAGCATCAGCGAGCCCACGTAGAAGGCCCAGGGCTTGCCCAGGCCGATGAAGCACAGCGCCACGAAGCCGGCGAGCACGTACAGCGCCAGCTGCTTCTGGAACAGCTGCCAGTCCTTGAGCACCAGCAGGCGCACCACGGGGAGGTTGAGGTTCATGCCACGGCTCCCGAACGAACGGCGGTGATGAAGATGTCCTCGAGCGCCATCGGGTCGTCGCGTTGCACCTGCAGGCCGCTGGCGGCGAGGCGTGCGGGCAGGTCGTCGCGCCATTGGCGCACCTTGAGCTCGACCAGGCTGCCGCTGGTGCGCACGCTGGCGAGCTCCGGCCAGGCCGACAGCCCGTCGGGCGGCGTGCCCTGGCAGAGCAGGCGGCGCCAGCGGTCGATGAAGGCGTGCTTGTCGTCGCTGGCCACCAGGCGACCCTGGTGCACGAAGGTGATCGCGTCGGCGAGCTGCTCCACGTCGTGGGTGTTGTGCGAGGAGAACAGCACGCTGCGGCGTTCGTCGCGCAGCACGTCGGCCAGGGCCTCGAGCACCTCGATGCGCGCCACCGGGTCGAGGCCGGTGGTGGGTTCGTCGAGCAGCAGCAGGCGCGGGCGACGGGCCAGGCACAGCAGCAGCAGGGCCTTGACCCGCTGGCCGTGCGAGAAGCCATCGAGGGGCTGGTCGGCGCGCAGGTCGAAGCGCTGCACCAGGGCGGCGGCGTAGTCGGCGTCCCAGCCGGGGAAGGCGCGGCGCACCAGGTCCATGTGCCAGCGCAGGCTCTGCGTGCGGTACAGGCGCATGTCTTCCGAGGCGAAGCCGATCTCGCGCTTGGCGGCCACCTGGCCCTCGGGCAGGCGGTGGCCGAGCACGCGCACCTCGCCGGCATCGGGCGCGGCCAGGCCGGTGAGCAGGCGCAGCAGCGTGGTCTTGCCGGCGCCGTTCACGCCCACCAGGCCCATCACCTGCCCCTCGGGCAGCGAAAGGCTGATGTCCTGCAGCGCGAACTGCGGGTAGCGCTTGCTGATGCCGCTGAGTGAAAAGGCGGGGGTCATGGCGTGTTTCCTGGCGGGGTGGGAGTGCGCGCGTCGTCGGCGGCGTCGAGCAGGCGGTGCAGTTCGTCGCGGTCGAGGCCCAGGCGCGCGGCGAGCGCCAGCAGGGCCTCGAGCTGGCGGCGCAGTTCCTCGTGCATCAGCACGCCGGGCAGGTCGGCGCGCTCGGCCACCACCGAGCCCTTGCCCTGGCGGGTGGCGATGACGCCGGCGCGCTCGAGCTCCTCGTAGGCGCGGCGCACCGTGATCACGCTCACGCCGCTGTCGGCCGCCAGTTCGCGGATCGAGGGCAGGGCCTGGCCGGGGGCCCAATCGCCGGCCATCACCCTGGCGGTGACCTGGTCGACGATCTGCTGGTACATCGGCCGCGGGTCGCTGGCCGACAGGAGCAATTCCATGGGCGCGGGCTTACTGTGCTGCTGTTATATGCACAGTATGCACAGTGGTTTCGGAGGGTGCAAGCCCCCTCCGGGCTCAGCCCGCCGGCGGTTCGCTGATGACGAAACGCTTGGTGGTGGTCTCGAGCACTTCCCAGGTGCCGCGGAAGCCGGCCGGGATGACGAAGGCGTCGCCGGCACGCAGGGTGGTGGCCTGGCCGTCCTCGTCGGTGAGCACGCTCACGCCCGACAGCAGCAGGCAGTACTCGCGCTCGGTGTAGGCGATGCGCCACTTGCCCGGCGTGCAGCGCCAGCGGCCGACGTAGAAGCCGCTGGCCTCGTCGGCGAACTCGAGCCAGGTGTCCTGCACGGGCTCGCCGGCGAGGACGCGGTCGGCGGCGATGGGTGCGGTGTCCGGCACGACGGGCAGCGGCAGCTTGATCACCTGGGGCATGGCTTACTCCGGCAGCGCGATGCGGATCGGGTTGCTCGTGTTGTTCGGCGCGAGGCGCAGCGGCAGCACCCAGTGGCCGTCCTCGACGGTGAGGGTGTAGCCGGGCGAGGCGGCGTTTTCCGGCACGGCGTCGATGGGCAGCTCGCCGCCGACCGCGGCGATGGCGGCCAGGTGCAGGCGCAGCGAGGCGGCGTGGTCGAGCAGGCGGTCCTGGTACCGGTCGTAGGTGGGTGCGGCGATGTCGGCCAGGGTTCGGCTGAAGGGCGCGGCCCAGAAGTCGACCGAGGCAAAGTCCGAGGGCACGAAGGAGGCCACGGGCACGTCGCCGGCGAGGATGGCGGCCTTGCCTTCGTCGCTGCACAGAGGCGCGAAGTGGGTGGCGCTCCAGCCGCGCATCAGGCGCTCGCTGGTGAGGGTCCAGCGCATCACGGCCTGTCGCGGATGCCAGCCCTCGCGGCCACCGCCATCGACCTGGCGCGAGACCGAGGCCACCATGCCGTACTCATGCTTGAAGGCGCCGCAGGCCAGGTAATGCTCCTGCACCACCGGCGCCAGCGCCTGCGCGCAGGACGCCGGCATCGGCGCGGCCGGGTCGGCGCGGCGGAGGCCCAGCACCAGGCCGGCGGCGCCTTCGATGAGGGCACCGTGCACCATCTTGTCGATCAGCATGCCGTCCTGGGCGAAGAAGCGGCGCTCGGCGGCCAGCAGGCCGCAGGCGCGATCAAGTGCGCCGGGCAGGTCGCCGTCGAGGGCCTGCAGCGCGATGGCATTGAGCGGCAGGCGCAACATCTGGAAGCCGGCGAGCGGTGAGTCGATGGCCAGCGGGTAGGGATTGGCGAGGTGGTCGGACGCCAGCGCGCGCTCGGCGAGGTCGAGCCGGACGGTCTCGGCCTGCAGCCATTCGCGCACGACCGGTTCGTTGCCGCGCATCACCGCCAGGCAGTCGGGTTCGTTGATGTCGCAGGCGCCCTTGGGCAGATTGAGCGCGGCGCGCGCCGGGTAATCAGCCTTCAGCGGCGACTCCCACACTTCCTTGGACTCGCCGCGCATCGTCATCCGGTCGGCGGCGCCGGCATGCCACTCGCCGAACGCCGCCAGGTCGCGCGCGAGCGCGGCGTCGAGTTCGTCCGCCGGGATGTCGAGGTCCGGGAAGGCCAGGTACTTGAAGCCGCCCTCGCCCGCCGGCGGCGGCGGCAGCGGTTCCATCAGCGCCAGCGCGGCGCGCTCCTCCTCGCCGAAGGCGATCCAGCGCAGCACCTGCACCAGCAGCACGTAGCCCACCAACAGCGCCAGCAGCCACACGAAGGATTTGCGAAGCCACTTCAGCATCGGGAACCTCGGGGGCAGGCAGGAAAATGGGGCCAGGGAACATTAACGCTTCAAGCCTTTGCCTGAAACGTCGATGTTCCCTGGCCCCATCAAAGCAGCGGCCCGGGGGGTGGCCCGGGCCGCTGGCGTCCGACTGGCTCGTGGGGGAGGCTCAGACGCCGTAGTACAGCTGGTACTCGAGCGGGTGGGTGGCCGCGCGGAACTTGGTCACTTCCTGCATCTTCAGCGCGATGTAGCCGTCGATGAAGTCGTCGCTCATCACGCCGCCGGCCTTGAGGAACTCGCGGTCCTTGTCCAGCGCCTCGAGGGCCTGGTCGAGCGAGTGGCAGACGGTCGGGATGTTCTTCTCTTCTTCCGGCGGCAGGTCGTAGAGGTCCTTGTCGCTCGGCGCGCCCGGGTCGATCTTGTTCTTGATGCCGTCCAGGCCGGCCATCATCAGCGCGGTGAAGGTCAGGTAGCCCGACTGGATCGGGTCCGGGAAGCGCATCTCGATGCGGCGCGCCTTCGGGTTGGCCACGTAGGGGATGCGGCACGAGGCCGAGCGGTTGGAAGCCGAGTAGGCCAGCATCACCGGCGCCTCGAAGCCCGGCACCAGGCGCTTGTAGCTGTTGGTGCCCGAGTTGGAGAAGGCGTTGATGGCGCGGGCGTGCTTGAAGATGCCGCCGATGTACCACAACGCCAGCTGCGACAGGCCGCCGTAGCCGTCGCCGGTGAACAGGTTCACGCCGCCCTTGGCCAGCGACTGGTGCACGTGCATGCCGCTGCCATTGTCGCCCACCAGCGGCTTGGGCATGAAGGTGGCGGTCTTGCCGTTGCGGTGCGCCACGTTCTTGACGATGTACTTGAGCATGAACAGCTCGTCGGCCTTCTTCACCAGCGAGTTGAACTTGGTGCCGATCTCGCACTGGCCGGCGTTGGCCACCTCGTGGTGGTGCACTTCCACTTCCTGGCCGGCGGCCATCAGCAGCTTGCACATCTCGGCGCGGATGTCGTGCAGCGAATCGGTCGGCGCCACCGGGAAGTAGCCGCCCTTCACGCCCGGGCGGTATCCGGAGTTGCCGCCCTCGTACTTCTTCTTGCTGTTCCAGTGCGCTTCCTCGGAGTCGACCTCGAAGAAGGTGTTGCCCATCTCGTTGGCCCAGCGCACCGAGTCGAAGATGAAGAACTCGGGCTCGGGGCCGAAGAAGGCCTGGTCGGCGACGCCGCTGGCCTTGAGGAAGGCCTCGGCGCGCTTGGCGATGCCGCGCGGGCAGCGCGAGTAGCCCTGCATGGTGGCCGGGTCGAGCACGTCGCAGGTCAGGATCAGGGTCGGGTCGGCGGTGAACGGGTCGAGCACCGCGGTGTCCGGATCCGGCAGCAGGATCATGTCGGACTCGTTGATGCCGCGCCAACCGGAAATCGAGCTGCCGTCGAACATCTTGCCGTCCTCGAACAGCGCCGGCTCGACGATCGACACCGGGAAGGTGACGTGGTGCTGCACGCCGCGCAGGTCGGCGAAGCGCAGGTCCACGAACTCGATGGCGTGGTCCTTGATCAGTTTCTCGATGTGGCTGTACGGCATGGGAGGGCTCCGGCGGGGTTGGGGATGCTGGAGGGTTGCAAGGGGTGTGCCAAGGGGACGGGGTTCGCCAAGTGCTTGATTTGTAATGGCCATGGCGTGATTCGCCAGACCAGGTTGCACTTGTTTGGTGCGTGTATTTCTTGCTTGGCGCCAAGTTGGTGCGCGCGAAGGCCTGGGGTCGGAGGTAATTCGCTTCAGCGAATTACCTCCGACCCCGTGCCTTTCCCCGCCGCGCCCGACAACCGGCAAGGCGGCTATGCTTCACGGCCAGCCCCCGACCCGGACCACCGTGAGCGACCTGTTCAACGCCCTGCTGCTCGGCATCATCGAAGGCCTGACCGAGTTCCTGCCGATCTCCAGCACGGGCCACCTGCTGATCGCCCAGCACTGGCTGGGCGCGCGCTCGGACCTGTTCAACATCTCGATCCAGGCCGGCGCCATCCTGGCCATCACCCTGGTCTACCGCGAGCGCCTGTGGCAGCTGGCCACGGGCTGGGGCGTGGCGGCGCAGCGCGACTACCTGCTCAAGATCGCCGTCGCCTTCGCGGTCACCGCGGTGGTCGGCCTGCCGGTGCGCCTGCTGGGCTGGGAACTGCCCGAAACGGTGACGCCCATCGCCTGGGCGCTGGTGATCGGCGGCGTCTGGATGCTGGTGGCCGAGCGCCTGGCCGAGCGCGGCCCGCCCAGCGACACCGTCACCTGGAAGATCGTCGTTGCCGTGGGCCTGGCCCAGGTGCTGGCCGGCGTGTTCCCCGGCACCTCGCGCTCGGCGGCGGCGATCTTCATCGCCATGCTGCTGGGCCTGAACAACAAGCCCCGCGCCGCCGAATTCGTGTTCCTGGTGGGCATCCCCACCATGTTCGCCGCCAGCGGCTATGCGCTGCTCGAAACCCTGCTCGAGGGCCAGGCCGGCGACGAAGACTGGGCCGGCCTGGCGGTGGCTTTCGTGGCGGCGACGGCGACGGGCTTCGCCGCCGTGCGCTGGCTGCTGCGCTACATCACCACCCACCGCTTCGCGCCCTTCGCCTGGTACCGCATCGGCCTGGGCGTGGCGCTGCTGCTCGGCCTGCCGGCCGGCGGCTGAGGCTCAGGCGGCCGGGTAACCCAGGCGCTGGGCCACCGCGCCCAGGCGCGCGAACTCGGCCTCGAAGGACGGCAGGTAGTGGCGCCAGTGGCCGGCCGGGAAGCGCAGGTCGCGGCCCACCAGCGAGGGCAGCGGCTCGGACAGGCCCAGGGCCTTTTCCAGCGTCTCGGCGGCCACGGCCGCGTCCTGGTCCAGGTGCACCAGCACCAGCTTGCCCGGCTCGCGCTCGCCCAGGTCGGCCAGCGACTCGAGCGTGCGCGCCAGCCACTCGGCGGCCATCGCCGGCTCGGCCGGGAAGGCGTAGCCCTGGAAGGCGCCGCGCACCATCCAGTTGAGGAAGGCATCGCGCGGATCCACCAGCACCGCCAGCCAGCGGCTGTCGCCGAGGGCGGCCAGGCTCTGGGCGTCCACGTGCGGCATCCAGTCGACGATCTTCGCCGGGTCGAGGCCCTGGGCCTCGCGCCACTGGCGCCAGCGCTCGGCACTGCCGGCTTCCGGATGGCCGGGCTCGAAGCGCAGCACGCCGAAACCGTCGGGCGCGATCAGGTTGCCGATGCGGTCGGTGCAGAACTGGATGCCCAGGCGCGACTTGAGCGTGCCCAGCAGGTGGCGCGCGTCCAGGCCGGTGATGGTCCACAGGAAGCTCGAACCGGCGCTGCCGGCCGTGCCTTCGCTGGCCGGCAGCACGTTCGGCAGCGGCACCGGCTGCTCCACCGGCAAGCGCAGCATGGCGCGGAAGCGCTCGGCGGCCTCGGCGTGGCGGCCCATCAGGTCGAGCACGGTGCCCAGCGCGTGTTCGATGACGCGGCGCACCGGGTCGGCGGTGGCCTTGTCGAGCATGCCCTGCAGGCGCGCCAGCGCGGCCTCGGGGGCCGAGCGCGCTTCCTCGCGGGCCTTGATCAGGTTGCTGGTGAACAGCTCCGGATTGCGCGCCAGGGCCTCGTCGGCCAGGCGCAGCGCGGCCTCGAAATTGCCGCGCGATTCTTCGTGGATGGCGTTCACTTCCAGGCAGGCCAGCGAGCCGGGCAGCGCCTCGCGCCAGCGCGCGAGCACGGCCAGCGGGTCGCCGCCGGTGGCGACGGTGGCCTGGTGCAGCAGGCGCCAGGCGCCGTCGTTGCCGGGCGCGGCGGCCACGGCCGCCTCGGCGCGGGCGAGCACTTCGGCGCCGCGGCCGGACTGCACCATCAGCGGGATCATGGTCTCGAGCACGGGCAGCGCGGCCGGCTGGGCGTCGAGCACCGCGCTGAAGTCCTCCAGCGCCGTGGCCACGCGGCCCAGGTCGAGGTGCATCTGGCCGCGCAGCGCGTGCAGCGCGACATCGCCCGGGCGCTTGGCCAGGGCCTCGTCGACGGCCTGGAAGGCCTCGTCTTCCTTGCCCTGGGCGACGCGCGCGCGCACCAGCAGCTGCACCGTGGTGTAGGCGTACGCCGCGTCGTTGGCCAGCGCGTTGGCGAAGGCCTGCTCGGCGAAGGGCCACATGCCGCGGGCCATGTAGGCGCGGCCCATGGCCAGCTGGGCGGTGGGCGACTTGGGCGCCGCCTGCACCGCGCGGGTGAAGGCCTTGAGCGAATGGTCGGGCTGGCCGCGGGCGTCGGAGACATAGCCCTCGATCACCAGCACCTGCGGATGCGCGGGCGCGATGCGCTGGGCCAGGCGCAGGTTGCGTTCGGCCTCGTCGATGTTGCCGTTGGCCAGCGCGTCCTGGGCCAGCAGCACGTAGGCCACCAGCAGGTTCGGGTTGAGCTGCACGGCTTCGGCCAGCAGGCGCAGGGCCGGCTCGCGCTCGCCGCTGGCCAGCTGCATCGAGGCCAGGCTGACGCGGTGCTCGGCCTGGTCGGGGGCCAGCTCGACCGCGCGCTCGAAGGCGGCGCGGGCGCCGCGGACGTCGCCGGTGCGCTGCAGGGCGACACCGAGCAGCTGGTGGGCCTGGGCGTTCCCCGGCTCCTGGGCCAGGAGGTCGCGGGCGTGGGCCAGGGCGGCGGCGGTGTCGCCGCGGCCGAGGGCTTCGGTGATGTCAGCAAGCATGGGCGTGTTCTTCAGGCAGGCGCGGAAACGGCCATTGTAGCCGCCCCGGCGGCCGAGGCCGCGGCTTCCAGCCGCTCGGCCACCCAGCGCTCGCCGAAGCCGCCCAGGTGCAGGCCCTCCAGGAAGCCGCAGTGGCCACCGAACTCGGCGATCTCCAGGCGCGAGTGCGCCGGCAGGGCCAGGCCCGGGAAGCCGTCGACCGGGATCACCGGGTCGTCGGCCGCGGCCAGCACGCTCACCGGCACCTGCAGCGCGGCCAGGCGGCCGCCGGCGACCGCGTAGCCGTCGAAGTAGTCGTTGATGCCCGGCATCGCCGTGTGCCGGCGCACCATCCAGTCGGTGAGGCCGCGCATGTCCAGCGCCATCACCTCGTCGCCGAAGTCGTGCCGCTCGGGGAACAGCGCGCGCTTGCGCAGCAGCGAGCGCCGCCACTTGCGCATGAAGTACCAGTGGTAGAAGCGCGGCCCGGTCTCGAGCGCGCCGAGCACGGCGGCCGGGTCGATGGCCGGGCACACCGCCGCCGCATGCACCAGCGGCAGCCCGGCGGCGGGTGCGGCCAGGGCCAGTCGCAGGGCGAAGTTGCCGCCCAGCGAGAATCCCGCCGCCAGCATCGGCCGCGAGGGAAAGCGCCGCGAGACTTCCACCGCCGCCTGCACCACTTCACCGAGCCGGCAGGAGTGGAACAGGTCCTCGTTGAGGTGGTGGGTGTCGCCGTGGTCGCGGAAATTGAGCCGGAACACCTCGAAGCCGCGCGCCAGCAGGGTGGCGGCGCTGTGGCGCATGTAGCCCGACTCGGCGCTGCCCTCCCAGCCGTGCAGCAGCAGCACCAGGCCGCGCGGCTCCGCGCCGGGCACGAGGCTGTGGAAACCCTGCAGGCGCACGCCGTCGTCCACCTCGACCACGTGCTCGGTGGTGACCGCGCCCAGCCGGCGCAGCGCGCGTTCGCCGGCGGCGCGGCGCGGCGGCAGTGAACTGAGCACCGACTGCAGGTGCGGGTTGCGCAGCCAGCGCGGCGGGCGGAACTCGGCCCGGTGCGCCATCGCCGCTCAGCCCGCCATCGCCGCGGCGATGCGCTCGCGGCAGGTTTCGGCCATGCGCCGGCGGCCATCCTCGCTGGCCGCCACGGGCTCGAGGAAATGCACCTCGGCCACGCGCCCCGGCTCGCCCAGCAGGCGCACGAAGTTGGCGAAGAAGCTCTCGCGCTCGCCGAAGGCGACGATGGTCTGGGCATTGCCGCGCTGGCCGTACTTGAGCGCCACCGGCTGCGCCGGCACGCCGGCCAGCACCGCCGGCTGGAAGATGCGCGCATGGAACACGCCCACCGCGTCGCCGCGGGTGGTGCGGCCTTCCGGGAACACGCCCACGGCCTGGCCCGACTGCAGGCGCTGCACCATCTGGTGCATCACGCCGTGCAGCGAGTCATTGCTGCCGCGGTGGTGGTAGATGGTGCCGCCGCGGCTGGCCAGCCAGCCCACCAGCGGCCAGCGGGCGATCTCGGCCTTGGCCACGAAGCCCATCATGCGCTGGCTGTGCATCAGCTCGATGTCGATCCAGCTGACGTGGTTGGCCACGAACATCACCGCGCCCGGCAGCGGCGTGCCGTAGCGGCGCAGGCGGAAACCGAAGATGCGCATCAGGCCGGCCGACCACAGCCGGATGGCGCGGTGGTCGAGCCGCTCGCCGCCGGGCGCGATGCGCGCGCTGAGGGGGTTGATCAGCAGCAGCGTCACCGGCAGCGCCACCAGCAGGTGCACCAGCAGCAGCGGCAGACGCCAGAGGTAGCGCAGCGGTCGGCGCCAGTCGGAGGACGGGCGGGCCGCATCGGGGGAGGTCGACATTGGCCGCATTGTGCAACAGCGCGGCGCGGGAAACACCCGACGCCGGGGTACGCGGGCTCAGGCGCGGATGACGGCGCCGGTCATGCGCGCCAGGCAGGCCAGGCGGCCGCGCGCGTCCTCGATGCGGATTTCCCAGACCTGGGTGGCGCGGCCGACGTGGACCGGGCGCGCGGTGCCGGTCACCAGGCCGGCGGTGACGGCGCGGATGTGGTTGGCATTGATCTCCAGGCCGGCCAGCTGCTGGCCGGAATCCGCCGGCAGGCACAGCCAGCCGCCGAGGCTGGCCAGGGTTTCGGCCAGCAACACCGACGAGCCGCCGTGCAGCAGCCCGAATGGCTGGCGGGTGCGTTCGTCCACCGGCATGGTGCCGCGCAGGAAGTCGTGGCCGTGCTCGGTCAGCACGATGCCCAGGTTGCCCGGCGCGGTGCCGGGCAAGAGGGCGTTGAGGGCGTCCAGGCCCGGCCGCTGGCGGAATGGGCCTTCGTCAGGGCCTTGCACGGGGCGCGGCTCAGCGGACGCGGATCATGCCCGGGCGGTAGGGCGTGGTGTAGCCGCGGCGCTGGTAGCCCGAGCTGTCGCCGTAGCCGCTGCCGGTCTGGCGGTTGCGGCGGCGGTGCATGCGGTCGACCAGCTCATCGCGGCGGGCCTCGAGCCAGTCGGCGCGGCCAACCTGGGCCGGATCCAGGCCGCGGCGCTCGGCCTCGCCCTGGCGGAACTCGCAGAACTCGTCGTAGGCATCGAGCTCGTGCTTGAGGTCCTTCACGCACATCTCGATGGCGATGGCGTCGTCGAAGTAGCCCAGCACCGGCACGCTGTCCGGGATGACGTCCTTCGGGTCGGCGAAATAGACCAGGGCCGACAGCACGCGCTGCTTGTCTTCCTCCGGCAGGTGCCAGCCGTCGTCGCGCAGCATCGCGATCAGGGCGTCGAGCCGGTCCAGGCGCTCGGCGATGAAGTCGGGCACCTCGACCTTGCCGGCGCCTTCGAGCAGCTTGGCCGAGGCGGCGATGATCTCGTCGGCGCTCTTGCCGGCGGCGGCGGCGCGGGCGGCCTCCATGGCCTGGGTGAAGTGGGCGAGGTCGCGGTCGGAGAGTTCGAAGCTGATCTGCAGGGGCATGCGGGCGGGTCCGGCGGTTTCAGTGGACAAGGACGGCCAGCCTAGGCCGGCCCGCCGGCAGCGTCAATCGAACGCGGTTCCGGGCCGGGGCCACCGGGCCGCCGCCGGCTCAGAGAATCGGCACCAGGCCGGCGCCGAAGGCCGTCACGATGCGGGTGTAGACGGTCTTGAGCGGCAGGTCGACCTCGGGGAAGGCGCCCACGTCCTCGTGGCAGTCGTAGAAACCCGGGTCCTCGGGCGGCAGCGGGTTGCAGCCCTCGCGCAGCTCGAAGCTGCTGGCATAGGGGAAGGGCCAGATGTCGAAGATCGGCAGCTTCTCCGAGAGCTTGCCCAGGCTGTAGCTCAGGCCCGAGAAGATCGGCGGCTTCTCGCGCCGGGCGATGGTCCAGGCGTTCTGCGGCTGCATGTCGAGTTCGATGCTGGCGCGCAGCGCCACGGCGAATTCGTGGTCGTGCACCACCACCATCGACTCGGTGTTGAGGTTGTCCGAGCGCGGGTCGAAGTTGTGGCTGCCCACCACGCCGATGCGGTCGTCGATGACGATCGACTTCGCATGCAGGCCCACGCGCACGCCGGCGCGCTTGAGCGGCACCGGCCCCGAGGCCGAACCGGCCGAGCCCGAGCCGAAGATCGGCAGCGTGGCCATCCTCGGGCCCAGGGCGCCGGTGGCCGCCACCTCGATCGGCGACTTCGCCGGATAGGGTTTGTACTCGCGGATGCGGAAACCCAGCTCGCGCAGGTAGAGCCGCTTGTACTTGTGGCTCATCGCGTACACCGGGAAGGCGTCGGTGGCGGCCAGCGAATTGGTCGAGATCCACACCGCCGGCGGGTCCTCGCGCCGGTGCATGAGCCGGAACAGCCGGCGCGCCTCGCGCGAGAGCACCAGGTAGGGCGTCTGCAGCACTAGCTCGGACCGGGTGGATTCGACCAGGTCGCGCATGGCCACCGAAGCGTCCTCGTGCGCCTTCTGGCCGCCCACGTGCTTGTTGGGCAGGTCGGCGTGGAAGTCGACCTGGCCGACCTCGAGCGTCAGCGGGGCCAGACGCTCCCACACCGCCGTGCCATTGGCCGACAGCGCCTGCATGGCCTGCACGCGCGGCGACTTCTCGCGCCCCGGGTCGAGGTAGGGATGCGGCGGCGAGCCGGCGTTGGCCAAGCGCTCGGAGACATCGCGCAGGGCCTGGGCCTGGCGGCTGCGCTCGAAGGTCCAGAAGGACTCGAAGTTCCCGCGCATGGCGGCGGCCACCGGGCCGGCCACCAGGATGTCGCGGTCGCGGTAGTTGTAGCTCGGGCCCCAGTCGAAGTAGCGGTCCTGGATGTTGCGGCCGCCGGTGATGCCGGTGTGGCCGTCCACCAGCAGCAGCTTGGTGTGCATGCGCCGGTTGAAGTCGCCGAAGCAGCACAGGATGCCGGCGGCGTACTCGAGCTGCTGGGTCTTGGCTTCGTTGAAGGTGGGGTTGTACAGGCGCAGCTCGAAGTTCGGGTGCGCGCCGGCCAGGCTGGCCTGCAGGCCGGGGTTGGGCAGGCCGTAGAGCTGGTCGAGCAGCACGCGCACCTTCACGCCGCGGCGCGCCGCCGCCAGCAGCTCCTCGAGCACCAGCAGGCCGCTTTCGTCGGTGTCGTAGATGAAGCTCTGCAGTTCGATGCTCTCGCGCGCGGCGCGGATCAGGTGCACGCGCGCCACCAGCGCGTCCTGGCCGCGCTCGAGCAGGGTGACGTGGTGGCGCGGCGCGCCCGGCGCGGAGGCGGCCAGCGCCTGCTCGCCCAGGGCGAGCAGGGGCGAGTCCACCGGCCGGCAGGCAGCGTCGCCCGGGTCGGTGCACGATTCGGCGACGGCATGCGCGGCCTCGACGGCGTCGAAGGCCGCGCGCCGCTGTTCCGGGCTGATGGTGGCGCAGCCGGAGGCCAGCAGCAGCAGGCAAAGCAGCAGGGGCAGGCGCAGGTTCATCGCGGCTCAGGTTGCCGCAGGCGCACCCGGAAGTCGAAGCCTACTTCGTCCTTGAGCCACACCCGGTAAGCGTCCATTCCGAATTCGCGGCGGCTGACCTCGCCCGAAACGTGGATGTCGCAGTCGTAGCCGGGGGCGTCGCAGCTTTCCGGGTCCACCTCGAAACGCACGGGCCGGCGCACCTCGCGCAGCTCGAGCTCGCCGGCCATCACGCCGCCGGCTTCGACCAGGGCGGGCTCGAAGGGCGCCGAGCGGAAGTGGATCCAGGGGTGGGCCTGCACGTCGAGGAACTTGGGCGAGCGCATCGAGCGCGCCATCCATTCCGGGCCGTCGAGCACCAGGCCCTGGGCGTCGAGCCGCACCGAGACCTTGAGCTGGCCGCCGGGCAGGCGTTCGAGTTCGCCCTCGAGGCGGCCGAAGACGCCCTCCACCCGGCCACCGACACGCAGGTCGACCTCGATGGTGGCGCGCGACTGCTGGCTGTCTAGCTGGGGCGCCGGTTCCGGCCCTGGTGCCTGGGCCGCGGCCGCCGCAGGCAGCAGCAGGGAGGCCGCCAGGACCAGCCCGGCGCGCGGGTTCATCCGCTCAGGGCCACCAGAAGGCGGTGAGCCGGGCGATGCCGGGCTCGAAGCCGGCGTCCTCGGGCATCTGCAGCACCGCGACGGCGCCGGCCGGCATGCCGCGGAAATCGCCCGACTGGCCCGAGGACAGCAGGGCCGCCAGCTGCTCGAAGCCGGGGTTGTGGCCGACCATCAGCAGGCGCGCCTGGTCGCGGTTGTCGTCGGCCACCTGCATCAGGCGGCCCGGCGTGGCGTCGTAGATGCGCGGCTCCTGCCGGCACTCGACGTAGCCCAGCGCGGCCATCACCGTCTCGCAGGTCTCGCGGGTGCGCCGCGCCGGCGACACCAGCACGCGGTCGGGCAGGTAGCCGTGCTCGCGCAACCAGCGCCCGGCGGCCTCGGCCTCGGCCTGGCCCTGCAGCGACAGCGGGCGGTCGAGGTCGTCCTGGCCGGGGGCGGCCGGTTCGGCGTGGGCGTGGCGCAGCAGGATCAGTTCGCGCATGACGGTCCTTGTCGGCTCAGAGGGATTTTCTCAGCCACTTCAGCAGCGGCGCCCAGTCGTCCTGGTGGCTGCGCACCTGCTCGGAGTGGTAATCGAACACCGACTTGCCCAGGCCGGCCAGCAGCACGTAGGCCTGGGTGTCGCGCAGCTGGGCCACCAGCGGATACGGCCAGGCCTGCAGCTGCTCCATGGCCTGCTGCGACGCGCTGGTCCAGGGCTTGAGGCGGTTGCCGACCAGGCCGACGGGCAGCTTGCCCTTCTTCACCCGCGGATGGGCGACCAGGCTGTCGAGGAAAGGCACGGTGGCCTCGATGTCGATGGCCGAGGGCAGCACCGGCACCACCACCGCGTCGGCGATGTCGAGCACGGCGGTGAGGTCGGGGCCCATGGCGCCGGCGGCGGCGTCCACCACCAGGCGCTGGATGCCCTCGGGCAGGTGCTTGTCCCAGTTGCGCCGGCAGCCATCGAGCGGCAGCACGGCCGAGGCCATCTGGGCGCGCTTTTCGCACCAGTGCGTCGAGGACTTCTGCTTGTCGGCGTCGAGGATGGCCGTGGCCTTGCCCTCGAGCGCGAAGTGCGCCGCCAGGTTGGTGGCGACCGTGGACTTGCCGGCGCCTCCCTTCGAACTTGCGACCAGGATCGTGCGCATGCCGGGCTCCGCAGCGGGACGTGGGGCCACTCTACCCCGGCCGGCGGCGGCCGGGGAAGGTTGCCGAGCAGAAACTCTAGACGCGTGTGTGAGCGTGGGGTGACACACCGTTTCCACGGGGGGCGCATGCGCACATCGCCGGCCCAGGGGCTCTATTCCCCGGCCTTCGAGCGCGACAGCTGCGGGTTCGGGCTGGTCGCCCGGCTCGACGACGCGCCGTCGCGGGCGCTGGTGGATGCGGCGCTGGTGGCGCTCGACCGCCTCACCCACCGCGGTGCGGTGGCCGCCGATGGCCGCAGCGGCGACGGCTGCGGCCTGCTGCTGCGCCGCCCGCAGGCCTTCCTGGCCGCGATCGCCGCCGAGGCCGGGCTGGCCTTTGGCCCGGGCGACGCCTGCGGCATGGTTTTCCTGCCCGACGATGACGCGCGCGCCGATGCCGGCCGCGCGGCGCTCGACGCCGCGCTGACGGCGCAGGGCCTGGGGGTGTCGGGCTGGCGGACGGTGCCGATGGCGCAGGCGGCCTGCGGGCCGGTGGCGCGGGCCGGCATGCCGCGGGTGGCGCAGGTGTTCGTGCGCGCGCCGCCGGGCGGCGACGGCGCGGACTTCAGCCGGCGGCTGTTCCTGGCCCGGCGCGCGGCCGAGCAGGCCCGGGCGCAGGACCCGGATTTCTACGTGGCCTCGCTGTCGCCGGCGACGCTGGCCTACAAGGCCATGGTGCTGCCGTCCGCGCTGCCGGCGCTGTACCCGGACCTGGCGCGGCCGGAGCTGGCCAGTTCGGCGGTGCTGTTCCACCAGCGCTTCTCCACCAACACCGCGCCGGCCTGGAAGCTGGCCCAGCCCTTCCGACTGCTGGCGCACAACGGCGAGATCAACACCATCACCGGCAACCGCAGCTGGGCCCGCGCCCGCGCCGCGCACTGGCGCACGCCGCACTTCGACCTGGCCGCGCTGCAGCCGCTGGTGGCGATGGAAGGCTCGGACTCGCAGAGCCTGGACAACCTGCTCGAGCTGCTGCTGGCCGGCGGCATGGACCTGCTGCAGGCCATCCGCATCCTGGTGCCGCCGGCGACCTCGTCGCTCGAGTACAAGGACCCGGACCTGGCAGCCTTCTACGAGTACCACGGCCTCTCGTCCGACCCCTGGGACGGCCCGGCCGGCATCGTGATGTGCGACGCGCGCTACGCCGCCTGCACGCTCGACCGCAACGGCCTGCGCCCGGCGCGCTGGCTGCTGACCGACGACGGGCTGCTGGTGGTGGCCTCCGAGGCCGGCGTGGTGGACGTGGACGAGGCCCGCGTGGCGGCACGCGGCCGGCTCGGCCCGGGCGAGATGCTGGCGGTGGACTTCGAACGCGGGCGCATGCTGGGCAGCGAGGACATCGACGCCATCAACAAGGCGCGCGCGCCGTACAAGGCCTGGCTCAAGCAGGGCGTGGAATACCTGGGCACCAGCCTGGTGGACCCCTCGCTGGCCGCCGAACCCTTCGACGCGCCCACGCTGCGGCGCTTCCAGGTGCTGTTCCAGCTCACCCGCGAGGAGCGCGAGGCCGAGCTGCGCGTGCTGGCCGAAACCGAGCAGGAAGCCACCGGCTCGATGGGCGACGACACGCCACTGGCGGTGATGAGCCACCAGATCCGCCCGGTGCACGACTACTTCCGCCAGGCCTTCGCGCAGGTGACCAACCCGCCGATCGACCCGATCCGCGAGCAGGTGGTGATGTCGCTGGCCACGCAGATGGGGCCGGAGGGCAACGTCTTCGACGACGGCCCCGACAACGCCGTGCAGGTGCTGCTCAACTCGCCGCTGCTGAGCCAGCGCAAGCTGCGCCAGCTGCTGGCGATGCCGCGCTTCGCCGGCGCGCACGCGCTGCTGCACCTGCACCTGCGCGCCGATGAAACGCTGGAGGCGGCGCTGCGCCGGCTGCAGGCCGAAGCCGAAACGGCGGTGCGCGACGGCGCCGCCATCGTGATGCTGTCCGACCGCTACCCCGAACCCGGCGGCGCCGTGGTGCCGGCGCTGCTGGCCACGGGCGCGGTGCACCACCACCTGATCGACGCCGGCCTGCGCTGCCGCGCCAACCTGGTGGTGGAAACCGGCGCGGCGCGCGGCGCCCACGCCATCGCCTGCCTCATTGGTGCGGGCGCCACGGCCGTGTATCCCTACCTGGCCTACCAGACCATCGCCGCGCTCGGCCGCGCCGGCGTGGTGGACGGCAAGATCGGCAACGCCCCGGCCGAACTGGGCCGCAGCTACCGGCGCGGCATCAAGAAGGGCCTGCTCAAGATCCTCTCGAAGATGGGCATCAGCACCATCGCCAGTTACCGCGGCGCGATGCTGTTCGAGATCGTCGGGCTGGCGCGCGAGGTGGTGGACGTGTGCTTCCCCGGCGCGGTGAGCCGCATCGAGGGCGCGGGCTTCGCCGAACTCGAGGCCGAGGCGCGGGAACTGGCGGCGCAGGCCTGGTCACCGGCGCCGGAGCTGGCGCCGGGCGGGCGGCACAAGCTGGTGGTCGGCGGCGAGAGCCACATGTTCAATCCCGACGTGATCAACAGCCTGCAGCGCGCCGTGCGCAGCGGCGACGAGGCCGACTACCGCGCCTACGCCGCGCACGTGGACGGGCGCGCGCCCTCGGCGCTGCGCGACCTGCTGCGGCTGCGCGTGGACGAGGCGCCGATCCCGCTCGAGGCGGTGGAGCCGGAGGAAGCCATCCTGGCGCGCTTCGATTCGGCCGGCATGTCGCTGGGCGCGCTCTCGCCCGAGGCGCACGAGGCGCTAGCGATCGCGATGAACCGGCTCGGCGGGCGCAGCAATTCCGGCGAAGGCGGCGAAGACCCGGCGCGGCATGGCACCGAGAAGCGCAGCAAGATCAAACAAGTGGCTTCGGGGCGCTTCGGCGTCACGCCTGGCTACCTGGTCAACGCCGAGGTGCTGCAGATCAAGATCGCCCAGGGCGCCAAGCCCGGCGAAGGCGGCCAGCTGCCGGGCCACAAGGTCAACGCCATGATCGCCGCGCTGCGGCATGCGCGGCCCGGCATCGGCCTGATCTCGCCCCCGCCGCACCACGACATCTATTCCATCGAGGACCTGGCCCAGCTGGTGTTCGACCTCAAGCAGGTCAATCCGGACGCGCTGGTGTCGGTGAAGCTGGTCTCGCACGCCGGCGTGGGCACGATTGCCGCCGGCGTGGCCAAGGCCTATGCCGACCTGGTCACCATTTCGGGCCACGACGGCGGCACCGGCGCTTCGCCGCTCTCGTCCATCCACCACGCCGGCACGCCCTGGGAACTGGGCCTGTCGGAGGTGCAGCAGACGCTGCGCCGCAACGGCCTGCGCGGCCGCGTGCGGGTGCAGGTGGACGGCGGCCTCAAGACCGGCCTGGACGTGGTGAAGGCGGCGATCCTGGGCGCGGAGAGCTTTGGCTTCGGCACCACGCCGATGGTGGCCCTGGGCTGCCGCTACCTGCGCATCTGCCACCTCAACAACTGCGCCACCGGCGTGGCCACGCAGGACCCGCGCCTGCGCGCGAACCACTTCACCGGCCTGCCCGGGATGGCGATGAACTTCTTCCGCTTCGTCGCCGGCGACGTACGCCAGTGGCTGGCGCGGCTGGGCGTGGCGCGGCTGGAGGACCTGATCGGCCGCACCGACCTGCTCGAGATCCTGCCCGGCGACACGCCGCGCCAGCGCCGGCTGGACCTGCGCCCCATCCTGGACGCGGCCCGCGGCGAAGGCGAGGCGCCGCGCCACGTGCTCGACGCGCGCAATCCGCCGCGCGATGCCGCGGTGCTCGCCACGCGCATGCTCGCGGAAACCCGCGCCGCCATCCACGCCGGTGCCGGCGGCGAATTCGGGTTCAGCGTGAACAACCGCGACCGCAGCCTGGGCACCCTGCTTTCGGGCGAGATCGCCCGCGTGCACGGCGACGCCGGCCTGCCCGAGGCGCCCCTGCACCTGCGCCTGCGCGGCGTGGCCGGGCAGAGCCTGGGCGCCTTCAACGCCGCCGGCCTGCACCTGACGCTCGACGGCGAGGCCAATGACTACGTCGGCAAGGGCATGGCCGGCGGACGCCTGGTGCTGCGGCCCGCGCCGGGCCTGCGCCAGCCGGCGCACGAAGCGCCGATCATGGGCAATACCTGCCTCTACGGCGCCACCGGCGGCGAGCTGTTCGCGGCCGGGCGCGCCGGCGAGCGCTTCGCGGTGCGCAACTCGGGCGCGCTGGCGGTGGTCGAGGGCGTGGGCGAACACGGCTGCGAGTACATGACCGGCGGCGTGGTGGCGGTACTGGGCCGCACCGGCCTGAACTTCGGCGCCGGCCTCACCGGCGGCATCGCCTACGTGCTCGACCTCGACCGCGATTTCGTCGACCGCTACAACCACGAGCTGATCGACGTGCACCGCATCACGCCCGAGGGCATGGAGCACCACCGCCACCACCTGCGCGGGCTGCTGCGCGAGCACGTGGCGCACACCGGCAGCACCTGGGGCGCGCGCCTGCTGGAGGATTTCCGCGACGTCGCCGGCAGGTTCTGGCTGGTCAAGCCCAAGGCGGCCTCGCTCGAGCAGCTGGCCGACGAGCTGCGGCGGGCGGCATGAAGGCCCGGCCCTTCCAGTTCCTCGAGCTGCCGCGGCGCATGCCGCGCGAGGTGCCGGCCAGCGTGCGCGTGCTGGGCTGGCAGGAAATCCACGGCGGCTTCGAGGCCGGCGATGCGGCCGAACAGTCGGCCCGCTGCCTCGATTGCGGCAATCCCTACTGCGAGTGGAAGTGCCCGGTGCACAACCCCATCCCGGACTGGCTGGCGCTGGTGCGCGAGGGCCGGCTGTTCGAAGCGGCCGAGCTGGCGCATTCGACCAACCCGCTGCCGGAAGTCTGCGGCCGCGTCTGCCCGCAGGACCGGCTGTGCGAGGGCGACTGCACGCTCAACACCGGCTTCGAGGCGGTGACGATCGGTTCGATCGAGAAGTACATCGTCGACGAGGCTTTCCGCCAGGGCTGGCGGCCGGATCTTTCGGCGGTGCGGCCCACCGGCCGGCGCGTGGCGGTGATCGGCGCCGGGCCGGCCGGCCTGGCCTGCGCCGACCGGCTGGTGCGCGCGGGCATCGAGGCGCACGTGTTCGATCGCCACGCGCAGATCGGCGGCCTGCTCAGCTACGGCATCCCGGCCTTCAAGCTCGAGAAGCACGTGATGGACACGCGGCGCGCGGTGCTCGAGGGCATGGGTGTGCGTTTCCACCTCGGCAGCGAGGTGGATGGTGCGCTGGGCGGCGAGCTGCTGCGCGATTTCGACGCGCTGTTCCTGGGCACGGGCGCCACCACGCCGGTGGACGCCGGCCTGCCCGGCCAGGACTTGCCGGGCGTGCTCTCGGCCCTGCCCTTCCTGGTGGCGAACGCACGGCGCCAGCGCGGCGAGCGGATGGCCGCCGACGAGAACTTCGAACTCGCCGGCCGGCGCGTGCTGGTGCTCGGCGGCGGCGACACGGCCATGGACTGCGTGCGCTCGGCCCTGCGCCTGGGCGCGGCGCAGGTCAGCTGCGCCTACCGCCGCGGCGAGGCCGACATGCCCGGCTCGCGCCGCGAGGTGAAACACGCGCGCGACGAGGGCGTGCAGTTCCTGTTCCACCGCCAGCCGCTGGCCATCGAGGGCGAGGGCGCGGTGTCGGGTGTGCGCGTGGCCGCTAGCTCGGTCGGCGCCGACGGACGCTTGGTGCTCGAACCCCGCAGCGAGCAGGTGCTGCCCGCCGACGTGGTGATCCTCAGCTTCGGCTTCCGCGCCAGCCCCGCGCCCTGGTGGGGCGAACACGGGCTCGCCCTCGACGCCGCCGGCCGCATCCGCACCACCGGCCCCGCCGGCGCCACCTCGCACCCGAAAGTCTTCGCCGGCGGCGACAACGTGCGCGGCGCCGACCTGGTCGTCACCGCGGTGAACGACGGCCGCGAAGCCGGCCTGGCCATCGCCCGTGCCCTCGCGACCACCCTGTAGGAGCGCCTTCAGGCGCGAATCCCTTCTTTGCCGAAGGCAAAGCCAAAAGATTCGCGCCTGAAGGCGCTCCTACAAGGGGCTTCGAATTGGATACCCTTGGCGTTCTTGCCCGGGGACCATCGATGAGTGAGCTGCAGGACCTGACCTCGCTGGTGCGCGCCAACACGGCGCTGATCGTCATCGAGACGCCGGACGAGGGGCGGGTGGTGGACCTGTTCCGGCACCTGCTGATGAACGTGTGGCGGCCGCTGTACCGCTGGTCGATCACCGAGGGTCTGCGTCGCGTCGACCTCGACGGCGAGGATCCGCCGCTGGCGCCACCCGACGCCACCACCACGATCCGCGCCATCCGCGGGCTCGACCAGCGCAGCGTCTGCCTGCTTCTCGATTTCCACCCCTACCTGGGCTACGCCACCACCCAGCGCCTGCTGCGCGAGACGCTCGAGCGCCGCGGCAGCAAGGAGCACACCCTGGTGCTGGTGGGCGCGAAGATCGAGCTGCCGCCCGACCTCGAGCACCTGGCGGTGCGCTTCAGCCTGCGCCTGCCGGACGAACGCGCGCTGCTGAAGGTGGTGCAGGACGAGGCGGCGATCTACATGCGCGAGCACGGCGGCCGCCGGGTCGAGGTGGACCAGGACGCGCTCAAGGCCATCGTGCGCAACCTGCGCGGGCTGTCGCTCACCGAGGCGCGCCGGCTGGCGCGGCACCTGATCTTCAGCGACGGCGCCCTGCGCCTGGGCGACCTGCCCGAGCTGGCCAAGCTCAAGTTCGAGCTGCTCAACAAGTCCGGCCACCTGCATTTCGAATACGACACCGCGCAGTTCGCCGACGTGGCCGGGCTCGCGCGCCTGAAGGCCTGGGTGAACCAGCGCCGCGCCGCCTTCACCGCCGACAACCTGCCGCCGGGCCTGGACCCGCCCAAGGGCATGCTGCTGCTGGGCGTGCAGGGCTGCGGCAAGTCGCTGGCGGCCAAGGCCGTGGCCGGCGGTTTCGGCGTGCCGCTGGTGCGCCTGGATTTCGGCACGCTCTACAACAAGTACCACGGCGAAACCGAGAAGAACCTGCGCGACGCCCTGGCCTCGGCCGAGCAGCTGGCGCCCTGCGTGCTGTGGATCGACGAGCTGGAGAAGGGCCTGGCCGCCAGCGGCAGCAGCGAGGACGGCGGCGTGTCGCGGCGCGTGCTGGGTTATTTCCTCACCTGGATGGCCGAGCGCAAGTCGAAGGTGTTCCTGGTGGCGACCGCGAATGCAGTCCACGACCTGCCGCCGGAGCTGCTGCGCAAGGGCCGCTTCGACGAGATCTTCTTCGTGGACCTGCCCGACCACGGCGCCCGCGCCGAAATCTTCCGCCTGCACCTGGCGCGCCGCGAGGTGGACTGGGAAGGCTTTTCGCTCGATGCGCTGGCGCAGGCCACCGACGGTTTCTCCGGCGCCGAGATCGAGCAGGCCGTGGTGAGCGCGCTCTACGCCGCGCACGCCGACGGCCTGCCGGTCGACGAGGCGCGCGTGCTGTCGGAAGTGAAGGCCACCCGCCCGCTGAGCGTGCTGATGGCCGAACAGGTCAACGCGCTGCGCGAGTGGGCCCGCGGCCGCACCGTGCCCGCCGACTGAGCCGCTCCTACAGGGGCATGGCTTTGAGGAGCCAGGTCCAGGCGGGCAGGGTGGCGAGTGAAAGCAGGATGCCGTAGCCCACCATCGCCGACGCCAGGCCGGGGGCGAGCCTGTGCGATATCGCCAAGGCGGCGGCGGTGACCATGGGCGGCATGGCGGATTCGAGCACGACGGTGTCGCGCGCCACCGGCTCCAGACCCAGCGGCAGCAGCCACACGAGTGCCAGCGCGACGGCCGGCATCACCCCGAGCTTGAGCGTGAGGCCCGCGGCCAGCGGCCTGAGCTCGTCGCGCGGCAGTTTCAGCTTCAGGCCCAGGCCGATCGCCAGCACCACCAGCGGCAGCAGTGCATCGGACAGGCGCTGCAGGCCCCCGGCGATCCACGCGGGCGGCTCGGCCGGCATCAGCGTCAGGCCGAAGACCATCGCCAGGAAGGGCGGGAAGGTGACGATGCGGCGGCCGATCTCGCGCGCGGTGGGGTCGGCGTCGCCGCCGTAGCGCGCCAGCACGTAGAGGCCGAAGGTGGAGAGGATGAGGAAGGCGCCGAACTGGTCGTACACCACCGCGTAGGGCAGCGCGTCTTCGCCCAGCAGGGCGCGCACCAGCGGGTAGCCCAGGAAGCTGGTGTTGCCCAGGGCCACGCACAGCAGCAGCACCGCCTTCTCGTCGCGACGCAGGCCCAGCAGGCGCGTGAGGCCGGCCACGGCCAGCACGGTGACGCCCACCAGCGCCCAGGGCACGGCCGCCACTGCCAGCACGCCGGCACCCAGCTGCAGGCGCGGCGCGTACAGCAGCACCGCCGCCGGCAGGCAGACGTAGAGCACCACCTTGTTGAGCACTTCCGCGGCGTTGTCCGGGAAGGTGCGCAGGTGCTGGAAGCCGAGCCCCAGCCCCAGCATCGCCAGGATCAGCCAGAAGGCATCCATGGCGCGGCCGCCGGGCTCAGCCCAGCGGCACCTCGGCCGGGCGCGCGCCCTCGAGCGCGAAGCGGGCGTTGAAGGCCACGGTGATGCGCTCGCTGGTGCCGTCGTAGGGCAGCACCTCGTGCAGCAGCCAGGAGGGGAACAGCACCAGCTGGCCGGCCTCGAGCCGCAGCATGCGCGGGCTGAGCGCGTACTGGCCCTTCATGCCCGCCAGCGACATGTCCAGGAACATCGAGGCGGCCGAGTTGGGGTACATGAAGGTGAGCAGGCCCGAGCTGGACTTCGGGTCGTCGTCCTCGTGCTTGACGCAGTACACGCCCGACCACGAGTGCATGGCGTGGTTGTGCGCGCCGAAGTAGCCGCCGCGGCGGGCGATGTGGAACCACGACTCGACCGAGATGTGCAGCTTCTGCAGCATCGCCTGGTCGTAGCCGTTGAGCTCGCCGATGGCGCGGTAGAGGTTGCGCAGGCAGAAGGTGCGCAGCTGGGCGATGCAGGGCTGCGGCCAGTCGAAGAGCCGGAAGTTGCTCTCGAACAGGGCATCGTTGCGGTACACCAGCGGCTCGGGGTTGCGGTACTTGTCGCCCTGGGCTTCCTTCTCGAGGAACAGCGCGCGCAGTTCGGCGTTGAGCGCCTGGCAATCGTCGAGCCTGGCCATCACCAGCGGGACGGCAAAGGCCGGGTTGATCTGGAACACGTTTCGCCTCGCCGTGGATCAGTTGCGCCCAATGAGAGCCGCAAATCGCCCCAGCGTCAACGAAAGCCGACGAACCAGGTTGATTTTATCCAACCAGGTTGAATTTGCCCCAGGCAAATTCAACCTGGTTGGATAAAATCAACCTGGTTCGCCAGATGGCGCTTGAGGCGCTCGAAGGCGGTTTCGAGGTCGGCGACGCAGGGCAGCACCTGGTCCCATTCGCCGGCCTTGGCCGCCGCTTCCACCGCGGCGGCGGCTTCGCCCAGCGGCATCGCGCCCACCAGGCGCGCGGCGCCTTTCACCTTGTGCGCCTGCCGCGCCAGCGCGGCGAGGTCGCCGCCGGCGCGGGCACTGCGCAGCGGGGCCATGTCCGATTCGGTGGTGGCCAGGAAATCGTCCAGCACTTCCTTCGTCGCCTCCGGGTCGCCGCCGGTCAGCGGCGCCAGCACCGACGGGTCCAGCGGCAGCGGATCGCCCGTGAGCTGCGGCAGCGGCGCGGCGGCGCGCACGTCGCCGGCCAGCGGCACGGTGTGCGGCAGCCACCGCTGCAGCGTGGCCACCAGTTCGGGGATCGACACCGGCTTGGCGAGGTAGGCGTCCATGCCGGCGGCGATGCAGCGTTCGGCTTCGCCCTTGAGCGCCGCCGCGGTGAGCGCCACCACCGGCGTGCGCGGCAGCCGGCGCGCGGCCTCGTCGGCGCGAAGCGCGCGGGCGAATTCGTAGCCGTCCATCTCGGGCATGTGCACGTCCGACAGCACCAGCGCGTAGCGGCCGCTGCGCCAGGCCTCCAGGCCCTTGCGGCCGTCCTCGGCGCTTTCGCTGGCGTAGCCGGCCAGGGCCAGCTGGCGCGCCACGACCAGGCGGTTGGTCGGGTGGTCGTCCACCACCAGCACCAGGCTGCGCTCGGCCAGCGCCTGCTCGACCGAAGGCAGCGGCCGGGCCAGGAAGCCCGAGGCCGGGCCGGGCGCGGCCTCGGGCTCGAGCTCCTCCTCGTGGCCACGCGGCAGCACCAGCACCAGGCGCAGCGTCGTGCCGGCCCCCGGCGTGCTTTCCATGTGGATCTCGCCGCCCATCAGTTCGGCCAGGCGGCGCGAGATCACCAGGCCCAGGCCGGTGCCGCCGAAACGCCGCGTGGTGCTGCCCTCGGCCTGCTGGAAGGGCTGGAACAGCCGCGCCTGCTGCTCGGCGGTGACGCCGATGCCGGTGTCGGTGATGCGGAAGCAAACGCGGTCGCCCTCGCCCTCGCGGCCCTGCCATTCCAGCGCCGCCTCCACCACGCCCTTCTCGGTGAACTTGATGGCGTTGGACAGGAAGTTCGACAGGATCTGCCGCAGCCGCAGGCCGTCGGCGCGGTGGGCCGGGCCGATGCGGTCGTCCACCTCGCACAGCAGCACCAGGCCCTTGGACGAAGCCGAACCGCTGAAGTTGGCCACGGTGGACTGCAGCAGCCGCGGCAGCGAGATGGTGGTGGGCGAGAGCTCGAGCCGGCCGGCCTCGACCTTGGAGAAGTCCAGGATGTCGCCGATGATCTGCAGCAGCGAACGCGCCGACTGCCGGATGACCTCGATGGTGCGGCGCTGCTCCTCGTCGAGCGGGCTGTGCTCGAGCACCTCGAGCATGCCGGTGACGCCGATCATCGGCGTGCGGATCTCGTGGCTCATGGCGGCCACGAAGTTCGACTTGGCGTCGCTGGCCTCCAGCGCGCGTGCTTCGGAAGCGCGCAGGCGCTGCTCGAGCTGCTTGATCTGGGTGAGGTCGGTGGCCACCGCCAGGTAGCCGACCGTGCGCCCGGTGGCGTCGCGCATGGCCGAAGTGGCCAGCAGCACCGGCACCTCGCTGCCGTCCTTGCGCAGGAAGCACAGCTCCATCGGCTCGGGCGCCTGGTCGATCAGGCGCGTGAACAGGCGCGCGTCGGCCGGCACCGGCTGGTCGCTGGCGGCGGTGAGCCGCGCCGAGAGCTTTTCGATCTCGTCCGGGCGCACCAGCAGGTCCAGGCCGGCGCGGCCGCTGACCTGGTCGGCGCGGTGGCCGGTCAGGCGCTCGGCCTGCGGGTTGAAGCTGGTGAAGCGGCCCTCGCCGTCCATGGACATGATGGCGACGCGCGCCGCGGCGAACAGCGAGCGCTGGAAAAGCTCGCGCTCCTGCAGCGCCGCCCGCACCTGCTCGTTGCGGGCCAGTTGTTCGTTGAGTTCGGCCTCGACCTTGCGCACGTCGTCGCGCATGGCCAGGAAGGCGTCCATCACCTCGCCCAGTTCACCCTCGGGCTCGTAGCGCGGCTTGCCCTGGTAGTCGTGCCGGCGCATCTGCTGGGCCAGCGCGGTCAGCGATTCCACGCCCTTGTAGATGTTCCGCAGCAGCTTGCGGCCCACCAGCGCCACCACCAGCAGTGTGGCGAAACTCAGCGAGGTGCGGATCCAGGCGGCGCGCTGGGCGCGCTTGGCCTGGGCGCGCACTTTCTGCTCGGCCTCGATCATCTCCAGGTCGCCCAGGTGCTTCATCCGCGTGGTGACCGGGTCGATGGCCGGGTAGAGCTCGGTGTCGGCGAAGCGGCCGAGCGCCACGATGTCCTTCTGCAGCAGGATCTGCCGCAGCGTTTCGGCCGCCGTGTCGGCGCGCTGCCGGGCGCGCGCCACCTGGGCGAAGATCTGCGCCTGCTCCTCGGTCAGCGGCATGCTTTCCAGCGCCTGCCAGTGGTCGCGGATGCGCAGGCGGGCGTGGTCGACCACCTGCACGCCCTCTTCCCAGCTGATCAGGTCGTTGCGCACGCGGAAGGTGGTGTCGACGATGTCCATGCCGTAGGCGTCGGACACCGCCTTGATGCGGCGCAGGCCGGCCAGGGATTCGTCCTTGAGTTCGACCAGCACCTGCTGGTTGAGCTGGCGCTCGTACTCGTCCAGGCCCAGCACCGCCGCACCGGTGAGCAGCAACAGGCCGAACAGGCCCAGCAGCTGCACCCGGATGCCGAACCTGGGGCGGCCGGGCGTCGCCATCGCGGCCTAGAGCTGCGTCTGCCGCCAGCGCTGGATGGCGTCGGGCAGCTGCTCGCCCGGCACCGGCGCGGAAATCAGGTAGCCCTGGGCGTAGTCGCAGCCCAGCTGGGCCAGCAGCTGCCATTCCTCGATGGTTTCCACGCCTTCGGCCACCACGGCCAGGCCGAGCTTCCTGGCCAGGTCGAGGCTGGTTTCGATCATGGCGCGCTTGCGCGGCTGGGTGGGCGCGCCGGCGACGAAACCGCGGTCGATCTTGAGCTCGGTGAAGGGGATCTGCGACAGCTGCGAGAGCGAGGAATAGCCCGTGCCGAAATCGTCCACGCTCAGGCCGAAGCCCTTCAGGCGCAGGCGCGCGAGCATGCCCAGGCCGCGGGCGGTGTCGCTCATCACCGAGCTTTCGGTGATCTCGAGCACGATGCGCTCGGGGCTGACGCCGTGCTCGCGCAGGATGGCCTCGTAGCGGTCGGCCACTTCCGGGCCGGTGAGGTTCTGCGCCGACACGTTCACCGAGACCTTCAGGTCCAGGCCGCGTGCCTGCCAGCGCTTGGACCAGGCACAGGCCTGCACCAGCATCAGGCTGGTGAGCTCGTCGACCAGGCCACCGGCTTCCATCAGCGGCACGAACGCCACCGGCGGCACCATGCGCCCGTCGGCCAGGCGCCAGCGCGCCAGCGCCTCGACGCCGACGATCTTGCCGTTGCCGAACTCGGCCTGCGGCTGGAACCAGGCCGTCACCTCGCCACGCGACAGCGCCGTGCGGGCCTGCTCGAGCGTGACCTCGACCTCGGCGGCGGCGATGGCCGGGCCGGGCGCGCTTTCATAGAGGGACAGCACCGTGGTGAGCTTGCCCGGGGTGAGCGGCTTTTCGATGCAGCCCAGCACGCGCAGGCCCGAGGCCTTGGCCATCACCTGCACGGTGTGCAGCAGGGCCGGCTCCATGGCGCTGACCACGGCGATGGAGTGGGCGAGCTTTTCCTGGGCGACGATGCCGATAAACTCGACGCCGTCCATGCCGGGCATGTCCAGGTCCACCAGCACCACATCGGGCGGTTCGGGCATGCCGCGCAGCAGGTCCAGGGCCTGGTAGCCGTCGGCCGCCTCGTGCAGGTGGTCCAGGCCCAGGTCCGCGAGCAGGCGCAGCCCCAGCCGGCGCTGGAACCCGTGGTCCTCGACCAGCATCACCTTCAGGCCCGCCAAGCCCATTGACCCACCCCCGTGGCACCGTTCGCCCACTCTAACTGGCGGCCGGCCCGTTCAGGAAGCCCGCCCCGCCCGGGCCCGGTTTTGTGCTGCAGCGCACATTGCGGGGGCCCGACCCATACGCTAGCGTCCGGGCGGCGGTTGGGGGACCGCTTCGTTGCGCACCACTTCGTACCACCACACCAACCAAGGGGACAGGGAATGAAGATGTCGCTCCGCGGTACCGCCAGCCGGTGCCTGCCCGCCCTCGTGCTGCTCGCCTTCGGCGGCACCACGATGGCCAATACGCTCAACCAGAACGTTTCGTGGACCATCGACCGCTCCGGCACCACCGCGAAGTACCGCGTGGTGGCCTACGGCGATTCGATCTACGCCGGCTACAACGGCTCGATCAGCAACGCCGGCCTGTACGCGGCGCCGACGGTGGATGCCGAGTACCTCTCGGCGCTGTGGAACGCCGACATCGAAAGCGTGCGCCGCGCCAAGTCGGGCGCCATCGCCTCGGACGTGTACCAGAACAAGATCGTCGCCGAGCGTTCCTACATGCAGGCCGCCAGCACCCGCGTGGTGACCTTCGAGATGTGCGGCAACGACGGCCTGCAGGCCCGTTCGTCCTTCAAGTCGCAGACCGGCACCTGCAACTACGCCGGCCTGGACGCGGCGGTGAACGCCTGCAAGACCAACGTGGCCCGTGCGATGGACTACATCAACGCCAACGCGCACCCGAACACCCGGCTCAAGGTCATCTCCAACCTGTACTACCCGGGCTACAACGCCGACAACGTGCAGAGCAGCTGCCGCGACGCCTCCACCGGCCAGACGGTGAACCTGCGCGACCGTTTCCTGCCGGCCATCGCCAGGATGAACTACTGGATGTGCGAATACGCCCGCCAGAAGGGCTTCCAGTGCGCCGACAGCTTCGCCCAGTACATGGGCGCGGACTTCGACACCAACGGCGACGGCGTGGTGGATTCCGACGCGCTGCGCTACGTGGCCGGCGAAACCGAGGCCAGCTACGTGGCCCGCATCACCGGCAGCCTCAAGCCGACCCTGCGCGACGCCAACTTCAAGCGCACCACCTCCACCGCCAGCTACGACTACATCCAGTCCGACGACGTGCACCCGACCTACCTGGGCCGCACCGTCAGCGCCGGCCTCTGGGGTGGCAGCTCGGGCACCGTGGCGCCGCGCTACACCAGCTTCGCCGGCGGCAAGAGCCCGGTCTGGAACACCGCCGGCCATGAGCGCATGGGCTGGGCGCTGTCGGTCTACAACCCGGCCAGCCCCTGAGGACGGGGGCCACCGGTCGTGGCCAGCCAGCCGCCGCCGCGCACGCCGTCCGACCCGGACGGCGTGACGGTCACGCCGCGCCAACGCGGCGCCCGGCTTACGCCGGGCGTCGCGCTGGTGGCGCTGCTGGCGGTCGGTGCGGGCCTGGCCTGGGTGCTGTGGCCCGCCGCACCCGCGCCGGAACCCGCGCCGGTGGCCAACACGCCGGCACCGGAGCCGGCCGCCCGCCCGCTGCGCCCGATGACCACGCCCGAGATTCCGGTTGAACTGCCCAGCGTGGATCCGAACGACCTGGCCGTGCATTTCCGCCCCGGCGACCCGGAACCCACCGGCGCCGAGCTGATCACCGCGCTGCACGAAGCCGGTATCCGCACGGGCCTGGGCGCCTTCAACCCGCCGGGCACCAGCCCGCCGCTCGAGGGCCTGGCCGTGCCCGAGGACTTCGAGCTGCCCGAGGGCTACATGCGCCACCACCAGTTCAGCGACGACGGCCAGCCGATCGAGGCGATCCTGATGTTCACGCCGGAGGCCCGGCTCTTCGACGCCAGCGGCAACCCGATCGCGCTGCCGGCCGACGGCGTGGTGCCGCCCGAGCTGGCGCCCAAGGGCCTGCCGCTGCGCTGGGTGCGTCCGAACAAACCCTGATTTCTTCCAAGGAGTTTCCCGTGGCCATGGACCGGTCCTTCCTGCTTCGTGCGCGCCTGCCGCTGGCCCTGCTGCTCAGCGCGTTCGCGCTGTTCGTGTTTTCGCTGGGCGGCGCGGCCTGGTGGATCGGGCTGGTGGTGCTGGTGCCCTGGCTGCTGGCGCTCGACGGCGAGCGCGGCCTGCGCGGCGCGCTGGTGGCCGGCTGGGCGATGTCGGTGGCCTTCACCGCCGCGGTGCTGGGCTGGTTCGGCGCCGCCGTCGGCGATTACACCGGGCTGGGCCCGCTGGGCGGCTTCACCGCGCTGGTGCTGCTCGCGCCGCTGCTGCAGCCGCAGTGGATCGCTTATGCGCTGGTGCGCGAACTCGCCGGCCGCCGCCATGGCCCGGCCGTGCGCGCGCTGGCCGCCGCCGCCGCGTGGGTGGCCTGCGAAGCGCTGTGGCCCAAGCTGCTGGGCGACACCCTGGGCCACGGCCTGCTCGGCGCCACCTGGCTGCGCCAGGCCGCCGACCTGGGCGGCGCGCCGCTGCTGAGCTTCCTGCTGCTGCTGGTGAACGAAGGCATCGCGCTGGCGATCGCGCGTCGCCGGCGCGGCCTTCGCAGCGTGGCCGGCACGCTGGCTCCCGTGGCGGTGCTGCTGGCCTTCTGGTCGGGCTATGGCGCCTGGCGCCTGGCGAGCCTGCCGGGCCTGCCCGAGGACGCGCCGGTGCTGCGCGTGGCCCTGGTGCAGGCCAACCTGGGTGACTACGCAAGCCTGCGCGAGGAGCGCGGCACCTACGGCGCGGTGCGGCACGTACTCGACACGCATTACGCGCTGTCGTGGTCGGCGCGGCGCGAGCACGGCGCCGATGTCATCCTCTGGCCGGAAACGGTGTACCCGACCACCTTCGGCAGCCCGCGCAGCGAAGACGGCGCCGCGCTCGACGCCGAGATCCAGGCCTTCGTGGACGCCATCGGCCTGCCGCTGGTGTTCGGCACCTACGACCTCGACGCCGCCGGCGAGTACAACGCCGCGGTGTTCCTGGAGCCGCGCACGGGTCGCCTCGGCACCTATCGCAAGACGCATCCCTTCCCGCTGACCGAGCACGTGCCGGCCTGGCTCGACGGCCCGGTGCTTCGGCGCTGGTTGCCCTGGGCCGGCGGCTGGCAGCCCGGCGACGGCGCGCGCGTGCTGCCGCTGCGCACCGCCGACGGCCGCCAGGTGGAAGTGGTGCCGCTGATCTGCCTGGACGACGTGCGCCCGGCCCTGGCCATCGACGGTGCGCGCCTGGGCGCGCAGGCCATCATCGGCCTGTCGAACGACGCCTGGTTCAGCCGCGACGGCCGCGGCGCGCAGCTGCACCTGGCGGTGGCGGCCTTCCGCAGCATCGAGACGCGGCTGCCGCAGCTGCGCGTGACCACGACCGGCCTGAGCGCCATCGTCGATCCGTCCGGCGAAGTGCTGGCCGCCACGCCGGCCAACGACCAGGCGGTGCTGACCGCGCCGCTGCCGGTGCTGTCGCCGCCGCCGACCCTGGCCGTGCGCTGGGGCGACTGGGTGGGCCGCGCGGCGGCCGTCGCGCTGGCGCTGTGGGCGCTGGCCTGGGCGCTGCAGGTTTGGTCGCGCCGCCCGGCCCGGCACCGCGGCGACGACCGCGTGTTGCTGCTGACGCCGGCGATGCGAGTGGCGATCGCCGCGCTGCAAACCGTGGCGGGCCTCGGCCTGGCCTGGCTGGCGCTGGACATGGCGCTGCGCGTGGGCTGGCAGGTGGCCACGCTGGGCCAGCTGCAGGGGTTCGCGCTGGCGGTGCTGCTGCCGGTGGCGCTGGCGTGGATGCTGCGCGGGTGGTGCGCCGCACGCTGGCAGGTGCGCGGCGAGGCACTGGTGCTGGCGTCACGGCGCGAGCAGGTCGAGATCCCGCTGGCGTCCATCGTCGGCCTGCGGCCCTGGCGGCTGCCGTGGCCGGGCAGCGGCGCGGTGCTGCAACTCGGCTCCGGCCAGGCCTGGCGCCAGCAGCTGCAGCTGGCTGATCCGGTGGCCCTGCTGGCGGCGCTGGCCGCGGGCGGTTCGCCGGCCCGGCTGGAAGGGCCCCAAGCCGCCGCCGACGCCCGCCGCGACCAGGTGCGCGCCAGCGGCCGCGCGCGCTGGCTCGACCAGCCCTGGCTCAAGTTCGGCCTGTTCCCGCTGCTGCCGGCGGCCATCGCCTTCCGCCTGCACCAGGTGATCACCTTCGGCGGGACCTTCGGCGAAGCCCAGGTGCACGGCTGGGGCGCCTGGTGGCTGGGCCTGGGCATCTGGTGGCTGTCGTGGATGCTGGGCCTGGCCCTGGTGGCCGCGGCGCTGCGCCTGCTGGCCGAAGCCGCCACCTTCGCCGCCCTGCGCCTGGCCCCGGCCCGCGCCGCCGCCCTGCGCAGCCGCGTCTTCACGCTGGCGCGGGCGCTCTACTTCCTCGGCATCCCGGCGTGGCTGGGGTGGCGGTTGCTGGTGGGGTGAGGGCGGCGCTGTCGGGGTTCAGTAATCGATGTCAGTTTCGGCAAGTCTTTGCCGGGATGGAGAAATCTTCTCAGGCGGCTTGAAATCCTGGCCCAGTCCAGAAGGGGTGTGACACCAACTCCCAACCACTGGAGGGATATGACACCAACTACTGCTCGGGCAGGAAAGAGCCCGGACCGTTAATCGGCGGGCTGTCGCCTCCTCCGCGGAATCCAATTGGTTGACCGAGATCGGCTTCGACCCCCCCCCTTTAAAGATTGTCTTTCGGCCCCCTTAAGCCGGATGCTCTCAGACAGTCTTGGTAGGCTCGCTCTTGGTCTCCCGCATAGAACCAACCCTCGTCAAGCTGTTTCTTTGATAGCCCCGTGTACTCACCGGCGGCAGCGCGCGATCTTGCCAGCCTTCCTGCCTCTTCTCGAGAAGACGCGGCACAAGAGCTTCGAATCTCGCTAGGCCGGAACTCAAACCAATAAAATGCGAGCAGTAACAAGCCGACGATCGCACCGACTAGCGACTTCTTCATCCTGGCCCCTTGGGTAATGCGAGTTTTTCATCGTACGAAAATCAGTTACTGGCCTTTCCGTTCGGCCTGCTGAAGCCTGCGCTTCTCTTCGAGCAGGATTTCGCCTCGCTCAGCCTCGCTCAGGCACGGAGATTGCGTGTACTGGCACAGGCGATACCCAAGTTCATTCTCCGCCCGAACCATATCAGCCGGGTTGTAAGGCCTCGTGCAGCCGGCATTCCACCTCGCAATGGCCGCGTTATAAGGGTCGACTGTCGCGTTGAAACTGTCGATATCCCCGGCCGCCTGTGCTTGATCTGCCGCATCCGATAGCTCCGCGATCTCTCGGGCAATTCGGAGGCATTGCTTTACCTGTTGGGCGCCTGTCTCGGAAGGCCGAGTAGTGTCTCTCGGCCTTTCGACCCGCCCTTGGGCTATTGATGGATTTGGCATTGCGAGCGCTGCGATGGTTAGCAGTAGGACTATAGATCTCGTCATGACTTTGCTCCGAGGTTCATTTCCATGCTGCATTAGGCCTGGCGGCTGGACAACCGGCTCAGCACCAGCTCTAGTTTGGCTTTATGGGCCAGGGGGCGATTGAAAACCCTGCTATCAATCTGGTTGGTGACCTTGCTAAGAGGAATGTAAGCCAAGCTAAGGCCTGACTCTTGCTGTGACGTGTTGATGCGCGACGAAAATTGACCACCCGGGGGTGCGGCAGAAAACTTGGACGGATTAGACAGCGATTCCCAGAGACTTTCGGTACTCCACGGGGCTGCGTGAGCCGAGCGAC